>NZ_JBHLWH010000018.1:0-7469 GCF_042433045.1 Citricoccus parietis | reverse complement strand
TGACCGCGATATCGTCGGTGCGGTCCAGAAGCACCCGCACCACCGCCGGACGGCTCGGCGTGACGGCGCTGGCGGGAGGATTCTCGAAGCCGGTTCTCAGGTGCTGCCGCCGAGTCGGCTGAAGGCCCAGCGCAGCACATCCCCGCGGAGGTGGCTACCGCTTCGCCGGTGCCCGCCCCTCGGGCCCTGCAGCCGAGCCGCGGTCTGCGTCGGCTGCGTCGGTCGTGTTGACCGCTCCTGCGACCGTGGCGGGCTCGGCCCCCGCGTCCTCGGCGCTCTCGGGGGAATCCTCTGATTCCGGGGACTCCGGCTCCTCGAGGGTCTCCCGCAGCGGGACCGACTTGATCAGCAGCGCGGCGATGATGGCCACCACCACCAGCGGGATGGCGGCGATGAAGACGCCATGCAGCGCATCGGCCAGGCCGGCGCGGACCGCCTCGGCGATGCCCGCCGGCAGCTGGGACAGCAGGGCCGGATCGAGCACGGAGTTCACGCTGATGCCCCCGGCCGGCATGGCTTCGGCGGTGCCTGCGGGCAGGTGCTCCGGGATGGCGGTGGCCAGGCGGGAGGCCATGATGGTGCCGAGCACGGCGATGCCCACCGTGCCGCCGGCACTGCGGAAGAACTGGGTGGCGGCGGTGGCCACGCCCAGATCGCGGCGGTCCACGGCGTTCTGCACGATCAGCGTGAAGGTCTGCATGGCTCCGCCCAGGCCCATGCCCACCACAACCATGGCCAGGGTCAGCTGGAGTTCGCTGGAGCCGTAGTGCAACTGGGTCAGCAGCCAGAAGCCCACCAGCATGACGACGGTGCCGCCGACCACGAACATCTTGTACTTGCCGGTCTTCGTGATGAGCAGGCCCACCAGGATGCCCACCACGATCATGGCGGCGCTCATGGGGATCATGATGGCCCCGGACGTGGTGGCGTTGACGCCCAGGACGCCCTGCGCATAGACGGGGACGTAGAAGATGGCACCGAACATGCCCATGGCCACGGCCAGGCTGGCGATGTTGGAGAAGGTGAAGATCGAGTTGCGGAACAGCCGCAGCGGCAGCACCGGCTCCTCCGCCTTGAGCTCGATCGGGATGAACAGGCCCAGGAACACGGCGCCGGCAATGTAGAGGCCGATCACCTCGGCGGAGTTCCATGGAAAGGTGGCGCCGCCCCAGGAGGTGGCGAGCAGGATGGTCACCAGGGCACCGGTCAGGGTGATGATGCCCGCGTAGTCGATCTTGGCCTTGCGCTGGACGTGCGGCAGGTGCAGGTACTTGGCGATGAACACCAGGGCGACGATGCCGAAGGGCAGCCCCGCGAAGAAGAGCCAGCGCCAGCCCAGGTGGTCCGTGATCCAGCCGCCCAGCAACGGCCCGGCGATGGAGGTCAGGCCGAAGATGGCACCCATGAACCCCTGGTACTTGCCGCGCTGCCGGGGCGGGATGATGTCCCCGATGATCGTCTGGGACAAGGTCATCAGCGCGCCCATCCCCAGGCCTTGCACGGCGCGGGCGATGACGAGCCACCAGAAGTCCTGTGCGAACCCGGACAGGATGGAGCCGGCCATGAAGATGACCAGGCCGGCGATGTAGAAGGAGCGCCGACCGTAGAGATCGGAGAGCTTGCCGACGATCGGGACGACGACGGCGGAGACGAGCATGGCGGAGGTGGCCAGCCAGCTGTAGTGCTCGATCCCGCCGAGCTCGGCGACGATCACGGGCATGGCGGGCGAGACGATGGTCTGGCTCACAGCGGCCACGAGCATGCCCAGCATCAGGCCGATGAAGACCATGCGGGATTCGGGACTCAGCCCGGGGGATTTCGACGGGGGCACGGCGGCGACCACGGAAGAGGTCATGGGAGGGGACTCCTCGGTCAGGGACGGGATAGCCTACGATCGTAGACGCAAACTTTCAGTTCATGCAAGTTTGCGCCTTGTGCATATTCTCGGCGGAGTCGGTATCGTGGGATTCCATGGTCACCACTTCCCTGCCGTCCGATGCCTCCCACGACGCCGGCCCCGACGGCCTGGGCGGCGGCCTGCGGGAGCGCAAGAAGCGCGCCACCCGCATGGCCCTGCGCTGGGCGGCGGTGCGCCTGGCCTCCGAACGGGGGCTGGACAACGTCACGACCGAGGAGATCGCCGCGGAGGCCAACGTCTCCCAGCGCACCCTCTTCAACTACTTCGGCTCCAAGGAAGAGGTGATCGTCGGCGACGATCCCGAGCTGGGGCACCACGCGGCCTCCGCACTGAGGACGCGCCCAGAGTCAGAGCCGCCCCTGCAGGCGCTGAAGGCGGTCTTTGTGGAACTCTCGGAGACCATGACCGTGGACCGTGACCTGTGGCGGGCACGCATGAGGATCATCCACGAGAACCCCAGCCTCTACCCCGGACTCTTGGGCTCCTCGGCCGGGTTCGTCCGCGAGCTCGCCGGTGCGGTCGCCGAGCGGACGGGGCTGGACCCGGAGCGGGATGCCTACCCGTCCCTGGTGGTCAGCGTGGTCATGTCCGCCGTGCGCACCACCGTGCAGCACCACCTGTCGAACGGGATCGAGAGGCCGGTCCCGGAACTGGTCGCCGAGGCCTTGGACCAGGTCATGGCTGGCTTGCCTCAACCCCGGTGACCACTGGCCCACCCACGCCGTCAGCTCAGCCGGGCAGGTCCTCCTGCATGACTGCGACCAGCGCCCGGATGCCCTGGGTGAGGGCCTCCAGGTCCGCCAGTGCCAGGCGGTCCAGGGGGAAGTGGGTCAGTTCGGGCCGGGCTGCCAGCAGGCGCTGGATGGTGTCCCGGCCGGCGTCGGTGACCGTCACCCGGCGCACCCGCTGATCGCTGGGGTCCAGGGTTCGCGCGATCATGTCCTGCGTCTCCAGCCGGTCGACGATCCCGGACATGGTGGCCAACGAGACTCTCATGGCGGAGGACAGCCCCCGGATGGTGCTGCCCGCGGGCTCGGCGACGAGGAGGGTGAGGACCTTGAGCTGCTGCATCGTCAGCCGCAGGGACATCATGGGCTCGAGCACGGCCGGGACGTAGGACCGCTCCAGCTCGTTCTGCAGGCTCAGCAGCTCGCCGCGCAGGTGCTCGCGCTGTTCGTTCTCGTCGGGGTCCACAGCCCCGAGCTTAGCCCGCACACGTTGTCAGGGAGAGGCCACCATCCGGAATCGCTGAATTGCATAGCCTTGCACTAAGCTTTGCCTGACTCTACGTTTCGATCGCGCCGCGTCCGGCGCAGTCCGACCCGCTTGCCAACCCCATCGGTGGTGCCCGTGTTCCGTCTTGCCCGCTTCAGTCTGGCCAATCGCCTGCTGATCGCCCTCCTGACCCTGTTCATCGCAGCCTTCGGCCTGTATTCGATGACCCAGCTCAAGCAGGAACTGATCCCCGCGATCGAGTTGCCGCAGACCACCGTGGTCACCGCCGTGCCCGGCGCCAGCCCCGAGGTGCTGGACGAGCAGGTCAGCGAGCCGATCTCCCGCGCCGTGGGCGATCTGGACGGGGTGGAGCAGGTGGTGGCCACCTCCTCGGCGAACATGTCCATGGTCTCGATCGCCTATGAGTACGGCACGGATGCCGATGAGTTCAACGCCTCCGTCGAGGCGGCCATCGACACGGTGGCCCTGCCCAACGACGCCGAGGCGAACCTCATGTCCGGCGGCACGGACCAGATGCCGGTCATCTTCATGACTGCCTCCTCCTCCGAAATGGACGAGGCCGAGATCTCGGCCGCCTTGCAGGACACCGTCAAGCCGAGACTCGAGGCCATTGAGGGCGTCCGCTCCGCAGCCGTCTCCGGCGGCGCCGTGCAGCGGGTGGAGATCACCCCGAACCAGGCCGCGATGGCCCAGCACGGATTGACCCAGCAGGCCATCACCCAGGCCCTGCAGGACAACGGCACCACCCTGCCGCTGGGCACCGTCAACCAGGACGGCGCCTCGCTGCCGGTCGACGGCGGCACGGCCCTGGGCTCGCTGGAGGACCTGGAGACCCTGCCGCTGGCCAGCCAGACCGAGCCGGGCACCGTGGTGCACATCGGCGACGTGGCCGAGCTGGAGCTCGCCACCCAGGAGCCCGCCTCCATCACCCGGATGAACGGCGACCCGGCACTGTCGGTCTCCATCACCGCGAGTCAGGGAGCCGACGTCGTGGGCGTGTCCCATGCCGTGGAGGACGCCCTGGCCGAGCTGGCCGCGGAGGTGCCCGGGCTGGAGCTGACCGTGGTCTTCGACCAGGCACCGTTCATCGAGCAGTCCATCGAGGGGCTGGCGGTCGAGGGCCTGCTCGGCCTGCTGTTCGCCGTCTTCGTGATCCTGGTCTTCCTGCTCTCCGTGCGCTCCACGCTCGTGACGGCCCTCTCGATCCCGCTCTCCGTGCTCGTCACCTTCATCGGCCTGAACCTCGGCGGGCACTCGCTGAACATGCTGACCCTCGGCGCCATGACGATCGCGATCGGCCGCGTGGTGGACGACTCGATCGTGGTGATCGAGAACATCAAGCGGCACCTGTCCTACGGCGAGCCGAAGGTCCACGCGATCCTCACCGCGGTGCGCGAGGTGGCCGGCGCCATCACCGCCTCCACCCTGACCACCGTTGCGGTCTTCCTGCCGATCGCGCTGGTCGGGGGCATGGTCGGCGAACTGTTCGCACCCTTCGCCCTGACCGTGGCGATCGCCATGCTCTCCTCGCTGCTGGTCGCGCTGACGATCGTGCCGGTGCTGTCCTACTGGTTCCTCCGGGCACCGAAGGACGTCATGGACCCGGAGGCGGTCCGTGCCGAGGCCGAGGAGAAGGAACACCGCAGCTGGTTGCAGCGCGGCTACAAGCCCGTGCTGCGCGGCACGCAGAAGCATCCCGTCATCACCGTGGCGGCCTCGGCGCTGCTACTCGTGCTGACCGTGTCCCTCATCCCGCTGCTGAAGGTCGATTTCCTCGGCAACACCGGTCAGAACATGGTCATGGCCACCCAGACCTTCGATTCAGGCACGGACCTTCAGACGGTGTCCGAGGGCGCCGAAGCGGTCGAGGATGCCCTGGCCGATGTCGAGGGTGTTCAGGACATCATGCTCATGGCCGGCTCCTCCGGCGGCGGCGCGGGAGACTTCTCGGCCCTGCTCGGCGGGGGCGGCGGTTCGGCCACCTTCATCGTCAACACCGATCCCGACGCCGACCAGTCGGCCCTGCAGGAAGAGATCCGGTCCCGTCTGGCGAGCCTGGACGGACCCGGCGAGGTCAGCCTGATGGACCCCGCCTCCATGGGCGGGTTCGGCGGCTCCGTGGACGTGGAGGTCCGCTCCCAGGACGAGGCTGCTCTGGCCGAGGCTGCACAGGCCGTCCAGACCGCCCTCGAGGGGACCCCGCACACGGCTGAGCTCAGCAGTGACCTGGCCGCGGAGCAGCCGACCGTCCAGGTGGCCGTGGACCGCACCGCTGCCCTGGAGCAGGGGCTGACCGAGATGCAGGTCCTCGGCATGGTGGCCGGGACGCTGTCCCCGCAGAGCATCGGCTCGGTGACCCTGGACGGTGACGACTTCGACATCTACATCGAGGGCACCGACGCACCGGAGACCATCGCGGAGCTGGAGGACATGGCCGTTCCAACTGCGGCCGGCATGACCACGCTGTCCGAGCTGGCCAGCGTGGAGGAGGTGACCGTTCCCGAATCGGTCACCCGTCAGGACGGCGAGCTGGTGGCCACCGTCTCCGTCACGCCCACCGAGGGAGAGCTCGGGGCCGTGACCACGGAGGTCCAGGAGCGCGTGGACGCGCTCGACCTGCCGGAGGGCACCCAGGCGAGCATGGGCGGGATTGCCCAGACGCAGCAGGAGTCCTTCGAGCAGCTGGGCCTGGCCATGGTGGTGGCCGTGGTCATCGTGTTCATGCTGTTGGTGATCACCTTCCGGTCCTTGATGCAGCCGCTGATCCTGCTGGTCTCCATCCCGTTCGCCGCCACCGGGGCCATCGGCCTGCTGCTGGCCACCGGCAAGCCCCTGGGCATCTCCGCCCTGATCGGCATGCTGATGCTCATCGGCATCGTGGTCACGAACGCCATTGTGCTGATCGACCTGATCAACCAGTACCGGGTTCAGGGCCAGAGCCTGCAGGACGCCATCTTCAACGGGGCACGCCAGCGGTTGCGCCCCATCCTGATGACGGCGCTGGCCACGATCTTCGCCCTGATCCCGATGGCCATCGGCATCACCGGTTCGAGCGGATTCATCAGCCAGGATCTGGCCATCGTGGTGATCGGCGGTCTCATTTCCTCGACGCTGCTCACCCTGATCCTGGTGCCGGTGCTCTACCAGCTCTTCGAACAGGGCAAGGAGCGCCGCCGCGCCGCCCGCGGCGAGGTCGCCGTGGGGGATGCCGTGGACCACGAGCTGGCCACGGCGGCGCCAGGGGCCCCCGGCGTGCCGGACGCCGAACCCACGGGCCGGCACCGGGAGGCCGACGCGCTGTAGTGGATCCAGCAGTGGCTCCCGCATCGCGGGGCCAGTAGCAGAGGGCGGGCCGGGGCAACCCGGCCTGCCATCTGCTTTCCGGGAATTCCCGTTGAGGATCACATCAATGTAATTTCCGAAAGCGAATTATCGCGTCCGCCCCGCCGATAGCCTCTTCTCGTCATCGACCGCAGACCCCGGTCGCAGTCCCAGCATGGGTGCAAAGGCGCACCGGCCGCCTCTGGTGCCGGCTGCGCCGCCTGCCCGAAAGCGGGACGCCTTTCGCCTGGCCTGGTGGCTCACCAACGGCCTTCTGTACGGCGCGCGGAACAACCACCGCTTGCGGGCAAGGGTGCTCTCGGGGGCGGGGTTCGGTCTGGTCCTGGCCTGCTGGCCGGTCCTCTGCGCCCCGGCCCTGGCCTGCCTGGTCCAGCTGACCCGCAGGAACGCCCGCTACTACATGACACCGCAGCGCGACGCCGTGCTGGGGATCGCGGCGACACCCCAGGGTTGGCGCGTGGAGGACCACGCCTCCAGCAAGCCAGGCGGACGGCGCGGAGCTCCGCTTCGAACCTTGGTCTTGGCCGACCTGATCGAGGCGGCGGACTCGCAGGGCATCGCCATCTACGCAACGGCGGCCGACGACAGCCTGGCCGAGGCCTACCGAACAGAACTGCCCGACATGGTCATCGCAGGCAAGGGCTGGCCGAGGGGCACGAAGCTGTACCGCGCCCCGTCGTCCACAGGCTGACCTGAACGCCCATGACAGCATTCGGAGCCCCATCAACACCCGCGATGAGGAACTGGCGGAGTGGGCTCAGGATTAACCGGAGTTGCGCTTGTCCTTGCCGAGCTCTCTCCACTTCCACGGCCATGTTTTCCACCAGCGAGGTTGAGCAGGCGTCTCCGGACCCAGCCGAAAGTAAGGATGAGCCGACAACAGCGACGAATCGCTCACGTGCCCGGAGTAGTGCCCCATAAAGTGGTGTAACGCACGGTGGTCCGGCACGTCGATCCAGACGTAGACGCGGCC
>NZ_JBHLWH010000017.1:0-10280 GCF_042433045.1 Citricoccus parietis | reverse complement strand
GGCCGCGTCTACGTCTGGATCGACGTGCCGGACCACCGTGCGTTACACCACTTTATGGGGCACTACTGAACAGACCGACGAATGGACCGAAGGACGCCGCTACCTCGGCCTCGAGGTCCTGCACCGCTGCCGCCTCACCGCCGTCGACGACACCAGAAACGAGGTGAACACCGAACCCGACACCGCCCTCGAACTCAGCGCCTGACAACAACAACGAAGGATCAGACCGTTACACCACTTCCAGGGACTTGACCGGAGCTGCGCGGTAGCTTCGGAAAAGGAATCGCCACGGCCCTCGCACGCATCGAGGGCGCTCCGGTCGGCATGGTCGCTAACGACGGCAGCCATCTCGGCGGCGCCATCGACAGTGACTCATCCGACAAGCTGGTATGCTTCCTGGGCCTCTGCGATAGCTACGGCATCCCCGTCGTGAGCCTCTGCGACACGCCTGGGTTCCTCGTCGGCCCCGAGTCAGAGGAGGCTGCCGTAGCCCGCCGTATCGAGGAGATCTTCCGGATCGGCCCGAACCTGTCTGTGCCGCTGTGCACGGTGGTCGTCCGCAAGACGTGGGGGCTGGCGGACAGGCGATGGCAGGGCGCAGCTTCCGTGTAGCGGACGCCATCGTGGCGTGGCCAACAGCCGAGTTCGGCGCAATTGGCCCGGAGGGCGCGGTGCGGCTCGGATACAAGCGAGAGCTCGACGCCATCGAGGACCCGGTCGAACAAGAGGGCGAGTTCCGCCGACTCGTCGACGACTAGATCGTGAACGGTCGCGGCTACCAAGCCGCTTCGGTCTTCGAAATCGACGACGTCATCGACCCTGCGCACACCCGGGCGTGGATCGTCGGGGCGATCGCGAACTTCGACGGCCGAACAGAGCGCCCGAACGATCAGCAGACGGATGAAGCCGCGACGCGAGCTACGCGGGGCGCTCTAACGTGAGCGCTGCATGGCATCCAGGAACGTCGCGGAGAGCCGTCGTGCGATCGACGTCGATGCCCAACCGAGTCCGCTCTCGAGATCGACGATGACGCGCTCGTCGAACAGTGTCGCCCAGAGCATGACACCGTAGTCGACGTTCCTTTCCTCGATCACCCGATCTGTCATCAGCCCCGACACGACTGGGCGCAACAGATCGTAGAGCTGACCCATGTGCGGATCCCCGTGGCGAACTCGTTCGATGAACCCCTCTGGGCTGCGGATGAAGGCGGCAGCCCGCGCCCACTGCGAGGCGAGCAGAACCCAGTCGTCGCACATCCGCTGAAACAGCTCGAGGCCGGAGAACTCTTCGCTGAGTTGGGTGAGCCGAGCGATGAGCTTGGAGATCGTTCGCTGGTAGAACTCCTGTCGCAGGTCGTGGACGTCGTCGAAATGTCGATACACGGTCGCCACCGACACGCCAGCCTCGCGCGCAAGCTCCGGCATGGACACGGCAAGTCCTCGTGATTCGAGAAGCTCGCCGAGCACGTCGAGGAGCAGCTCACGTGTCCGCTGCGTATCTGCCCGCGTGGCTTTCCCGCCCTCTGCGCCCATGATCGCCTTCTGAACCCCCTTCGGCCAAGCCAGGCCTAGACAAGAATTTCTTCTCATGTCACGATAAACGCAATGCGCGTCAACAGTTGCATTGACTGGAGCGATCGACGCCGAATGTGGTCACGACGAAGTACTTGCGCCTTACGGGGCGCAGCGAGAAAGGCTGGATCGAAGTGGATTCTAACGACGACGGTTGGTGGATCGGTATTGACGTGGGTGGGACCTTCACGGACCTCGTCGCGGTGCAGCGCTCGACCGGAACCGTGCTCGACACCAAGGTGCTCACATCGAAGCCGTATCAGGAGGATGGTGTGCTGGCCGGCCTCGCCAAGATCGGTATCCCGATCGAGCAGGTCGACGAGATCGTGCATGGTCACACGAGCGGTATCAACGCGGTCCTGAGTCGAGATGGTGCGAAGACCGCCCTGCTGGCCACCGCGGGCCACAAGGACCTCCTCGACATCGGTCGCATGGATCGCCCCTTCGGCGTCGATCTCTATGACCCGACGTGGTTACGCCCCCATCAGGCCCGGCCGGTCGTCCGCCGTCGTGATCGACACGGTATCCCGGAGCGGATCTCCGAGAACGGCACCGTTCTCCTCGAACTCGATGAGGACCACGTGCGACAGATCGCTCACGACCTGCGCGAAGCCGAGATCGAGTCGGTCGCCATCTGCTTCATGAACTCGTATCTGACTCGGGTGCACGAGGAACGTGCTGCCGAGATCATCCGTGAAGAAATCCCTGATGCGTATGTCCAGACTTCCGAGCTCTACCCGGTGACCAAGGAGCACGAACGGACGACGACAGTGGTGTTCGACGCATATGTCGGACCCATCGTCACCAACTATCTGCGTCGACTGGAGAGGAGTCTCGGCGAGATCGGCTTCCGCGGCACGCTCTGGATCATGACGATGAACGGGGGCGTCGGATCTGTCGCTGAGACCTCGAAGGCACCCGTCTTCCAGCTCGTCTCCGGCCCGGTCGGAGGAGTGAGCGGCATCGTCCAGCTCGTCCGCTCACGAGGCGGACACGAGAACTTCGTCTCGATGGATGTCGGTGGGACCAGCACCGACGTCGCAGCGGTACAGGACGGAGAGACGCCGATGACAGATCTGTGGGAGATCGAGCACGGCCTGGTGATGACCATGCCTGCCGTCGACGTGCAGAGCGTCGGTTCCGGAGCGGGCAGCATCATCATGATCGACGACCTGGGAAGTATTCGCGTGGGCCCGGAGTCCGCCGGATCCAACCCTGGACCGGCAGCATACGGACGCGGTGGAACCGAGCCGACTCTCACAGATGCCTGCGTCCATCTGGGCATCCTGCAGCCGGAGCTGTTCGCCGGCGGGGACATCACGCTCGAGCCCACACTGGCGGTGCAGGCCCTTACTGCGGTCGCCGATCGAATCGGCATGAATGCGACTGAGCTGGCGGACGGCGCATACAGATTGGCGTCGACCGACATGGCCAGCGCGCTGCGAGCGATCTCAACGCACCGCGGCGTCGACCTTCGGGGATTCTCGTTGCTCGCCTTCGGCGCAGCGGGTCCGATGATGGCCGTTGCGGTAGCGCGTGATCTCGGTATGAAGTCGGTCGTGATCCCACCCCATCCCGGAGAATTCTCCGCCTACGGTCTGGTGTCGAGCGATCTTCGCGTCACGCGAGCACAGTCGCCGTTCATCCAGCTCAACTCGATCAAGAGCGATTTTCTCGAGGAGTTGTTCGCATCCCTCGAGAAGGAGACCGTCGGCGATCTACTCCGTCAGGGAGTGGACGAGAGCGACATCACACTGGAGCGCAGCATCTTCGCGATGTATGCCGGACAGACGTGGGACAACCGAGTTCCGATCGCGTCCGAACCGATCGATGACGACGCGGTCGCTCGCATCATCAGCGATGTGCACGCTTTCTACAACAGTCGCTACGGGTACAGCGCCGATGAGTTGCCCATCATCGTGACATCGATCGAGGTCACCGCCGCCGCGGAGAGGTTCGGCGGAACGCCGAACTATCCCACCGATCAGGAGGGAGACAGCCTGCTCAAGACCGCATCGTTGCGGCTCGCAGGCATCGACCACCCGGATGCACCGGTTCACGGCCGCGCGCGGATGCGAATCGGCGTCCCGATTCCTGGACCCGCAGTGATCGTCGAGCAGTACGCGACGACGGTGCTGGATGCGGGCTCATCCGCCTCCCTCGACTCCGGAGGCAACCTCAACATCATCCTGAAAGACCTGGAGGAAAAATCATGACGACCTCAGCCATGGAGACCGCCGTCGAGGTCGAGCAGCGGTACGGCTTCGATCTCATCGACCTCGAAACCGTTCGATACGGGCTCATCGAGATTGCGCGTGAGATGAATGACACGCTGACTCGCGGGAGCTTTTCGCCACTGGCGCGCGATATCCGAGACTGCACATCGGCCGTGCATATGCGCACCGAGAATGGCTGGGAGATGCTTGCCTCGCACGAGGGGTGCGTTCAGCACGCATTCACCTCCCCGCACATCGTCAACTTCACCATGAGCGAATGGGACGAGTCGACTCTGCGCGAGGGTGACGTCATTCTCGTCAACGACCCGTGGCGCGGAGCCATCCACTTTTCGGATCTCAATGTGCTCCAGCCAATCTTCGTCGACGGACGCCTGGAGTTCGTGTTGCACAGCACCTCGCACGTCGCCGATCTGGGAGGACCCATACCCGGCGGGTTCGCGAACGGCGCGCAAACCACGTTCGAAGAGCAGCTAAAGATTCCGCCGACACTGCTCTACGCCGGCGGCGTAGCGGTCCGGCCGGTTTTCAACCACCTGCTGGAGAACAACCGTACGCCGAATCTCCTGCTCGGAGATGTGCGAGCTCTCGCCGGAAGTCTCAGCGTCGGCGCAAGTCGGCTGAACAGTCTGTTCGAGCGCTACGGACTCGGACATGTGCGTGCCTCCGGCGAATATGCGATGGACCTCGCAGAGGCCGCGATGCGACGTGGCATCGCAACCGTTCCGGACGGCGACTACGTCATCACCGACTCGCTCGACGAGGACGCGATCGTCGCTGAGGAGATCACGCTGCAGATGACGCTGAAGGTCCGCGGCGACTCCATGGAGATCGACTATTCCGGCAGCTCACGTCAGCCGGCCGGCAACGTCGGAACCGCATGGATCGAATCCACACGGGCGATCATCGGGACGAAGTTCATCCTGGATCCTGCGTCCCCTGTCAACAGCGGCACACTGCGACCCATCGAGGCGCTCCTGCCGCCGGGCAGCATCGTCTGCGTCCTGCCGCCATCGAGCTGCTCGAGCCACACCGAGACCGGAAGCCGCGTCGTCAACATGATGACGCAGGCGCTCAGCGAGGCGATGGGAGCGCGAGGAATCGCCTGCGATACGGGCACGTCGGGAGTCGCCGTCATCGGCGGCGTCGACGAGAGGCCCGGGCATGAAGGATCGCCATGGGGTTCGTTCGCAGTCCCTGGTGGCGGATGGGGCGGAACCTGGACGAGCGACGGCGTCAGCGCTTGCATCGTCTCGATCGCTGCGAACTGTCGCTCAGCGGTGAATGAGCACGTCGAACGCGAGAGCCCCCTCGTGATCTGGGAGCACGAGCTGATGCCGGATTCGGCCGGTGCCGGCATGCATCGAGGCGGCGCAGGCGCGATCTTCACGATCGGCGCCGTCTCCACCACCGTGATCACTATCACGGGAGACCGATCCAGGTCCGGCGCCCCTGGTTCGTCGGGCGGCGGACGCGGCATGCCCTTCTACGGATGGCTGCTCCGCGGTGACGGCTCCGGCTCCACTCTCGACCCGCGAAGGGCCATCGGGGCGGAGCCACTGTTCGGGGTGTTCGACGAGAACGGCGAACCGGATCCCGACAAGGGCACCTTCGGTCTAGGCACGACTTACATGGGCGGTAAGGTCTCGCAGTTGGTCCTGCAACCCGGCGATGGCATCCGCCTTATCGTCGGCGGTGGCGGCGGATGGGGCGATCCGCTCGAACGCGACACGGAGCGCGTCCTCACCGACATCGACGATGGCCTGGTCAGCGAATCGTTCGCTCATGCGGCATACGGCGTCGTGCTCGACGCCTCAGGAGCGGTCGACGAAGACGCGACCGCGATGCGACGCCGCGACCTCGCCCGGCTTCGCGACCAGAACAAATGGAGTGTTCCCACTGCGTGTCCGCCAGCGTGGAACACTGCGACCATCATGGAGGTGGCATCGTGAGCGGTGTTGATCGCCTGCTGTTCCCGACACCGTCCGAATCGACTGTGTCGGTCGAGCGGGCTCTCGTCGACCAGGTCTGCCCGAGTTGCGGCTCGAGTGACGTGCGGAGATATCCGGTCGCGAATTTCATCGGCCCCCGCATGGTGACGAAATGCCAGGACTGCTTCGAGCATCTTTCAATCGATGTGCCGACGCTCGATGACCACTGGCCGCCGTGGCGGTCTGCCACCATCGACTGGCCCGCCTCGAGGAACGGCTGATGGTGGCGCGCAGCAGGGCGGCCGTACTCGTCGAACGAGGCAGATTCGAGCTCAAAGAATTCGATCTGCCGAGTATCGGCGCCGACGATGCACTCCTTCAGGTCGAAGCCTGCGGCATGTGCGGCAGCGACGTCGAGCAGCACGACGGCGGCTTCGAGGCCCTCGGTGTCGGATATCCGATCATCCCCGGCCATGAAGCGGTCGGGCGGATCGCAGAGATCGGCTCGTCCGCTGCGCGTCGCTGGGGGGTAGGGGTCGGAGACCGTGTCGCAGTCGAAGCCGTGATGGGATGCGGGCATTGCCGTGCCTGTCTGACGGGTCGGTACAGCCAGTGCCGAACCTTCAAACCGGGCACTCAGGTGAACTCATACGGGTGCATTCCCGTGAGCACGGAGCCGTCGCTCTGGGGTGGCTACTCCGAGTTCATGTACCTGGACCCGATGTCCGTCGTGCATCGAGTCGATCCCGATCTGCCGATCGAGCTCGCCGCGCTCTACCAGCCGATCGCCGCAGGCATTCGCTGGTTCGCGCACGAATCCGGGCTGCGCCTCGGCGACACGATCGTCATCCTGGGCTGCGGTCAGCGTGGTCTCGCAGGCGTCATCGCTGCGCGAGAAGCGGGAGCTGCCCAGATCATCGTCACGGGACTGGCTGCCGACGCACACAAGCTCGAGCTGGCTCGCACCTTTGGCGCCGACGCCACGGTCGTGGCAGACCGCGAAGACGTGGTCGCCCGCGTTCGCGAGCTGACCGGTGGCGAGGGGGCTGACGTCGTGGTCGACATCGCGGCAGTGGCGATGAAGCCGATCGCCGACGCCGTGGAGATCGCGAAACCCGGAGGAACGATCGTGTTCGCTGCGATCAAAGGAGGGGGTCGAGCCGCAGAAGGATTCATCCCCGATCGAGTGGTGACCAAGGAACTGACGATCCGCGGCCTGCTGTCTCAGGACACGCGCGCGGTTGAGCCGGCGCTCCGGTTGATCGAATCCCGCCGGTACCCGTTGGAGCGAATGCACACGCACACGTTCGGTCTCGCCGAGGCTGAACTGGCCGTGCAGACGCTGGCCGGCAGGGCCCCGAACGAACAGGCCATCCACGTGATGATCGATCCCACGAAGTGAAGTCACAGCACTGAAGCCGGCCTCGCATTGAGAGATTGCGCGGATAGGCGGTCACCGCCACTGATACTGCTTGACAGGACGGTCGTCCCACCGGAACCTCGTCCATGATTTCTTGAGCAGCCGGCGGAGGACGATGATGGCGTTGGCCAGGTGCGTCCAAGCCTGCTGAGCCTTCTCGCCGCGGTCGAGGACAACCTGCAGGAGCCCGAAGCCGCGAGTGTGCCAGGAGTTGGTCCGCTCGATCATCCATCGGCGGGTGTGATTGATCTTGATGTAGGTGCCCTTCGGGGAAATCTTCCAGTCGCACCCCAGCTCGACGAGCAACTCCCGGGTCACTCCGGAATCGTAGCCGGCATCGAGATCCACCCGGGTCCTGTCGGGTAGATGGAATCCGAACCGGGACAACCGCTCCAGGGTCGGGCGCAGCAACGGGGAGTCGTGTCGGTTGGCCCCGTCCAGCACGACCCCGATCGGCAGGCCGTGACCCTCGCAGAGCACGGAGCGCTTCTGCCCGGACTTGCCCCGGTCGGTGGGGTTCCGGCCGGTGTTGTCTCCTCCGCAGGGAGCCTTCACGCAGCACCCGTCGACACTGAGGTGCTCCAGGTCCAGGCCGATGAGCCAGTCGAAGGTCTCAAGGACGGCCTGCTCGAGGGCGGCGAACACGCCGGCGGCGGTCCACTCGTCGCGCCGGGTGCGTAGGGTCGTGGCCGAAACACAGTCGTCGGCGTGCTTGGTGTAGGTCCCGCCGAGCACGAGCCGGGCGACGAGCTTGTCGAACACGATCCGGTCGGCGACCCTGGGCCGGTGGCACCCGAGCGGGTGAGACTCCTCAACTGGTGGCAGCAGTGCCTCGAACTGGCACCACAGGGGCTCGATGATTGAGGATGGAAGTGCTGGCACGGAGGAAGTCCTTCGCCTCGGTTGCTTGGTTGCACTTCAATCGAATCGAAGACCTCCCCGTGCCAGCCCGCAGCGACACGCCACCTACGGGATCGGGATCACACCGCCTATCCGCGCAATCTCTGAGTAACTGTCAACGCGTATGCAGACTCAGCGGATCGGGGGCCGGACGAGCTAAAACCCGCTGGAATAGACGGTGGCACCAAGAGCAAGGCCTGGGTCCGGCACTATAAAGTCATCGGCGTTGAGAGGTGACCGCAACAATGCTGGATGACCGTCAGCGACGCGAACGCATGGGTCAGCAACCCCGCCTGCATCCGCCCCGCCCTGTCGCCGACAGGGCGGGGCTGGCTCCTATGGTGCGCCGGGCAGAGACTCGCAGACGATCCCGTCCTTGTCGGAATCGAGTCGAGCCACGTCGCCGTAGTACGGGAAGTACCGGGCAAACCAGGCCTGGGCCTGTGACCAGGTTGAGAAGTCCGAGCAGTTCTTGCTGTCGCCCGGGTTCGCCGGCTTCGTCGGCGTGGGCTTGGGTGTGGGCTTGGGTGTGGGCTTGGGTGTCGGTGGTGGGGAGACCACAGTGGGTGGATTCGAGGGGCCGAACTTCGTGTTGTACCGGTCCAGGAAGGCGGCGAACTGGCCTCGGTCAATGTTCCGGTTGGGCCGGAAGCTTCCATCCGTGTAACCGGTGGTGATCCCGGTGTTGGCCAACCACGTGATGGAGCCGCAGTAGGTGCCGCTCACGTCAGAGAACCGGCTCGCGTCACAGGTCGTGGCCACGGGTGCCTCCGAGGAGCGGTAGCGCTGCAACATGACTGCCATCTCGGCTCGGGAGATCGGTGCTGAACCCCGGAACCGGCCATCTTTGTACCCGGTGGTGATGCCGGTGCCGGCCAGCCAGGTGATGTGGCCACAGAACGGGTCGGAGGTAGAGATGTCGGAGAACCACTGCCGGGTGCACTTCGCCGCGCTCTGACCCGGCTTGGAGTAGCGGTACAGGAAGGCGGCGAACTGCCCGCGCGTCACGGAGGTCGTGGGCCGGAAGGTCCCGTCGGTGTAGCCGCCGGTGACACCGCTGGAAGCCAGCCAGGTGATCGACGCGGCAAAAGGATGCGAGCTGGAGACATCGGAGAAGGGCGGGTCGGGCGTCGTTGCTGCGGGGACGTTGGCCTTGGCCGGGAGCGTCACCGACGGGTTGGAGCACCCGTCCACGAGCTCGGAATCCAGCGCCCGGGCCTCAGTGCTGTCAATGGTGAGGTTCCACCGCCACTTCGTGGAGACCCAGCCGGTGAGGTACTCGCACTGCTCGGCCGGCGGCAGCCACTCGGCCGGGTCGCTGGCACCCTTGGACTGGTTCAGGTTATCGGTCATGGCCACCAGCGACCCACGGTAGGTCAAGTCGTTGGCGAAGGCCCCCCGCTGGGCTGGAGTCCAGCCACTGGCCCCGGACTGCCACGCCTCCTGAAGGGGCACCAAGTGGTCGATGTCGACATCGCTGGCCTGAGTCCAAACTTGCCCGTCGAAGACCGACACCCACCGTCCAGTGCTGACCGTGCAGCCACTGGAGTAAGTGACCGGAGCCAGAGAGTCGCGGAGCAACACCTCTGCCCTGGTGTCACAGCCATCGCCGTCAGCGTCAGACCAGTGATCGAAGTAATCACGGTCGTAGGCCGGATTGCTCACCTCGGCACGAACGACGAGATCATCGAGGACATCACCGGCCTCTGTGGTGGCCGCCTGCGCTACGCCGACAGGAGCAAGAGCACCGCCCAGCAAGCCAAGAGCCATGAGGAATCCGCAAAGACGCTGCCACTTACTGACAGATCCTGACCTAGTTTCCCTGCTTGAGGTATTGACGCGTTCCATGGGACCCCTTCAGGTCAGAGTGAAGACTGCCCTGAGATTATCCGACGAGACGGACACTTATCCTGCAGTAGCCCTATTACGTCTACGCAGCCGAATTACCCCGGCAGCTTTTCGCCTTTAAGATCACTCGCCTCGAGTCCAGCATCGACGGTGGAATCGAAGCCCTGAGGGTTGGTGGTGTTCCTCGCACACTCGGAACCCCACGCGCGGACGGCCTTCGGCCGACTGTCTTGTCTTGGTCCGCCGGAGCGGCGGCGGACCAGGACGTCGGCCCTGGCGGGCCGACCTCCTTTTTTGCCTGCTGTCCTGCGGATTATGCGCCCCGGCTCCACCGGCACAAGCCCCTCCGCTAGCGCTACGGGGCCGGCTCCTGAAG
>NZ_JBHLWH010000016.1:0-3032 GCF_042433045.1 Citricoccus parietis | reverse complement strand
CGCGGGCGCCACCTTCACCGACTACATCAACCACCGCAGCACCGATCTCTGACCTTGGGCTCCCCGCATAGCCCGCTCCCGCTCTGGAATCGAGAGAATACGCCGGTCACGAATACGTCAGGCCAGCACTTACTGGATTATATGTCTAGTAAGTGGACTCTCTGACTACGTCTGTTCGGCGTTGTTGTAAGCCTCGAGGATGTCCTGATGGATGCGTCCTCGGGCCGAGACGTCGTAACCGTTCTGCTGGGCCCACTGGCGGATGGCCGCCGCCGGGCGAGGCGGCGCTTGAGGCGCGGTGGCTCGGCCCTGGCGAACGTAGGCGGTCAGTTCGCCGCGCAGCTGCTTGGCATTGGCGGTGGACAGGTCGATCTCGTAGTGGCGTCCATCCAGGCCGAACGAAACGGTTTCCTTTGCCGGAGATCCGTCGAGGTCGTCAATCAAAACTACTTGTGCCTTCTGGGCCATGGCTTCCTTAGGTCATGTGCTCGCACCGGCCCACACTGTGAGGCCACAGCCGGCAGTTTATCCGGACCTGGCCTAGTCAGAGGATGTTCCGCGCGTGTGGGAGTCGGCCGTGAGGTGGGCGGCGTGCTCACGCAGGTATTCGCAGAGGTAGGGTGCGTCGAAGTCGACCAGCCCGTAGCCGGCGGCCTGGATCATGCCCGCCTTGAGCAGCCGGTCGCGGTAGACCCCGGCGTACCGGCTGGTCTTGCCATGCGGGCGGCGATGTCCGCCAGAGTTTTTATCCCTTTAGAACTCACTTCCAGGGGTCGGCCTGGACTGTCGAACTCTGTGAGTCTGTCGGCCTGGCAGTCTGTCAGCATTGGTGGCCAACGGCGGCGTCCAGGGCTGCGGCGGTTCCGCCCCTGCAGTGGGGCGAAACGGATTCAACTGAGCCACGACCACTCCCCCGGTGTACTTGTGTGTACTTTGTGAACATCAGTGCACGGGGTGAACGAGAGTGTTCTTTCGCCTTGCGTGGATGTCTGCTGGTGAACGGTCGAAGACTCTGTGAGTCACGGGCTCTGTATGTCCACAACTCTGTCATGAGTATGTCCCGGCCGCGCTCGGCGTCCTCAGGGAGGGTTATGGAGTGGAGTTTGAGGACCCCTGCCTCTCTTCCTGTTCGCGTACCGGACGCCACCGCGGAACCTGCCGGTCCAACCACTGCAGCCGCTCTGGCTCCAGGGTTCCGGCGCGGTAGGCGCTCTGCTGGGCATAGACCCACACCGCCAGACTCTTCTCCTGGTCGCCAGGCATGTCAGTGTGCTGGGGGAACCTACCGTGGTCGTGGAGGAAGCGCAGCAGCTCGACCAGGCGTAGTCGCCAGTTGGATTCGTTCTCGATCGACCGGTCATCCAACCTCCACGACGGCAACACCCGATCTAATCCACGCTCTCGGTGCAAGGGCAACCGTTCTGCGCGATGGTGGGAGCGTTGGGTGATCAGCCAATGGGCCAGGGACCACTCGGAACCAGTCTGCCGGGAGTCATCCGACCGGCGGGCGTGCGGGCGGCGCTGGTGTTCTTGGAGGAATCGGTCCAGTTCCTCGAGGCGGGCTCGCCAGCGCCGGTCCGGATCCGGCCAGTTCGAGGGCCTGGGGCGCGGCCGGTCATGGAGGGCCAGGCGCGTCGGGGCGGGCCCGCCCCGAAGTGCTTCACCACGCCGGCGCACGTACTCCCGCACATACTCCGGGTTCACGTCGTTCAAGCGGGCAATGACCGCGGCTGAGACGCCCCTGTCGGACATCATCACCCATTCAGGATGTGCCCGCCCCTTCCGCTCCACACGCCGAGCCTAACCGGGCTTGAGGTCTCATGCTTCGCGGTTGTGGATAACCCTGAGAGCTACCGGTCGTGTCGGTCGTAGGGGTCCGTCCAGGAGGACTCTTCCCGGGGGATGCGGTGGACCCAGGAGGCCGGCACCCAGGCCTGCACCGGATGATGGGCGTCATCTGGCCACTGGACCAGGACGTGGGTCTGGGTCCAGCGCACCGCCTTGGCGTCTTGGACCGGGAAGCTCACCCGCACATAGGGCTCCAGGCCTGATGGTGGCCCGGAGGTGTCCTCGGGCTGCCAGGTCTTCGGCCCGCCGAAGACCGTCGGATCCGAGGTCCGGAACAACTCTGCGTTCGCACGGTACGCGCCACCGCCGGGGCGCTTCACCCACGACATGCACACCGCCTTGCCTCGGGCGCGGGGCGCCGTGCAGGCCAGGGGCCAGCACTGCGTTCAGTGATTGTCGAACACATCAGGTGCTGGCCAGTGGGCGGCGGCCGACCATGGACTGTTCGAGCCCCTGGTCGTCGTGGACGCGGATTAATCGCCAGCGGCCCGAATCGACGTGGTGGCTGATGTCGAGGGTGAGCAGGGGCGCGTTATGGGCTCGTTCCAGGCGTACTTGGAGCCGCCAGACTTCGTGGTCCACCAGGCCGGGGCCGCGGCCGCGCTCGGCCCGGTACTCTTCGGTCCACCACCGGCGGCGTTCGAACCAGCGGGCCGGTTCCGCGGCGACGATATAGCGGCGATGCTCCCAGTCCAGGCGCAGCGGCACCCCGGCCGTGGTGCACGTCACGCCCACCGATTGAGTCAAGGTTCCCACCCTGAATTCCCCTTCCTCGAGGCAATATGCCGACCCCATTTTGGGGTGAGCGTGACCGGCCCCTGGGACGGGGGCCAGCCTGCGAGGGGAAGACAGGAAGCAACGAGCAAGACCAGCCACTGTAGCGGCTGGTGCTCGGGTCAGAGGTTAGGGGAAGGGCCGGACGAGCTAGGAGGCGAGCTGGGAATCGCCGCAGTTGATGGGGGCATCGAAGCCCTGGACCCGGTGGTGTTCCTCGCTGGCTCGGAACCGCACACGCGGGCGGCCTGCGGCCGGCTGTTGTCCTGTCCCGCCGGAACGGCGTCGACCAGGTACCGGCCCTGGCGGGCCGGCTTCTTCTTCGTTTTTTGCTGCTGTTCTTCGGATTATGCGCCCCGGCTCCACCGGCACAAGCCCCTCCGCTAGCGCTACGGGGCCGGCTCCTGAAG
>NZ_JBHLWH010000015.1:0-674 GCF_042433045.1 Citricoccus parietis | reverse complement strand
GCGACAGTCCCACCCGGAAGGACTAGACCGTGACCGTCTATAGCAAGCCGTCCTGCGTGCAGTGCAACGCCACCTACCGGGCCCTGGAGAAGAAGGGCATCGCCTACGAGACCGTGGACCTGTCCCAGGACGCCGAGGCTCTAGAGCGGATCCGGGCCCTGGGGTACCTGCAGGCCCCCGTGGTGATCACCGAGACTGGCGATCACTGGTCCGGGTTTCGCCCCGACAAGATCGAGGAACTCGTCGCAGGACGCTTCCAGTAGGGCAGGAGGGCGCTGGGCAGCAGCGATAACCGAGTCCCCGTGACCGTCCTCAACCAGGAGGGGGAGCCCCGTGACCGTCCTCAACCAGGAGGGGGAGCCCCATGACGGCGGTGCCCGGTGCATGAGCTGCGTGGGGCCGTCAGAGGAATCCGCCGACGAGGGAACCAACACGTGCTGGAAGCCGAGGACGCCCACTCGACACGGTAGCCACGGCCGAGGAGCCACCACCGACGGGCGAACCCCGGCCGATGGTCGGTCCTGGAGTGTGTCACGGACGGCTGGCGTGCCCGTCTCGCACGGGCTCGAGCGCGCCGGGAGCCTCATCGAGCACCCGCGGACGACGCTGGGATTGCTCGCGATCTTGTCAGCGGATTGCTCAATTGTGTCAGTGCCTTCAAGCGGAAGGTGAGG
>NZ_JBHLWH010000014.1:0-276454 GCF_042433045.1 Citricoccus parietis | reverse complement strand
GAGCGTCTGCGTGATCTACTAACAGTCACTTAACCATCAGGTGTTGCGAGGACCCCTGGAAACCGCCAGCCGGATGCGGGGGCTTCTCTCTGTGCAGGCAGGCGCTCAACCGGCGCTCGGCCGGAGATCAGCTGCGGGGAGAGCCCTGCGCGCTGGAGGAGCGGCGGCTGCGGCCACCGCGGGAGCGACCCGCGCCACCACGGCCTTCGCGGCCGCCCTCATGGTCGCGGTTCTCCCGGATGTCGGTGTTGCGTCCGCCGGACTCCGAGGAGTACACCCGGCCGCCCGACGTCGGAGTCCCGGCCGAGGAGCCCGCGCGGCGGTTGCCCGGCCGGCCGGTTCCGCGACCGCCCTGGCCGCCACCGTTGCCGGCGCGATCCTGGGAGGGACGCTCGTTGCGGGACCGTTCCGAACGCTCACCGGACGGTGCGTCGCTGCGGGGCCGGCCGCCGTCGTGCTGGCCCTCGCGCTGACCGCCCTGGCCGCCGGAGCGGCCACCGTTGCGGCCACCACGTGAGCCGTTGCGACCGCCGGAACGGCCACTGGAGGCTCCGCCGCCGCTGCGACCGCCGGAGCGACCGCTGCCCTGGCCTCCGCCGCCGTTCTGGCCGGACTGCTGGGTGCTGGGCGTGGAGACGGCAAGGAGCTTCTCGAGCTCAGCGGCCTCCAGGAAGGAGCGCTCACCCGGGGCCAGCGTCTCCAGCAGGGAATCGTCGGCGCCATCGGCATGGACGGTCGGGGTGATCTTGGCCGCGCGCATCAGGGTGCGGACCTCATTGCGCTGCTCGCGCCCGGCCAGGGTCACCACGGTGCCGGCTTGGCCCGCACGGGCCGTGCGGCCGGAGCGGTGCAGGTACGCCTTGTGCTCGGTAGGCGGATCGGAGTGGATCACCAGGGAGACGTCGTCCACGTGGATGCCGCGGGCGGCGATGTCCGTGGCGACCAGGGTTCCGGCGGTGCCGTTGTGGAAGGCGTCCAGGTTCCGGGTGCGGGCATTCTGGGACAAGTTGCCGTGCAGCTCCAGGGCGGACACGCCGCGCTGGCGCAACTGCTTGGCGGCCTTCTTGGCGCCGTACTTGGTGCGGGTGAACACGATGGTCCGGCCCGGTGCAGCGCACAGGTTGGCCAGGGCGGCCAGCTTGTCATCCCCGTCCACGGACACCACGTGGTGGTCCATCTTCGCCACCGGGGAGACGGCCGAATCGGCCTCGTGCACCACGGGGTTCTTGAGGTACTTCTTGACGAGCACGCCGACGCCCTCGTCCAGGGTGGCGGAGAACAGCATCTTCTGAGCCGAGGTGGGTACCTTGTCCAGGATGCGGCGGACCATCGGCAGGAAGCCCATGTCCGCCATGTGATCGGCCTCGTCGATGATGAGGATCTCCACGCCGGACAGGTCCACGTGCCCCTGACCCATCAGGTCCAGCAGGCGGCCGGGGCAGGCAACGAGGACGTCCACGCCGCGTGCCAGCGCCTTGACCTGCGGGTTCTGGCCGACGCCACCGAAGATCGTCAACGAGGACAGGCCGCTGGCCGCGGAGAGCGGCTTGAAGGAGTCCTCGAGCTGGAGGGCCAGCTCGCGGGTCGGGGCCAAGATGAGCGACCGCGGCCGGCGGGCCGTGGCCGAGCGCCCGCCGCTCAGACGGGAGGCCAGCGGCAGCAGGAAGGCGTAGGACTTGCCGGAACCGGTCCGGCCACGGCCGAGCACGTCCCGGCCGGTCAGTGAGTCCGGAAGGGTGGCCTTCTGGATCGGAGTGGGGGAGATGATGCCCTGCGGCACCAGCGCGGCGGCCAGGCCGGCGGGCACCCCGAGCTCGGCGAATTCCGAGTCGGATGAAGTGGGCATGGTGGAAGAACCGCCGGAAACGGCGGCAGGCTGAAGAGAAGTCACGAAAAAGGAATCCGTCCGGGTGGAAGAAAGACCCGGCCCTGGCACTGGCGGCTGCGGCATCACAAGAGCCACTCAACGCGGTGCTGGCCGGCACCGGTGAGGAAGGATCCTGACCGGCTGGCTAGCGGACAGTCTACGGCATGGCGGGTGGGATCCCGGCATCGGCGGTGGTGGGCAGGGGGTCGGACGCCGCGGCAGCACGTCGTCAGACGTCGTCACCGCACCGCATCAGGTCCGAGGCGGCAACAGCAACGAGCCCCTCGACCCTGGTGCTCGGGTCGAGGGGCTCGGGGATGCGGCGTCAGATGCAGCGTGTAGCGCTGCGCGCAACGCCTCGGGGAGGTGCCGGGTCAGACGGTGACGCGGGCGTTGGTCTCCACGTGCGCGACGAGGGCATCCATGAAGCCCTGCAGGACCGGCAGGAGCGTGGCATCCTGGACCTCGCCGGTCTCGGCGATAGCGCCTTCGCGGGCCTGGACGAATGATTCCGGCTGCCCCATGGTCTTCATGTCCAGGTGCGCCAGGATGTTGCGCAGGTGCTGCTGGGCCATGGCGGTTCCGGTGCCGCCCGGGGAGGTGCCGATGACGGCGGCGGGGACGCCGCCCCATACGGCTTGGCCCCAGGGACGGGATCCCCACTCGATGGCGTTCTTCAGCGCGGCGGGAATGGAGCGGGAGTACTCCGGGGTGACGAACAGCAGGCCGTCAGCGGAGGACACGGACTCCTTGAAGTCCAGGGCGGCGGCCGGGTAGTCGGCGTCGAAGTCCGAGTTGTACAGGGGCAGGTCGCTGATGGACACCTCGAAGAACTCCACGCCCTCGGGGGCCAGCGCCGTGAGGGCCTTGGCCAGGCGGCGGTTGATGGAGTTCTGGGCGAGGGAGCCGACGATGTAGCCGATGCGCATGGGTGTCCTTTCAGACAGGTCAGGGCGTAGACGTGAAGACGTTGAAATTTCAACTAGTCATTCGTGTTCAACTCGGAGGGGCTCAGGCCTATTCCGCCGGACGCCGTCTTTCCGGTGTGAGCTCCGTCACGCCTGACGTCGGAGATCAACTGGCAGGTCTGCTGGCATGCCCTGCTCCTCCAGCAGTTCCGCCGCGGACAGGACGCGCGGAGTGGACTCCAGGGGAGGGGCGGATGGCATCCCCTCCACGCTGGAGGGGTTCAGCTCGCCGATGCGCCGGGCCGAGGGCAGCACGCGGGTCTCGAGCGTGCCGACCATGGAGTTGTACTTCTCCACCGCCGACTTCAATGAACTCCCCAGTTTGGTGACATGCCCGCCGAGGGTCCCGAGGCGCTGGTAGAGCTGCCGGGAGACCGCGAAGAGTTCCCGGGCGTTCTCGGTCAAGGTCTCCTGGCGCCAGGAGTAGGCGACCGATTTCAGGGCGGTCAACAGGGATACCGGTGCCACCAGGGCCACGTTCTTCGAGAAGGCGTGGTCCAGCAGGCCAGGGTCGGCCTCGAGCGCGGCGGCCAGAAAGGACTCGGCCGGCAGGAAGCAGATGACCAGCTCGGGCGAGTCCTGCAACCCCTGCCAGTAGCCCTTGGCGGCGAGGGCATCCACGTGGGCGCGGACGGCCTTGGCATGGGCCTGGCGCAGGTCATCGCGCCGGCTGGCACCCTCGGTGGTCGAGTCGCCGGCGATTTCCTCGGCCTCGAGGATGGCCGCCAATGGCGCCTTGGCATCCACGGCGAGAGACTTCCCGCCGGGGAGTCGCACCACGAGGTCCGGCCGGAGGATCTGGTCCTCGTCTCCGCGCAGCACCTCCTGTTCAGAGAAGTCGGTGTGGGGCAGCATCCCGGCGGCCTCCACCACCCGGCGCAGCTGCACCTCGCCCCAGTGCCCTCGCGCCGAGGTCGACTTCAGGGTGGCGACCAGGGTCTTGGTGTTGACCAGGAGGGCCGAGTCCGTGGCGGCCGCGGTCTTGAGCTGTTCGGAGAGCTGCCCGTACTGCTCCACGCGGTCCCGCTCCAGCATGCCGACCTGCCGCTGCAGGGTCTCCAGCCGTTGCCCCACGGGGGCGAGGGCAGTCAGCACCTTGGACTCGGCGGCGGAACGGTCCCGGTCCGCTGTCCGTTCGGCAGCCAGGACCCTGCTCTCGGCCTCCGCCGCGGCCAGTGCGGCCTGGACCTCGGACAACTCGCTCCGTGCTGCCTGGGCCTCGTCCCTGGCTGCCCGCGCGGACTCCTCCCACGTCCCGCGCAGGCGCGTCCAGACCAGCCATCCGCCCGCCACCGCGCCCACGACCAGGCCCGCCACCACGCACACCACGGCCACCAACACCACTGCTGAAGTCTCCATGCCCCCAGACTGCCAAAGGCCACGGACGCGATAAGCGCGCACCGCCGCGGAGCCCGAAGGGAGGCGCTGAACGCCCGGAGGGACGGAATCAGGAGAAGGCCTGCGTTGAGGCGCAGGTCAACCATCGATCTCCCGGCGAAGCCGCCTCTACTGTGTTGCTAGTCACAGACGGTCTGACCAGGCCACGAAAGGACAGTTCACCATGTCCGACACCACGGGACAGGCTCGCTCGGAGACCACAGACGCCACACCGAAGGAATCGACAGAACCGACAGAAACTTCGGAACCGGCCGGCCGGGAGCAGCCCACCGACCACCGGTCACCGGGTGAGCAGGCATCGGCAGAGGGACGGAACCTGAACCTACGGCGGTGGATCGGCTTCGGCGCGGGACTGGTACTGGCCGCCGTCGTGTTCCTGGTGATGCCCGCGGACGTCGAGCACAACGCCCGGCTGACGGCCGCCGTCGCGGTGCTGATGGCGGTGTGGTGGATGACCGAGGCCATCCCGATCCCGGCGACCGCCCTGCTGCCGCTCATCCTCTTCCCGGCGTTCGGGCAGGACGTCGGCGTGGACGATGTGGGGGCCTCCTACGGGAACAACATCATCTTCCTGTTCATGGGCGGCTTCATGCTGGCGCTGGCCATGCAGCGATGGAACCTGCACCGCCGGATCGCCTTGGTGACGGTGCGGGCCATGGGCACCCGGCCCGGCGGCGTGGTGGCCGGCTTCATGATCGCCACTGGCTTCCTCTCGATGTGGGTGTCCAACACCGCCACCGCCGTGATGATGATCCCGATCGGCGTGTCCGTGCTGACCCTCGTGGTGGCGGCGGACAAGTCCAATCCCGTGGAGGAGTCCTCCGATCCGACCTCCGGGGAGGTCAAGGACGCCGTCATCAAGTCCAACTTCGGCACGGCCCTGATGCTCGGCATCGCCTACGCCGCCTCCGTGGGCTCGCTCGGCACCCTGATCGGCACGCCGCCGAATGCCCTGCTGGCCGGCTACATGGCCGAGTCCCACGGGGTGACCATCGGCTTCGGCCAGTGGATGCTCGTCGGCGTTCCCCTGTCCATCGTGATGATGTTCATCGTCTGGTTCCTGCTGACGCGCGTGCTGTTCAAGGCGGAGATCAAGGAGATCCCGGGCGGTCGCGAGCTCATCTCGGACGAACTGTCCAAGCTGGGGCGGATGTCCTCCGGCGAGATCCGGGTCCTGGCGATCTTTGTCCTGGCCGCCGCCTCCTGGATCACCATCCCCCTGCTGTTCGAGGACCTCATCAGCGATGCGGGCATCGCCATGGTCGCCGGACTCCTGCTGTTCCTGCTGCCGGCCGGTGCCGCCCGGGGCGTCCGGCTCCTGGACTGGGAGTCCGCGGTCAAGCTGCCGTGGGGCGTCCTGCTGCTGTTCGGCGGCGGGCTGGCGCTGTCCGCCCAGTTCAGCGGATCAGGGCTCGCCGACTGGATCGGCGAGCAGGTCGCGGGTCTGGACGGCATCCCGATCTGGCTGCTGGTCGCGATCATGGCCACGTCCATCCTGTTCCTGACCGAGATCACCTCGAACACCGCCACGGCGGCGACCTTCCTGCCGGTGGCCGGCGGCGTGGCCATGGGCGTCGGGGTCGACCCGCTGCTGCTGTGCATCCCGGTGGCGCTGGCCGCCACCTGTGCCTTCATGCTTCCCGTGGCCACCCCGCCGAACGCGATCGCCTTCGCCTCCGGCTACGTGACCATCGGCCAGATGATCAAGGGCGGGCTCTACCTCAACCTGGTGGGCATGGTCCTCATCACCCTGACCACCCTCACGCTCGGCGTGTGGGCGTTCGGCCTGGTGTTCTGACTCGTCTACAGCCAGCCGTTGTCCCGTGCCGCGAGGCCCGCCTCGGTCCGGTTGGTGGTGTGGGTCTTGCCGATGGCCGAGGACAGGTGGTTGCGCACCGTGCCGGGTGAGAGGAACAGGGCGGCGGCGATCTGGCGCACGCTGGAACCGTTCAGCGCGGCGCGCAGCACGTCCCGCTCGCGTTCGGTCAGCGGATTCGACCCGGACACGAGCGTCTCCTCGGCCAGGGACGGGTCCACGACCCGGCGTCCCGCGTGCACGGAGCGCACCGCCTGGGCGAGCTGCTCGGCCGGGGTGTCCTTCACCACGAAGCCGCTGGCCCCGGCCTCCAGGGCCCGCCGCAGGTAACCAGGCCGGCCGAACGTGGTGACGATCAGCGAGCGGCATCCCGTCCCGCCGGCGGCGATGGCCCGGGCGGCCTCGATCCCGTCCAGTCCCGGCATGTCGATGTCCAGCAGGGCCACATCCACGCGCAGCTCGGCCACGGCGGCCGCCACGGTGGTCCCGTCGCCCACCTGCGCCACCACCTCGAGGTCGGGTTCCATGGACAGCAGCGCGGCCAGGGCCCCGCGGACCAGGGCCTGGTCATCGGCCAGCAACAAGCGGATGGGCCCGACGCCGGCCCGGCCGGTCGGAGTCGTCACAGGTGCACCTCCAGCGTCGTACCCGGTCGGTCCGAACCCGGATGGGCCCGGCCCAGTGACAGGGTCCCGCCAGCCTCCGTGACCCGATGGCGCATGCCGCTGAGCCCGTTGCCGGGCGAGGCCGACGCGCCGAGCCCGGTGCCGTCGTCGGCCACGGTGAGCCGGTCCGCGGTGATGGTGACCGTGCAGTGCGAGGCTCCGGAGTGGCGGATGACATTGGTGACGGCCTCCCGGAGGCACCACGCGAAGAGTTCGCGACGGTCGGGCCGGAAGCCGGCGACGGAAGAGGCCTCTGGCAGGCGGAACGCGATGCCGGCGGCCTGGAGGGCGGTGCGGGCCGAGGCGAGTTGCGCGCCCAGGTCCGGGGCATGCAGACCACCGACGGTGGTGCGGACCTCGGCCAGGGACTGCCGGGACAACTCGAGGACCTCGTCGAGTTCGGCCTTGGCCTGCTGCGGGTCGGCGTCCACCAGGCGGCGGGCCAGCTCCGTCTTCAGGGTGATGACGGTGAGGGAATGGCCCAGGACATCGTGCACGTCCCGGCCGACCCGTTCGCGCTGGCGGGAGAGGGCGAGTTCCTCACCGAGGATGCGGGAGCCCT
The DNA here is from genome assembly GCF_042433045.1 of Citricoccus parietis. NCBI lineage: Bacteria > Bacillati > Actinomycetota > Actinomycetes > Micrococcales > Micrococcaceae > Citricoccus > Citricoccus parietis. Next base: position 269,178 of record NZ_JBHLWH010000014.1, on the reverse strand, counting down.
CCTCGCGTTCCATGGCCAGTCGCAGCGCGAGCATGATCACCAGGGCCATGACGGTGGGGACGACCAGCCAGAAGCGGCTGCCCCCGGCGTCCACGCTCAGGGCCACCACGACCCAGGCCGCGGACAGCGCCACGGAGACGGGGAGGCCGACCCTGAGCCGGTGCGGAAAGATCCAGATGGCCAGCGTGAACGGCAGGAAATTGAAGGAGTTGAGGCCACCCGCCGGGATGGTGGCGCTCACGCAGAGGAGCAGGACAGCGGTGACCGCAGCGGTGTTCACCCAATGCGGCAGGGTGCGCCATGGCCAGGGCCAGATGAAATGCCCCATGTAGACCGCGACGAAGGCCGCCAGGCCGGCGCAGCCGAGTACTTTCGTCCCGAGCGGCGCATCCCCGGTGACCATGGCCACCAGCGGCACCACCAGGAAGACCAGCCAGACCCCGGCCGTGATGAGGACGGGGGCCCGTTCGTTGGCCTTCAGGGGGACCTCGGGCCATTCACCGGCCCCGAAGGGGCCCGCCGGCTGGACGGCGATCCGGCCGGCGGGCCCCTCGGGCCCCTCTGGCCCTTTCGGCCTGGTCCTGGCCCCGCGGGGCATCAGCTCAGCCCCGCCGGGTGGAACGGCGGGAGGCGACCAGGCAGATCGCGGCGAAGAGGATGGTCCATGTCACTACGTTTAGCACGATGGCCCACAACGGGTCGCTGATCGGAGCGCCGCCGTCTTCCATGCTGACGACCGTGCCCTCCAACTGTGGCCACCGCGCCAGTGCGGCGATGCCGTAGATGGGTGTGAAGCGGGCGATCTCCAGCAGGGTGCCGGACAGCGGCATGAACAGGTTGCCGAAGAACGCGAGGACCACGAGGATGCCGGACGCCGCCGAGACGGCCGCCTCCGAGCGGAACAGCAGGGCCGCCGCGAGCCCGTAGAGCGCGAAGGGGATGGCCCCGAGCAGGGCCAGGGCACCCGAGGCCGGCCACATCCACGCCTCGTCGAAGGCCGCACCGGTCAGGGAGCCGACCGTGAAGACCACCACGATGGGCATCAGGGCGATACCCAGGGCCACCAGCACCTTGCCGAGCATGTAGCCCGTGCTGGTCAGCCCGGTCAGGCCCAGTTGGCGGCCCCACCCCTGCTGGCGTTCCAGGGCGGCTGATCCGGCGATCGCACTCGTCGCCATCGTGGCGCCGTAGACCGTCATGGCCGTCATGTTGTAGGTGGCGATGGTGCCGTTGCCGACCGGGCTCTCCCCGTAGGCGGACAGGGCACCGAACATCAGGTAGAGCACGGTGGGCAGGACCACGATGAAGAAGGTGGACTCCACCATCCGGGCGTTGCGGAGGAACTCCCAGCCGGCGAAGGCGGTGATGATCCGCAGCCGGGACTTCTTCCGGCCGTGCTGGCCGTACTGGCGCTGTTGAATCTGGGGGGAGACGGTGGTGCTCATGTCAGGGTTCCTTCCGTGGCGTCGTCGGCCGTGAGGTCGAGGAAGACCTCGTCCAGTGAGGCCGCCGCAATGGTGAGATCGTGAGCCAGTCCCGCGGAGAGCAGGAAACCGGCGAGCCGGTCCGTGTCCTGTGCGGTGAACCGCACCCGGCCGTTCTGGTGCGCGACGGCGTCGGGAAGTCCCAGCTTCGCCGCGGCCTCCTCGGGGGTGCCGGGTCCGTCCCATACACAGGTGACCGTGCGGTGACCGGTATCGAGGACCTCGTCCACGGGGCCGTCCACCACCTTGCGGCCGGCGCGCATCAGCACGATCCGGTCGGCGAAGTCCGAGGCCTCCTGGAGGAAATGGGTGGCGAAGACGACGGTGCGGCCACGCTCGGCCTCGCCCTGCATGGTCTCCCAGAACTCCTTGCGGGCCCGGACGTCCATGCCGGCGGTGGGCTCGTCCAGGAGCAGCAGGTCGGGTTCGGTCAGCAGGGCGAGGGCGAAGCGCAGCCGCTGCTGTTCGCCGCCGGAGCACTTGCGGACCTTGCGGCTGGCGATCTGTGCCGCGCCGGCCCGCTCGAGGGCCGTCTCGACCGGGATGTGGCGGGGCTGGCAGGCGGCGACCATGGACATGGTCTCCTTGACCGTCAGGTCGCTCAACAGGCCACCGGTCTGGAGCACGGCGCCGACCCGGCCCTCGAGCACGGCCTGCTTCGGAGGCATCCCGAGGACCGTGAGGGAGCCGGAGGTCGGGGCGGTGAAGCCGAGGACCAGGTCGAGGAACGTGGTCTTGCCGGCGCCGTTGGGACCGAGCAGGGCCACGATCTCGCCACGCTGGATCTGCAGGTCGACGCCGTTGACGGCCCGGACCGCGCCGGCCCCGCTGCCGAACTGCCGGTGGACGCCGGTGGCGTGGAGGGCGGTGCCGACAGTGTCGGGGCCGGCAGAGTCGGCACCCGCCGCGGGGGATCGCTGGCCGGAAGGGGGGACGGTGCCCGGGACGGTCCCGGGGGCTGTGGTGTTCATGCCTCCAGTCTGTGGAACCGGGCCCCGCAGCGGATCTGCCGGGCGTCACCGATGCTCCATGACATCCGTCATGGGTGAGTGCAAGGGAGGGAGCGGCAGGAGTGAGTGCAGGGTGAGCGGCAGAACGAGCCGGAACCGGACCTCTCGCGGCGCACCGGCGGGACGTGTCACCATCGGGGCATGGAACTGCGCATCGAACCCGGGGACATCACGGAGCAGTCCGTGGACGCGATCGTCAATGCCGCCAACTCCACGCTGCTCGGCGGCGGGGGCGTGGACGGGGCCATCCACCGCCGCGGCGGCCCCGAGATCCTCGCGGAGTGCCGAGGTTTGCGCGAGACGGAGTTGGCGGACGGCTTGCCGGCCGGCCGGGCCGTCGCGACCACGGCGGGCCGGCTGAGGGCGCGCTGGGTCATCCACACGGTGGGGCCGGTGTACGCGAAGACGATCGACAAGTCCGAGACGCTGGCCTCCTGCTACCGGGAATCCCTACGCGTGGCCGCCCGGCTCGGGGCCGGCAGCGTGGCCTTCCCGGCGATCTCCGCCGGCGTCTACGGCTGGCCGATGGACGACGCGGCCCGCATCGCCGTGCAGACCTGCCGCGCCATGGCCGCGGAGGTCGGTCCCGACGCCGGCCCGGTCACCTCGGTCGTCTTCGTCCCGTTCTCGGACGCGGCCGAACGGGCCTTCCGTGAGGTCCTGGACGGTCCGCCAAGGCCTGGACGATGAGGGACCGCCTAGGATTCCGACATGGACCCGTTGAGCCTGTCTGCCCGAGACCTGTCCGCCGCCCTGCGTCATCGCCAGGTGTCCGCCCGGGAGGTGCTTCAGGCCCACTTTGCCCGGATCGACGAGGTCAATCCGAGCGTCAACGCCGTGGTGACCCAGGTCCGTGAACGCGCCTACGACCAGGCGCTCGCCGCCGACGACCGCGCCGCCGCCACGGCCCCGGAGGACCTGCCTCCGCTGCACGGGATCCCGATGACGCACAAGGACACCCATGCCACCGCGGGCATCCGCACGACCTCCGGCTCCCCGATCTTCGCGGATCTGGTGCCCCGGGAGAGCGACCTGGTGGTCGAACGGTTCCAGCGCGCCGGCGTGATCTCCACCGGCAAGAACAACGTCCCCGAGTTCGCCGCCGGCTCCCACACCTACAACACGGTGTTCGGGACCACCCTCAATCCCTACGACCCGAGTCGCAGCGCCGGCGGCTCCTCGGGTGGGGCCGCCGTCACCCTGGCCACGCGCATCCAGCCCCTGGCCGATGGCTCGGACATGGGCGGTTCGCTGCGCAATCCGGCCGCCTTCAACAACGTCGTCGGCTTCCGCGCCTCGCACGGGGTGGTGCCCAACGCCCCGGCGCGGGACCCTCGCGCCTGGCTCGGGCAGAAGGGCGCCATGGCGCGTTCGGTGGAGGACGTCATCCTGGCGCTGTCCGTCCTCGCCGGCCCGGATGCCCGGGTCCCGGTGCCCTGCCCGACGCCGGCCGGGGACTTCGCCGAACTCCTCGCCGAGTCCGTGGGGCGGGCTCGGCACGCCACCACGCCGGACCGTCCGCTGGCCGGGGTCCGGGTGGCGGTGACCACCGACTTCGGGCTGGGCGTGCCCGTGGAAGGCGAGGTGGCCGCCGTCGTGCGGGAAGAGGCGGAGGTGCTGGCCGACCTCGGCGCGACGGTGGAGGAGGCGTGCCCGAGGCTGCGTGAGGCGGACCGGGTCTTCGACGCCACCCGGGCCTTCGACATGGCGCTCGCCCTGCGGGACGTGGTGGCTGGATTCCCCGGGCAGGTCAAGGAGGAGGTCATCTGGAACGTGGAGCGCGGGCTGGCGCTGACCTCGGCGGACCTCATGGACGTGGCCATCGCGCGGGGTCGGCTGGACCGTGAGATCGCACGCTTTTTCGGAACCGCCGGAATCACCGGAACCGTCGTCGGTGATGCCGGACGGGGCGGTGCGGCGGGTTCAACCCGGGCCGGCGCGTTCGACGTGCTGTTGGCGCCCACCGCGCAGCTGGTCCCGTTCCCGGCCGAGTGGGCCTGGCCGCGGGAGGTGGCAGGGGTGGCGATGGGGTCCTACGTGGACTGGATGCGCTCGGCCACCCTGATCTCGGCGACCGGGTGCCCGGCCATCTCGGTGCCCGGCGGGTTCACCGCGGCGGGGTTGCCCGTGGGGCTGCAGCTGGTGGGTGCGCCCGGCCATGACGTGGACCTGCTGCGTGTGGCCCGAGCCTACGACGAGGCGACGCGGTATGCAGACCGGGCCCCTGCGATCTGAGGATCTTCAGTCACCGAGGCCCGGCCGTGGGTCGTCAGATCGTGTGCCGCTTGGGCGTCTGTCCGGCACGCCAGCTGACGACTCACGCCCTGACGACCATCAGGGGGATCAGGCGCGCAGGATGTTCTCTCCGTTGGAGAACAGCTGCGGGGCGCCGACGGCCTCGGCCCCACCGGTGGCATCGGCGGGGGAGTACAGCTGGATGACGGTGGCGGAGACGCTCTCGGCGTTGTCGAAGGCCTCGAGCACGAAGGCGTCGTGGGGCTCGCCTTCGACCTCGAGGCGGGCGTCGAACACGGAGACGGCCATCTCCGGGCGGGGCTCCAGCTGGGCGACCTGTGCCCGCATCTGGTCCTCGTCGGCACCGGGCAGCTTCCACATGCCCTTCTGCTCCTCGTCGATGTAGCCCAGCAGGAACGGCGCTACGGCGTCGGAGCCTTCGGAGGCGAACTCGAGCGCCTGCTCGATGGCGAGGAAGACCAGGGGGGAGATGCGCTCGGAGGGTGGCTGCGGCTGCCCCTCGGGCAGCGGGGTTCCGGCGGCGACCAGGTTCGGGTCCGTCGTCGGGTCAGCGGTGTTGCCGCCGTCCCCGTTCTCTCCGTTCACCCGGGCGCCGGGAACGCCTGCGGGGTCGGTGGATGGGTTGGTGGTCTGTTCTGGTTGGTCAGTCACGCTCTCGACGCTATCGGTCACCGGTACCATGGACAACCGTGGCTCTCTCTATCGGAATCGTCGGCCTGCCCAACGTTGGCAAGTCCACCCTCTTCAACGCACTCACCCGCCAGACCGTTCTCGCGGCGAACTACCCGTTCGCCACGATCGAACCCAATGTCGGGGTGGTGAATCTCCCGGACGAACGGCTGGACACCCTCGCGGGGATCTTCGGCTCGCAGAAGATCCTGCCGGCCACGGTCTCCTTCGTGGACATCGCCGGCATCGTCAAGGGAGCCTCCGAGGGGGAGGGGCTCGGCAACCAGTTCCTGGCCAACATCCGGGAGTCCGACGCGATCGCCCAGGTTGTCCGCGCCTTCGACGACCCGGACGTCATCCACGTGGACGGGAAGATCAACCCCGCCTCGGACATGGAGACCATCAACACCGAGCTGATCCTCGCGGACCTGCAGACCCTGGAGAAGGCGATTCCGCGCGTCGAGAAGGAAGTCAAGGGCAAGAAGCGCGAGGCTGCCGAGCTGGACGCCCTGCGGGCCGCCCAGACCGTGCTCGAGCGCGGGGATACCATCTACTCGGCGATCGAGTCGGAGAAGTTGGACATGGACCGCCTCCGGGAGGTCAGCCTGCTGACGGCCAAGCCGTTCATCTACGTCTTCAACGCCGACGACGGCGTGCTGGGTGACGCTGCGAAGCAGCAGGAACTGCGCGACTTGGTGGCGCCGGCCGATGCCGTGTTCCTCGATGCCAAGCTCGAGTCCGACCTCGTGGAGCTGGACGAGGAGGAGGCCCGCGAGATGCTGGAGATGAACGGGCAGGAGGAGTCCGGCCTGGACCAGCTCGCCCGCACCGGCTTCCACACCCTCGGCCTGCAGACCTACCTCACCGCCGGCCCCAAGGAGGCCCGCGCCTGGACCATCCGCAAGGGCGACACCGCCCCGAAGGCCGCCGGCGTGATCCACACCGACTTCGAACGCGGCTTCATCAAGGCCGAGATCGTCTCCTTCGACGACCTGGTGGCCGCCGGTTCCATGGCGGACGCCAAGGGTGCCGGCAAGGTGCGCATGGAGGGCAAGGAGTACGTCATGCAGGACGGCGATGTGGTGGAGTTTCGATTTAACGTCTAGCGTTATTGACGGGCTCCGTTATATGCTGGCCGTGTGATCAGGTGATTCGGGTACAAAGACACTGAACGGCTGTGGCGTCGTGATCGCGTGCCTTCGATCGATCCTCGGATCCACTCGACGGCGTTGCGGAAGCTGCGTCAGGTGGGATCCGCTGAATCGCTGAACGATATCCGGCTCCCGCCAGGAAACCGGCACGAAGCGCTGAAAGGCGATCGTGCCGGGCAACACAGCATCAGGATCAATGACCAGTGGCGGATCAGTTTCGTATGGACTGACGCTGGACCAGAGGAGGTGGAGATCGTTGACTACCACTGACAAGACTCCTCCGATTCACCCCGGTGAGGTCCTCATGGAGGACTTCATTGAGGGATTCGGGATCACCCAGAACAAACTCGCTGTTTCGATTGGCGTGCCACCGCGGCGAATCAACGAAATCGTGCATGGCAAGCGGGGGATCTCTGCGGACACAGCGTTGCGTCTCGAACGCTACTTCGGCGTCTCGGCGCAGTTCTGGCTCAATCTCCAGACACGGTATGAATTGGACCTCGCCGAGGATCGTGCCGCCGAGCAGATCGCGGCCATTACGCCCCTGAAGGTTGCGTGAACGGCGCACTTGCATGACGATGCGCGCCGTTCGAGGGGTCTTCCACCGTGCGATTGATCCTGAGTTCCGTGAGTTCGCGCTCGCGGGATCAAGATCGGCGGGTCGATACTCGAGACTGGACGAGCCAACCCTGTACCTGAGCTCGTCTGTCGAGGGCGATGCACCGAAAGTCAGGATTGTGGAAGACGTTGTTGAGGCGCCTGCTGCTGAGGGCTGACACTGGCCGCGCAAGAGGTTGCTCCGTGCCGGGAGGTGGTGGAGCTCCGGTTCAACGTTTGGCGTTATCGAACTCACTGTGCAACGCGTCATCGAATGCGTGCGCAGGGGCGGGCATGCCTTGCCGGAACAGAAGATCCGCGACGGGTACGAGCGGAGAACATAGCCGTGACTCGTGGTGGGTTCCGGAATACACCCGCGGCCCGGGTCTGTTGCACCGGGCATGAAAGCAATGACCTATGCGAAGTACGGTGACGAGAACGTCCTGGAACTGACCGAGCGCCCCGAGCCCAAGGTCGGCCCGAGCCAGATCTTGGTGCGTGTGACCCGCTCCTCGGTGAATCCGGTGGACTGGAAGGTCATGTCCGGCGGCTTGGACGAGATGCTGGAGACGAGGTTTCCGGCCATTCCCGGGTGGGACGTGGCAGGGACCGTGGAGAAGGTCGGTCCGGACACCCCCGAGTTCGCCGTCGGGGACCGCGTGGCCGCGTATGCCCGCAAGATGGTCAACGAGGGCGGGACCAGTGCGGAGTACGTGACGATCCCCGTCGAGTTCGCCGCCAGGATCCCGGAGGGCGTCCCGGACGATGTGGCTGGCGCGCTGCCCCTCACCGGTTTGACGGCCCGTCGTGCCATCAGCGCTCTGGAGGTCACGGATCAGGACACCGTCCTGGTCCACGCGGCCTCCGGTGGCGTCGGTTACCTCGCCTCCCAGCTGGCCGTCCGCACCGGCGCGACGGTGCTGGGCACCTGCTCACCCGAGAACTTCGAGAAATTGCGCCGCATCGGGGTCACTCCGCTCGACTACGGCGACGGGCTGGTCGATCGCGTGCGAGACGCCGTCCCGAACGGCGTGGACGCCGTCGCTGACTTCGCCGGCGGAGTGCTGGAGAGCACCCTGGCGGTCTTGAACGACGGCGGCCGGCACGTCTCGATCACCGATCCGGCCGTCCTGGAGCACGGCGGGCGGTGGCTGTGGGTCCGGCCCGACGGGTCCGGCCTGGCCGACCTGTTGAGCCTGGTGCAGACCGGGGATCTCACGGTGGACATCGACCGGACCCTGCCCCTGGAGCAGCTGCCCGAGGCCTACCGCCTCAGCCGCGAGCGTGAGGCCCAGGGCAAGATCGTCATCCGCGTTCAGGACTGAACGTCGACCACAGCACGTGGTGGAGACTGGAGGTGGCGTTGCCTTCCCGGCCGCTCGGCAGCCGCCCCACAAAGGAGTCACGAATGACCGCAACACTGGTGGCCACGAGCTTGGCCGGCGGCTATGGCCACCGCACGCTCTTCGACTCGCTGGACCTGACCGTCGCCCCCGGCGACGTGGTCGGGGTGGTGGGCGCGAACGGGGCCGGAAAGTCGACGTTGCTGAAACTGCTCGCCGGTGTCCATCAGCCGCAAGCGGGAACGGTGTCCCTGGCTCCCGTTGACGCGTTCGTCGGGTGGCTGCCCCAGGAACATGAACGGGTGGTCGGCGAGACTGTGGCCGACTACATCGCCCGCCGCACCGGTTGCGCCGAGGCGACCCGGGAGATGGACGCGGCGGCCGAGGGCCTCGCGGACCCGGCGGATGCCGAGGCGGCTGGTGATGCGTACTCATCGGCGCTGGATCGCTGGCTGGCCAGCGGCGCTGCCGACCTGGACGAGCGGCTTCCGATGGTGCTGGCGGAGCTCGGATTCGACCTCGGTGATGCCCCGGCCGAGCAGGCACTGATGACCTCCCTCTCCGGCGGGCAGGCGGCCCGCGTCGGCCTGGCCGCCCTGTTGCTGTCCCGTTTCGACATCGTGCTGCTGGACGAGCCCACCAACGACCTGGATCTGGATGGACTGGAACGGCTCGAAGCCTTCGTACGCGGCCTCCGCGGCGGCGTGGTCCTGGTCAGTCACGACCGCGAGTTCCTGGCCCGTAGCGTGACCAGGGTGCTCGAACTCGATCTGGCGCAGAACTCGAACCGCGTGTACGGCGGCGGCTACGACTCCTACCTGGAGGAGCGCGCGACCATCCGCCGGCACCTGCGGGAGCAGTACGAGGAGTTCGCCGGCCAGAAGGCCGACCTCGTCTCACGGGCCAGGACCCAACGGGAGTGGTCGAGTCAGGGCGTGCGCAACGCCATGCGCAAGGCACCGGACAACGACAAGATCCGGCGCAAGGCCTCCACCGAATCCAGTGAGAAGCAGGCCCAGAAGGTGCGGCAGATGGAGGGCCGGATCGCGCGGCTCGAGGAGGTCGCGGAACCGCGCAAAGAGTGGAGGCTCGAGTTCACCATCGGTGCGGCGCCCCGATCGAGCTCCGTGGTGGCCACGCTCAGTGCGGCGGTGTTCAGGCAGGGGACCTTCACGCTCGGACCGGTCTCGCTTCAGGTGAATGCGGGGGAGCGCATCGGCATCACCGGGCCGAATGGCGCCGGGAAGTCCACGCTGCTGCGAGGACTGCTCGGCCACCAGTTACCGGAGGAAGGCTCCGCGAGCTTGGGGGCGAGTGTGCGGATCGGGGAGGTCGACCAGGCCCGTTCCCTGCTGGCGGGATCCCTGCCGCTCGCGGCCACCTTCGAGGCACTTGTCCCGGACCAGTCTGCCGCGGAGGTGCGAACGCTCCTGGCCAAGTTCGGGCTGCGGGCTGAGCATGTGAACCGTCCGGCGGACGAACTCTCACCGGGGGAGCGCACGCGTGCCGGATTGGCCCTGCTCCAGGCGCGCGGGGTCAACCTGCTAGTCCTGGACGAGCCGACGAACCACCTGGACCTGGAGGCCATCGAGCAGCTCGAACAGGCCCTCGAGTCCTACGATGGGGCGCTCTTGCTGGTCACGCACGACCGGAGGATGCTCTCCACGGTCCGGACCGACCGACGGTGGAACGTGGACGCCGGCCGGGTCACCGAACTCTGACCGCCACGCTAGAACCCGTACCTGCGGCTGCAATCAACCAGCGTCCACGATCTCACCGTTGCGCGGGAGGCCGCCCCGGAACGAGATCGGCACGACACTGGCCCGGCTGACGTCCCGCCCGTCCACGGCGTGGACGTGCACGTGCGGCTCGGTGCTGTTCCCGGAATTCCCGCACCGTCCGATCGCCTCTCCCTGGTGGACGGACTGTCCCGGCCTGACCACGGGACTGCCCTGCTGGAGATGGCAGAGAACGACGACGGCCGTGCGGCCATCGGCTCCACGGGTCTCGATGAGCACATGGTTGCCGCTCAACCCCCACCATCCGGCCGCCAGCCGCCGCCGCTGGGTCACTGCGTACCCGACCGAGGGAAGGCCCCGGTGGGACCGGTGGTCCGGCTCGGTGCCGTGCACGCCGACCACGACGCCGTCGACCGGGGCCGTCAGGGGACGGCCGAACCCCGGGAAGGCCGCCGCCGGTTCCGGACGCAGGAACGAGGTGAGCGTGTACGGAGCTGACCGGCCGGCGTCGTCCACCGGAATGAAATCGATCGCGTGGGAGAGGCCGAACAGCGGGGTGCCGTGACTGGGCACCCGGTTCGCCGGGCTGTTCTGCACCAGCCATCTGCCGGTGAAGGGGTAATCCAGATCGAGTGGCATGGTCATCGGGTCCACCTCTCCAGAGGGTGCGCTATATTTGATGAGCCTAAAAGATGCTGGCTGGTGTGGTTATTCCGGCCCTCGGATCCTCCGAGATGCAGTCGCCCCACTCGGAGCGAACCCGTGGCGCCCTCTCCCTCAACACAGGGATGGCGGCGCTCTCTCGGTTCCCCGGCTCGGGTCATCCAGCATGGTCATCGGAAGTGCCGTCCTCCCGGACTAGGTACCAACAATGAGCAAGAAGCACGTTTTCCTCTCCCAGGTCTTCATGACTTTCATCATGGCCGCAACGATGTCTGGTCTTCTGGGCATGATCTTCTCCGGTGGTCCGTCCATGGAATGGCTGACCCTGTGGCCACGTCAATTCATCATCGCGTGGCCGATTGCCTTCATCCTGACGATGTTCGCCTGGCCCGCGTCCATGGCTCTGGCCGGAAAGGCCCTTCGCCCTCGCCCTGACCGAGCCACGTCGCAGGCGTCCTGAGCGCCGCCCCGGCTCAATCGCGGTCAGGACGTCTGCGGTGGCGCTTGGTCTCGGCGCGCTGACGTTTGGCCTCGATCCGGCGCCGCTGTGAGCCTCGGGTGGGCCGGGTCGGCTTTCGTGTGATCTCCGGGATCAGTGCCTCACGGAGCAGGGCCGCGAGACGTTGCCGTGCTGCTGTGCGGTTGCGCCGCTGAGAACGGTGTTCCGCCGCGCTGATGGTGAGGACGCTGCCCGTGAGCTTCCCGGCGAGCCGCTCGAGGGCACGTTCGCGCTGGACGTCGCTCAGGGCCGTGGTCGTGGCCAGGTCCAGGCTGAGCTGCACTCGGGAGTCGGTGGTGTTGACGCCCTGACCGCCGGGCCCGGAGGCATGGGAGAACAGCTCGAGCAGCTCTCCCGCCGGCACGGTGAGGCCGCGGGGCGCGCCAGGGCCCGGAGGCACATGCAGATCATCCACACCACGAGTGTGCCGGATTGAGGCCGTGGGCGCTGCCACGTCGGGGAGAGTCGAGGAGAGAAGACCGGCAGGACCGCGTCCGGGTGGTCAGGCGGACTCGTCTTCCTCGCGCAGCCGCGGTTCCACACGCAACTCGGGATGGAAGCCCGTCTTGTCCGCGTAGAAGGCGCGGATGCGGTCCATATCGGTGCCGATGTTCCCGGTCAGCTCCAAGGTCGGGCCCAGGCCGGTGGTCTTCGTGGTGCGATCCACGAAGCCGAGGGTCACCGGCATGCCCGTCTCGAGGGCGATGCGGTAGAAACCGGACTTCCAGTAGGCGTGCGCCCCGCGGGTCCCGTCGGGGGTGACCACCAGGCCGAAGACCTCGCCTGACTGCACTTTCTCAACCACATCGGAGACCACGCGGCCCGGGTCTGCGCGGTCGACGGCGATGCCGCCGAGGGTGCGCATGATCGGGCCGCGCCATCCGTGAAACAGGCTCTTCTTCCCGAGCCAGCGCACCTCGATGCCCAGCTGCCAGGTGATGGCGAGCATGAACGCGAAGTCCCAGTTGGAGGTGTGCGGCGCGCCGATGAGTATGGTGGGTCGGTCCGGCGCGGGCTCAGAGACCAGCTTCCAGCGGCTGAACGTCCAGAATGCACGGGCGGTGAGGCGTTGGAGCATTCCACTACGGTAAGGCACTCTCCCGGTGCGGCGGCCACGGAGACGCTCAGGCTGCCGCTACCGCTGCCGCTGCTGCTGCCGCCAGTGCTCCGGCCGATGACCGGCCAGAGGTGGATCTCAAGCTGGGCCGGCGGCAGGATGGGTTCATGAGTGATCCGAAGCAGAAGCTGACCCCGTCCGAGATCTCCGACGCCGGCCTCACCGGCTGGCACCAGGTGGAGGAGACCCTGACGGCGAGGTTCGCCACCAAGAGATTCACCACCGGCCTGGACTTCGTGAACCGCATCGGGGCCTCCGCGGAGGAGGCCGACCACCATCCGGACCTGACCCTCACCTATCCCGAGGTGGCCGTGACGCTGTCCAGCCACGACGTCGGCGGCATCACCAGCCGGGACATCGACCTGGCGCGCATCATCAGCGAGCATGCCGCCAAGCTGGGCGTCACGGCCACACCGGACCATGACTGAACGGTCCCAACGGATGGCCCGGTCACCGACCATCGTCGAACACCGCATCACCGGTACCGGGGACGCGCCCTACGACGTTGCGGTGACCGGCGATGGTGCAGTCTGGATCACCCTGATATCCGGGCACGCCGTCCTGCGGCGCACGGTGGACGGCGCCATCAGCAGGATCCCACTGGGGGAGGCGTCTCGACCGGCCTTCTGCGCCACGGCCTCCAACGACTCTGTCTGGGTGACGGACACCGCGGGCGGCCGCCTCGTACAGATCGGTCCGGAGGGTGTCCGGAGGGCGGTCTCCGTGCCCACGCCCGACGCCGGCCCGTTCGGCGTCGCAGTCACCATCACGGGGGATGTCTGGTTCACCGAGATGCAGGCCGACTCGATCGGTCACCTTCATCCCGACGGCACCGTCACCGAGATCCCGTCGGGACCTGCCGGCGGGATGCCATCGATGATCGCGTCGTCCGGGGACGACATCGTGTTCACCCTCAACCAGGGCAATGCCATCGGTCGGCTCCCGGCCGGCGGCGATGCCGTCGAGACCTTTAACCTGCCCACTGACGCTGCCGGTCCCGTGGGCATCACGGTGGCGAGGGACGGTGCCGTGTGGTTCGCGGAGATCATCGCGGGCCAGATGGGCCGCATGGACCGGCAGGGGACCATCACGGAGTTCCCGTTGCCAGACCGCTCCAGCAAGCCCCACGCCGTTGAATCGGACCCAGCGGGCGGTTGCTGGTTCACCCTCTGGGGCTCCACCCAGCTCGGACACATCGCTCAGGACGGCGCGATGATCCTGATCGACTTGTCGACGCCGGGAAGCGAACCGCACGGGCTGGCTGTGGCCGCGGACGGTACCGTGTGGGTTGCCCTGGAGGCAGGGCTCCTGGCCGAGGTACGACTCTAGTCAGGCACGCCCCTGGCCGCGACGGGAGCGTTTGTCGTCGGACCGGCAACGCACGCCTGTACAGCCTTCACAGCACGGCCTTTCCTGGTGGGGTCCTCGGCGTCAGCCCTCGTGACGGAAACCGATCTTGACGGTGACCTGCCAGTCGGCGACGTTGCCGTCCGCGAGGTGACCGCGCACCGACTGGACCTCGAACCAGTCGAGGTTCCGCAGGGTCTTGCCGGCCTCCGTGACGGCATTGGTGACGGCGGCGTCGATGCCGTCGGGGGAGGTGCCGACGAGCTCGGTCACGTTGTACACGTTGTTGGCCATGGTGTTCTCCGTTCATCGCTCCCGAGCCGGGGTGGCCCGTGGTGCGCCACACGCTACGGGAGGCTCATCCCGGCCGGAAAGGCCTGACGGATGGCCGCCACGGACTCCACCACCGCCCGGGCGGCCCCCTCGGCTTCGGCCTCCGTGGTCTCGGGCCCGAAGGTGAACCGCACGGCGGTCCGGGCGAGATCGTCCGCTAGGCCCAGGGCCGTCAGGACGTGGGAGGGTTCGTCCGAACCGGCCGCGCAGGCTGAACCCGAGGAGCAGAGGATGCCCCGGCGTTCCAGTTCCAGCAGGACGGCTTCGCCGCCGGTCCCGTCGAAGACGAAGGACGCCGACGCCGGTAGGCGCCGTTCCGCAGGCCCGGTGAGCTGGGCGCCGGGTACCTGGCCGAGCACAATGGACGTGAACCTGGTGCGGAGTTCGGTCAGCCGTGCGGCGGCCGCCTCGCGTTCGGCCTCGGCTGCGGTGAGGGCAGTGGCCAGGGCCACGGCTCCGGGCACGTTCTCCGTGCCGCTGCGCCGGCCCCGTTCCTGGCCACCGCCGTGCAGCACCGGCTCCAGGGTGAACCGCCCGCGGACCCAGAGCAGGCCGATGCCCTTGGGGGCGCCGAGCTTGTGCCCGGACAGGCTGAGGGCATCGACGCCGAGCGCAGCCACGTTCAGGGACAGCCACCCGGCGGCCTGGACGGCGTCGGTGTGGAAGGGCACCCCGGCCGCCCGTGTCACCTGCGCCAGGTCGGCCAGTGGCTGGACGGTACCGATCTCGTTGTTGGCGTACTGCACGGACACCAGGGTGGTGTCCGGTCGGATCAGTCCGGCCAGTTCGTCGGCGGACACCAGGCCGTCCCGATCGGGCGTGAGGAACTCGACCTCGAAGCCGTGGAGGCGGGCGAGGTGGTCGGCGGAGGCCAGGACCGCTTCGTGTTCGAGCGGACTGGTGATGAGGTGACGACCGCGGGGGCGTCCGAGGGCGATCCCCTTGACGGCCAGGTTGTCCGCCTCCGTCCCGCCGCCGGTGAAGACCAGATCACCGGCCCGGACCCCCAGGACCTGGGCGATGGAGGCCCGGGCCGCCTCCAGGCCTGCGGCTGCCGCCTCACCCACCGTGTGATGGCTCGAGGGGTTGCCGAACTGACCCGTCAGATACGGCCACATGGCCTCCAACGCCTCGCGTCGCACCGGCGTGGTGGCGGCATGGTCTGCATAGATCATGGTGCGGTGGCCGGCTCGGGCGCGGCCTCATTGGGGAGGCGGGCCTCGGCGGTCGCGGGGTCCACCGAAGCAGCCACCGAAGCAGCCACCGAGGCATCCACTGCGGCGTCCACCGCGGCGTCTCTCGAGGCGACGTCCAGTCCCAGGTCCAGGGATCGGACCGAGTGTGTCAGTGCGCCGACCGAGATGACATCTACCCCGGTGGCCGCGATCCCGGCCACGGAATCCAGGTCCACCCCGCCGCTGGCCTCCACGAGGGCAGCGCCACGGATCAGGGCCACGCCCTGACGCAATTCGTCGAGGGTGAAGTTGTCCAGCATCACGGTGTCCACCCCGGCCGCGAGGACGGCCGGGATCTGGTCCAGGCGATCCACCTCGACCTCCACATGGGTGGTGTGCGGAAGACGGGCCCGCATCTGCACCAGCGCCTCGGTGACGGACAGCCCGGCCCCGAGCACAGCCGCCAGGTGATTGTCCTTGACCATGACCGCGTCGGAGAGCGTCGTGCGATGGTTGCGCCCGCCGCCGTCGCGCACGGCCTGACGTTCCAGCAGACGCAGCCCGGGGGTGGTCTTGCGGGTGTCCACGATCCGCGCGCCGGTGCCGGCTGCGGCGGCCACGAAGCGGGCGGTCTGAGTGGCGATGCCGGACATGCGCTGGACGAAGTTCAGTCCGATCCGTTCTGCCTGGAGGATGCCGCGTGCCGGACCGGAGACCTCGGCCAGGACGGCACCGGACTCGAATCGCTCGCCGTCGGCGGCCAGCAGGTGGACCCGGATCTGGGGGTCGACGAGCCGGAAGGCCGCGGCGAACACCTCGGATCCGCTGAACACCCCCGGCTCGCGGGCCACCAGCCGGGCATCGAGCAAGGCCTCCGCCGGGATGAGGGCCTCGGACGTCAGGTCACCCCAGGGGGCATCCTCGTCGAGGGCTGCGGTCACGAGGGCGTCGATGTGCCGGAGGTCCGTCATCGGGCCGCCCCGGCCGGAACCACGGACAGCATCCGTTCCAGGGCGAGGCGTGCCGGTTCGGCCACGTCCTCGGACACGGTGATCTGGTTGACGACCTCGCCGTCCAGGAGTGATTCCAGTGCCCAGGCCAGGTAGCCGGGATGGATGCGGTACATGGTGGAGCACGGGCAGATCACCGGGTCCAGGCAGAAGATCGTGTGCTGCGGGTACTGTGCGGCGAGCCGCTGGACCAGGTTGATCTCCGTGCCGATGGCGAAGGTGGAACCGGCCGGAGCCGCCTCGATGGCCTTGACGATGAAGTCCGTGGACCCGGAGGAATCAGCGGCGTCCACTACGGGCATGGGGCACTCGGGGTGCACCATCACGTGGACGCCCGGGAAGTCGGCACGGGCCTTCTCGATCTGGGCGACGGTGAAGCGCTTGTGGACCGAGCAGAAGCCGTGCCACAGCAGCACGGTGGCCTGCATCAGCTCGTCCTCGGTGCTGCCGCCCAGTGGCTTGCGCGGATTCCACAGGGGCATCTGCTCCAGGGGGATGCCCATCGCCTTCGCGGTGTTGCGGCCGAGGTGCTGGTCCGGGAAGAACAGCACGCGCTGGCCGCGCTCGAAGGCCCACTCCAGCACCTGTGCCGCGTTCGAGGACGTGCAGACGATCCCGCCATGACGGCCTACGAAGCCCTTGAGTGCCGCGGAGGAGTTCATGTAGGTCACCGGGATGACCGGCGCCCTGCCATCAGCGTCCGGCGCGGTTCCGTAGATCTCCTCGAGCTGCTCCCAGCAGTCCGTGACGGAATCGAGGTCGGCCATGTCCGCCATGGAGCAGCCCGCGGCGAGGTTGGGCAGGATCACAGACTGTTCGGGCGTGGAGAGCAGGTCGGCGGTCTCGGCCATGAAGTGCACGCCGCAGAAGACGATCGCCTCGGCCTCAGGGCGGGTGCGGGCGGCCTTGGCCAACTGGAAGGAGTCGCCCACGAAATCGGCATGGGCGACCACTTCGTCGCGCTGGTAGAAGTGGCCCAGCACCACCACGCGGTCGCCGAGCTCGTCCTTGGCCGCGCGGATGCGCTCGTGCAGTTCCTCCTCGGTGGCGTCCCGGTAGGAGGCCGGCAACTCGCCCTGGCGGGGGGCCGCTCCCGGCAGGGGATCGTCCTGCGAGGCCCCGGGGCCGTAGCCGGGCTCGGGCAGCGCTCCGGCGGGGCCGGCGTCGAGCATCCAGGGTGCGGAGTCCAAGGCGGGCGCACAGGAGGACCCGCTGGCCGAGCCGGCGGCGATGAGCTTCAGGGTCCGGTCCACGGAGGCGTCGATCGGAGCCCCGACTGAGGGAGGCGCGTCCGCGGGGGAGTACTGGGGGATGGTGGTGGGATGGGCCGTCATGGTCGGACCCTTTCTGCGGTGGGATTCTCGGGTTGGGCGTCACGGTGCCGGGTGGCGTGCGTCTGGTTGCGGTAGCGGTAGAGCTTGGGTGGCCGGTGCGGGGTGCCGGCCATCAGCTCACCGGTGGCCACGATGTCGGGGGAGGCGGCCATGGAGCGGCGGAAGTTCGCGGCGTCGAGCTCCTGTCCGAGCACGGCCTCGTGGACGGACCGGAGCTGGGAGAGGGTGAAGGTCTCGCCGAGGAAGGAGTGGGCGATGTGCGCATACTCGACCTTGGTGCGCAGGCGCTCCAGGGCGTAGTCGACGATCGCGTTGTGGTCGAACGCGAGCCGGGGCAGCCGGTCGGCGCGGAACCACCGGACGTTCTCCCCGGGGGCGGCCTGTTCCACCTCGTCCGTGCGGACCAGGGCGGAGTAGACCACGGTCACCACGCGGCCGGTGGGCGAGCGGTCCACCCCGCCGAAGGTGTAGAGCTGCTCCAGGTAGCTGGGATGCAGCCCCGTCGTCTCGCCCAGGGTGCGGGCGGCCGCCGATTCCAGTTCCTCGTCTCCCGGAAGCCACCCCCCGGGCAGGGCCCAGCGGTCCAGATGCGGTTCACGCGTGCGCAGCACGAACGGTGTCCACAGTGACGGTGTGGAACCAGCGGCATCGCCTTCCGGCCGGAGCGCGAAGATGACGGTGGACACGGCGATCGCGGGGGCCGCTCCCTGCGGCCCCGACCCCTGGGATCCCCGCGATCCCGATCCCTGAGGTCCCCGCGATACCGGAGGATCCGGCTCCTGCTCCATCGTGACACCCCTTCTGGTCAATCAGACTTTAAGCTCCGTCACATCTTAGGGTCGAAACGACTGAAAGGAAAGAGGGGCGGCTCCTGACGTGGGGCCTGACATCGACTAGGGTGGGGCGCATGTCACGGAAGACTCCAATGGGATGGCCGGTGCTCCGGCAATTCCTGGGCGGCGACCCCCTGGGCCGCAGTTCTTCCGTGGTGTCCAGGAAGACCACGGAGATCACCCCGCGCACCACCACGGCGGATCACGCCGTCCAGAGCGTGTGTCCCTACTGCGCCGTCGGTTGCGGACAGAAGGTCTTCGTCTCGGACGAGAAGGTCGTCCAGATCGAGGGAGACCCGGAATCGCCGATCTCCCGCGGCCGATTGTGCCCCAAGGGCTCGGCCAGTGAGCAGCTCGTCAACTCGGACACCCGCCAGACGACGGTCCTGTACCGCGCCCCGCGCGCCAAGGACTGGCAGGAGATGGACCTGGAGACGGCCACGGAGATGGTGGTCGACCGGTTCCTCGAGTCACGCCGCAACAAATGGCAGGACGTGGACGAACACGGACGTCATCTCGGGCGCACCATGGGCATCGCCTCCCTCGGTGGGGCCACTCTGGACAACGAAGAGAACTACCTGATCAAGAAGCTCTTCACCGCGGCCGGAGCGATCCAGATCGAGAACCAGGCCCGTATTTGACACTCCGCCACGGTCCCCGGTCTGGGGACCTCCTTCGGGCGCGGCGGCGCCACCCAAACGCTGCAGGACATGGCCAACGCTGACTGCATCATCATCCAGGGCTCGAACATGGCCGAAGCCCACCCCGTGGGCTTCCAATGGGTGACCGAGGCGAAGGCCCGCGGCGCCAAGGTCATCCACGTCGATCCCCGGTTTTCCCGGACCTCGGCCGTGGCGGACAAGCACGTCCCGATCCGGGCCGGCTCGGACATCGTCCTGCTGGGCGCGCTGATCAACTACGTGATCCAGCACGAGAAGTGGTTCAAGGACTACGTGGTCGCGTACACGAACGCCGCGTCCGTCATCAATGAGGACTTCCGGGACACCGAGGACCTGGACGGCCTGTTCTCCGGCTTCGACCCGGAGACCGGCGGCTATGACATGTCCAGCTGGTCCTATGAGCCCGATCGCTCCGCGCACTTGGGAAACCCCGGAGATCCAAGCGACTCAGGAGCCACAACAGCCGCAGTGAACGACGGCGACGGCCCGGCCGAGCAGGACGGCGCCGAGGAGACCACTGAGGCCGCCGGAGACCAGTACGGCATGGGCGGGCCTGAGCTGGACGTGAGCAAGCCGCGGCGGGACGAGACGCTGCAGCACCCGCGTTCGGTGTTCCAGATCCTCAAGCGGCACTACTCGCGGTACACCCCGGAGATGGTGCGGGACGTCTGCGGCATCTCCATCGAGGACTTCGAATTGCTGGCCCGGACCGTCACGGAGAACTCCGGGCGGGAGAGGACCACGTGCTTCGCCTATGCCGTCGGCTGGACCCAGCACACGGTCGGCGCCCAGTACATCCGCACCGCCACGATCCTGCAGTTGCTGCTGGGCAACATGGGCCGTCCGGGCGGCGGCATCATGGCCCTGCGCGGTCACGCCTCGATCCAGGGCTCCACGGATATCCCCACCCTCTTCAACCTGCTGCCCGGCTACCTCCCGATGCCGACCGTGGAGAAGGAGGACCTGACCACCTACCTGGACGGGATCGCCTCGAAGAAGCAGAAGGGCTACTGGGCCAATGCGGACGCCTACACCATCAGCCTGCTCAAGGCCTGGTGGGGAGACGCCGCCACCGAGGAGAACGACTGGGGCTACGGCTACCTGCCGCGGCTGACCGGGCCACACGGGACCTACCAGACGGTCGAGGGCATGATGGCCGGGGAGGTCGAGGGCTATTTCATCCTCGGACAGAACCCCGCAGTGGGTTCCGCCAACGGCCGCATGCAGCGGATGGGCATGGCGAACCTGAAGTGGCTCGTGGTCCGCGACTTCCAGCTGATCGAGTCCGCCACCTGGTGGAAGGACGGGCCGGAGATCGAGACCGGTGAGCTGCGCACCGAGGACATCGAGACCGAGGTGTTCTTCTTCCCTGCGGCGAACCATGTGGAGAAGGCCGGCACCTTCACCCAGACCCAGCGGCTGGTGCAGTGGCGTCACCAGGCGGTGCAGCCACCGGGGGACGCGCAGAGCGAGCTGCAGTTCTTCTACGAGGTCGGCCAGCGCATCCGGGCCCGCCTGGCCGGCTCCACTGATCCGCGAGACCGCGCCCTGCTGGACCTGACCTGGGACTACCCGGTGGACGAACACGGCGAACCGGATGGGGATGCCGTGTTGCAGGAGATCAACGGACGGCACCTGACCGGTCCCGACGCCGGCAAGCACCTGTCCACGTTCAATGAGATGAAGGCGGACGGCTCCACCGAGGGCGGCTGCTGGATCTACACGGGCGTCTACGCGGACGGCATCAACCACGCCGCGGACCGGGAGACCGGTGTGGCGGACGGACCGGCCGGCAAGGAGTGGGGCTGGGCCTGGCCGGCCAACCGCCGCATCCTCTACAACCGCGCCTCTGCGGACCCCGAGGGCAAGCCGTGGAGTGAGCGCAAGAAGCTCGTCTGGTGGGACGAGGAACAGGGCCGCTGGGTCGGCAATGACGTGCCCGACTTCCCGGTCACCCTGGCCCCCGGCACGATGCCGGACCCGGAGGCCGGCGGTCCTGCGGCACTGGCCGGGGACGACGCGTTCATCATGCAGGCCGACGGCAAGGGCTGGCTGTTCGCCCCGAAGGGCATGGTGGACGGGCCCTTGCCCACGCACTACGAGGCCCAGGAGTCCCCGGTCCCGAACGTGATGTACGCGCAGCAGCACAACCCCACCCGGGTGACCGTGCCGCGTTCCGACAACTACAGCAAGCCCAGTGCGGGGATGCCCGGTGCGGACGTGTATCCGTTCCTCTTCACCACCTACCGGCTGACCGAGCACCACACGGCCGGCGGCATGAGCCGCTGGCTGCCGTACCTGTCCGAGCTGCAGCCCGAGATGTTCTGCGAGGTCTCACCGGAGCTGGCGGCCGAGCGCGGGCTGGAGCCCTACGGCTGGGCGACCATCGTCTCGCCGCGGGCGGCCATCGAGGCGAAGGTGCTCGTCACCGAACGCATGCGGCCGCTGAGGATCGGCGGGGCGGACGGGCAGACCGTCCACCAGATCGGCTTGCCCTACCACTGGGGAGTGGGCGGCAACGCCGTGGTCAGCGGGGATTCCGCCAACGACCTGATCGGTGTGACCTTGGATCCGAACGTGCTCATCCAGGGTTCCAAGGTGGGTGCCTGTGACATCATCCCGGGCCGTCGGCCCCGCGGTACCGACCTGTTGGACTTGGTCACCGGCTACCAGCGGCGGGCGGGCCTGACGGTTGACAGCGGCAACGAGGGCGTGACGGGATCCGGTGAGGACGCCGGTCCGGCGGCGGACCCGATGGCACCGCCGGAGATGACGAGCGCACGGCCGCACCCGCCCGCGGACGGGCCGGTGGTGCCGCACGATCCACCGGGTCCGCTCGGCCGGCATCCGGGCCAGCTGGGCAGGCAGCAACCGAGCCAACAACCCGGACAGCAACCCAGCCACCAACCCCCGGCCACAGAACCACGCATAGGAAGGGAGGACTAGATGGTGCAGCTGACCCAGGGGCCGGATGCGGCGGTGGAGGGCAACCCCACGGCGGACGCCCACTACGAGCACCCGCACCCGCGCAAGGGCTTCTTCACGGACACCTCCATCTGCATCGGCTGCAAGGCGTGCGAGGTGGCCTGCAAGGAGTGGAACCGCAACCCGGTCGACTCGGACTACACGCTCTCCAACTCCTCCTTCGACAACTCCGAGGGCCTCGGGGCGGACACCTGGCGCCACGTGGCGTTCGTGGAGCAGGACCGGCAGCGCGTGGAAGAGGCCCGCGAATCCGGACGCGCGCTGGTCAGCCTGGGCATGCCCACCCTCCGGCGGGCGCCCGGAAGCGTGGCCGGGGGAGCGGACGACGCCGGCGCCATCCGTCCCAGCACCCGCACCGGTGCCCGCTCGGGTCCGTTGGACGGCCCGATCGACGCCAGCCTGGTCGGCGGTCTGCAGGCCGGACCCGATATGGGCGGTCTGGACGTGCTGTCCTCCCTCGGCTCGGCGGTTGATTCCTCGGCCGTGGACATCACCCCGCCGGACACTCCCGAGTTCCGTTGGCTGATGTCCTCGGATGTCTGCAAGCACTGCACCAACGCCGGTTGCCTGGACGTGTGCCCCACCGGTGCGCTGTTCCGTACCGAGCACGGCACCGTGGTGGTCCAGGACGATGTCTGCAACGGCTGCGGCACGTGCGTGGCCGGTTGCCCGTTCGGCGTGATCGAGCGCCGTAAGGACGGCATCGCCCAGCCCAAGACGGACCGGTCGCCGGCGCCGGGTGTGCACGCTGAGAAGCCGTCAAAGGCAGACAAGGCAGACAAGCCGAAGAAGAACAGGAACGCCGGCATCGCGCAGAAGTGCACGCTCTGCTACGACCGCATGACGGACGGGCAGACGCCCGCCTGTGCTCAGGCCTGCCCCACCACCTCCATCCGGTATGGCGAACGGGAGGACATGGTCGCCTCCGCGCAGGAGCGGGTGGCCCAGCTCCACGCGCAAGGCCGCACCGAGGCCCGCCTCTACGGCGCGAACCCGAAGGACGGGGTCGGTGGCACCGGGTCCGTGTTCCTGTTGCTGGATGAGCCCGAGGTCTACGGCCTGCCACCGGACCCCCGGGTCCCCACCCGGGATCTGCCCCGGATGTACGCCCGCGCCGGGATCGCCATGGCCGGCATGGTCGCCGCCGCGGGACTGGCGTTCCTCGGTGGAGGTCGCCGGTGACCACCTCCGAGTTCGACAGCTACCGCCCGCCCGAGGAACCCCGCCGGCGCCGGCGCAGGGACCGCCCGGACGGGCGCGAGAAGACGGACGGCCGGGAAGACGGCCGGGAACAGGGCAACCGCCGGCACCGCAGTGGCCTGGCCCCGTCCACCTCGGACGGCGGCCGCGAGATGGCCATGGTGCCCGAACCGCAGTTCAGCAACACCGCATCCGACTCCTACTACGGCCGTCCCATCGTCAAGGCCCCGCCGTGGGACGAGCGCGTCGCCGCCTATCTCGTGTGCGGCGGCATCGCCGGGGGATCCTCCCTGCTGGCCTTCGGTGCCCAGCTGACCGGCCGCGACGTGCTGCGCCGGAACACGCGTATCACCGCGCTGGCCGCGGCCGGCGTCGGCGCCGTGGCCCTGGTGGCGGACCTCGGACGCCCGGAGCGGTTCTACAACATGATGCGCACCGTGAAGCTGTCCTCGCCGATGAGCCTGGGCTCCTGGGTGCTGGCCGGCTTCAGCACCGGTGCCGGCGTGGCCGCGGCGGCGGACGTGGACCGGATGCTGGGGGAGAAGCTGCCCCTGGGACCGCTGCGCGGGATGCTGCGGGCCGTCGAGGCGCCGGCCGGCGGACTGGCCGCACTGCTGGGGGCCCCGCTGGCCGGGTACACCGCGGTGTTGCTCTCAGACACCGCCATGCCCACCTGGAACGACGCGAAGGAGGACCTGCCGTTCGTGTTCGTCAGTTCCGCCTCCATCGCCGCCTCCGGGATGGCGATGATCACGACGCCGGTGCGCCAGACCGCGCCCGCCCGGGCTCTCGCGGTGCTCGGCGTGGTGGCGGATGTGGTCGCCACCCGCTACATGGAGGCCCGGATGGACCCGGTCGCGGTGGAACCGCTGGAGACCGGCCGCCCCGGGATGCTGATGAAGTGGAGTGAACGGCTGGCGATCGCCGGCGGCATCGGCACCCTGCTGGGCGGCCGCAACCGCGTGGTCGCTGCGGTGTCCGGCGCCGCCCTGGTGACGGCTTCCGCGTTCACCCGCTTCGGGGTGTTCTACGCCGGCAAGGACTCCGCCCAGGACCCGAGGTACACCGTCGAGCCGCAGAAGCGGCGCCTGGCCGCCCGCCGTCGGGCCGGCATCACGGACGACTCGATCACGACCGTCCGTTAGCGGCCGTCCCTTCGAATCACCGGGGGCAAGGCGTACGGTGTTGCACATCACACCATCTGTCCTCGTCACCGCAAGGAATCCCATGGTCACCAAAGACCCCACCAGCAGGCTCAACGCCCGCGTCATCGGCATCTGCATCGCCGCTGCGCTGGGCGGTTTCCTGTTCGGTTTCGACACCTCGGTCATCAACGGCGCCGTCGATGCCCTGTCCGAACAGTTCTCGCTCGGGGCGGGTCTGACCGGTTTCGCCGTGTCCTCGGCCCTGATCGGCTGCGCCGTGGGCGCCTGGTTCGCCGGACCCGTGGCCAACCGGTTCGGCCGCGTGCCGGTGATGCTGCTGGCTTCGGTCCTGTTCCTGGTGTCCGCCATCGGCTCCGGCCTGGCCTTCGGCGTCTGGGACCTGATCGTCTGGCGCGTGATCGGCGGTCTGGGCGTCGGAGCGGCGTCGGTGATCGCCCCGGCCTACATCGCCGAGGTCAGCCCCGCCGGGGTCCGCGGCCGCCTGGGCTCCCTCCAGCAGCTGGCCATCGTCACCGGCATCTTCGTGGCACTGCTCTCCGACGCGATGTTCGCCAACCTGGCCGGGGGTGCCGCCGAACCGTTCTGGTGGGGGCTGGAGGCCTGGCGTTGGATGTTCATGGCCGAGGCCGTCCCCGCGGTCCTCTACGGGATCTTCGCCTTCCGGTTGCCCGAGTCGCCGCGGTTCCTGGTGGGTCGGGGGAAGCTGGACCAGGCCGCCCAGGTGCTCTATGACTTCACCGGGGTGGAGCAGGTCAACCTGAAGATCGAGGAGATCAAGAACACCCTGGACTCCGAGAAGCGGGAGTCCCTGCGTGACCTGGCCGGATCGTTGATGGGTCTGAAGCCGATCGTGTGGGTCGGCATCGCCCTCTCAGTGTTCCAGCAGTTCGTCGGCATCAACGTGATCTTCTACTACTCCACCACGCTCTGGCGTTCCGTCGGGTTCGAGGAATCCGATGCCCTGACCGTCACGGTGATCACCTCGGTGACGAACATCGTGGTGACCATCATCGCGATCCTGTTGGTGGACAAGGTCGGCCGGCGGCCCATGCTGCTCGTGGGTTCCCTGGGCATGGCGGTCTCCCTCGCCCTGATGGCCGTGGCGTTCTCGTTCGCGACCACCACCACGGCTCCGGACGGCACCACCAGCGCCGAGCTCGGCGGACCCTGGGCGACCGTGGCCCTGGTGGCGGCCAATGCGTTCGTGGTGTTCTTCGGCGCCACCTGGGGCCCCCTCGTGTGGGTCCTGCTGGGGGAGATGTTCCCCAACCGGATCCGCGCCGGTGCCCTGGCAGTGGCTGCGGCAGCCCAGTGGGCGGCCAACTTCGCGGTGTCCACCACGTTCCCGATGCTGGCCGACGTCGGCCTGAGCCTGGCCTACGGCCTCTATGCGGCGATGGCGGCGCTGTCCTTCGTCTTCGTGTGGAGGTTCGTGACGGAGACCAAGGGCCGGGAACTGGAGGAGATGACCGACTCGGTCAGCGTACGGCGATCCCGGACCCGCTCACCGTCTCCCCGATGACCGGGTAGCCCGGCACCTCACCGACCACGAGCAGTCCGCCCGAGGTCTGCGCATCGGCCAGGAGCAGCAGGTCGTCCTCGGTGATGCCGGCCCCGGCTGAGACATGCGGCCGCACCCAGTCCAGGTTGCGGCGCGTGCCGCCCGAGACGTAGCCGTCCCGCAGCGCCTCGGCGGCCCCCTCGATCAGGGGCACGGCGGCACGGTCGATCACGGCGCCGACGCCGGAGGCCCGGGCCATCTTGTGCAGGTGTCCGAGCAGCCCGAAGCCGGTGACGTCCGTGGCGGCGGTGCGGCCCGCGGCGAGGGCGGCCTCGGCGGCGTCCTTGTTCAGGGAGGTCATCGACTCGATGGCGGCCGGGGAGGGCTCGCCGGTCTGCTTCACCCGGTTGTTCAACAGTCCGACGCCGATCGGTTTGGTCAGGGTGATCGGCAGCCCGGGCTGCGCGGCGTCGTTGCGCAGCAGCCGGTCCGGATGGGCAGTACCGGTCACGGCCATGCCGTAGATCGGTTCAGGGTTGTCGATGGTGTGGCCGCCGATGACGGGGGTGCCGGCGAGCCGGGCCACGTCGAGACCCCCGCGGAGCACCTCGGTCAGGACCTCCATCGGCAGCACGCCCCGGGGCCAGCCCACGAGGTTGATCGCGACCACGGGGATGCCGCCCATCGCGTAGATGTCCGAAAGGGCGTTGGCGGCAGCGATCCGGCCCCAGTCGTAGGCGTCATCCACCATGGGGGTGAAGAAGTCCGCGGTGGACAGGACGGCCAGTCCGTCCCGGACCAGCACGGCGGCGGCATCGTCACCGTCGTCCAGGCCCACGATGACGCCCGGATTCGTCTGGCCGCCGAGCCCGCGGACGGCCTCTTCCAACTCACCCGGCGGGATCTTGCACGCGCAGCCGCCGCCATGGCCGTACTGGGTGAGCCGGATCTGGGAAATGTCGTCACGAGTGGTCGCGTTGGGCTCCATGGCCACACCCTAGCCCGCTGCCTGACCCGTTGCCGGGCCCGCTATGGATCTGCTGGTAGTTTCAGGGACGGAAGCGTCTGTGTCCTGGTGGTCACCCCGGTCTTCAAAACCGGTGAGACCGAGTATCTCGGTCTGGCGGGTTCGATTCCCGTCCGCTTCCGCCAACGTCACCCCACGCCCGCCGGCACGGCCTGGTCGATCACCATCACCGCAGGGCGGTACCGGAAGGAGAACCCGTGACCGCTGTACCATCGGGGCGCTCGGAGGATCCCCGGCGCCGGATCCCGCGCACGGACACCCTGCTGACCCTGCCGGAGGTCGTCGACGCGCGGTCCCGCCTCAGCGAGGCGGTTCTCCGGTCGCTGATCACGCAGGCCCAGTCCCGCGCCCGGAGCGGAGAGATTACCCCAGAGGACGTGCCACCGGTCGTCCGCGCCGCCGTCGCCTCCCGGACCGCCACCACCCTTCGGCCCGTCCTCAACGCGACCGGTGTGGTGGTTCACACGAACCTGGGCCGGGCCCCGCTCTCACCGGCCGCCGTGGAGGCACTCGTCGCCTCCAGCGGTTACGTGGACGTCGAACTGGATCTCGTGAGCGGCCAGCGCTCGAAACGTGGCACCGGCACCCGGCAAGCCCTGCTCGCCGCAGTCCCCGCTGCCGTGCACGAGGCCATCCCGGAAGGCCTGGACGCCCTCGTCGTCAACAACGGGGCCGCGGCCCTCGTTCTGGCCACCACGGCCCTCGCCGGGACCGGGGAGCTCATCGTCAGCCGCGGCGAACTCGTGGAGATCGGTGCCGGCTTCCGCCTGCCGGACCTCATCGCCTCCACCGGGACCCGGCTGCGCGAGGTCGGCACCACCAACCGCACCCACCGGGCCGACTATGCCGACGCCATCGGCCCGCAGACCACCGGCCTGCTCAAGGTCCACCCCAGCAACTTCCGCGTCGACGGCTTCACCTCCTCCGTCTCGATCGCGGAACTGCGCACGCTGGTTGACGAGGCGGCGGCCGACAGCGGCGACGGTCGGTCGTTGCCGCTCATCGTGGACATCGGCAGCGGCCTCCTCACACCGGACCCCCTGCTGCCGGACGAACCGGACCTGTCCGGCGCCCTGACCGCAGGGGCGGACGTCGTGATCGCCAGCGGGGACAAACTGCTCGGCGGGCCGCAGGCCGGGATCCTGCTGGGCCGCCGCCGCACCATCCAGCGGCTGGCCACGCACCCGCTCGCCCGCGCCGTGCGGGCGGACAAGCTGACCCTGGCCGCGTTGGAGGCCACCCTCACCGGCGGGCCCAGCCCGGTCACCCGGTCCCTGCACGCGGCCCCCGCGCGACTGCGCGAGCGCGCGGACCTGCTCGCTGCCGCTGTCGACGCACCGGTGGTGGCGCACGAGGGCCGCGTCGGGGGAGGGGGCGCCCCGGGGGTCCCCCTGGCCGGGTGGGCGGTCCGTCTCCCCGAGGAACTGGCCCCACTGCTGCGCACCGGGGAGCCCGCCGTGCTGCCCCGAGTCCATGACGGTGCGTGCCTGGTGGACCTGCGCTGCATCCCCGAGTCCGACGACGGCCGGCTGGCCAGCGCGGTCCGCGCCGCCCAGGCACTCCTCGCCAGCACCAGCAGTCCTGGCAGCACACGCAGCACCGGCAGCACCGGCGATCATCCCGACCAGCCGCTCGGACCCGGGCACTGACATGTACGTCGTCGCCACCGCGGGCCACGTGGACCACGGCAAATCCACCCTCGTCCGCGCCCTGACCGGCATGGAGCCGGACCGCTGGGCCGAGGAGAAGCGCCGGGGGCTGACCATCGACCTCGGATTCGCCTGGACCACCCTGCCCTCGGGGGCGGGTGTGGCCTTCGTGGACGTCCCCGGCCACGAGCGGTTCCTCGGCAACATGCTCGCCGGCCTCGGCCCGGCCCCGGCCGTCTGCTTCATCGTCGCGGCGGACGAGGGCTGGCAGGCCCAGTCCGCTGACCATCGGGACGCCATCGCCGCCCTCGGGATCGAGCACGGGCTCATCGTGATCACCAAGGCGGACCGCGCCCCGGAGCGGGTGGACGCCGTGCTGGCGCAGACCCGTGCCGAGCTCGCCGGAACCGCGCTGGCCGGGGTGCCGGCCGTCGTCGTGTCCGCCGTGACCGGTGCGGGACTGGAGGACCTGCGGCACCAGCTGGGCCGCGTGCTGGCGGACCTTCCCGCGCCCGCGGTGGCAGGACGTGTCCGGTTCTGGGTGGACCGCTCGTTCACCGTCAAGGGCTCCGGCGCGGTGGTGACCGGCACCCTGACGGCCGGGACCCTGGCCGAGAACGACCGGCTCGAGGTGCTCGGCGCCGACTCCCCGCGTGCCGTCTCGGTGCGTGCCCTGCACAGCCGCCATCGCCCGCACCCATCGATCGGGCCGACCCAGCGCGTGGCCGTGAACCTGCGCGGCACCACCGCCGAGGAGGTCCACCGGGGGGATGCCCTGGTGACGCCCGGAGCCTGGCCGGTGGCCGGCGTCGTGGACATCCGGCGCACCACCGGCGCCGATCTCACGGAGGCGCCCGGGCAGTTGCTGGTGCATGTCGGCACGGCGACGGTGCCCGCGCACGTGCGGCCCTTCAACGCCGGGCACGCCCGGCTCACGTTCGATCGGACCCTCCCGCTGGTGCCGGGAGACCGGCTGGTGCTGCGTGACCCCGGCAGTCGTTCGGTGTTCGGTGGTGCCCAGGTGCTGGACGTGGACCCGCCGGAACTCACCCGGCGCGGGGCCGGTACCCGGCACGCGGCCTGCCTGGAGACGGTGCCCGACGGCGGCGACGCCCGACTCGAGGTCGTGCGGCGGAGTGCGGTGCGGGTGGGGTTCCTCCAACGACTCGGACTGGTGGGTCCGGAGGCGGGGGCGTGGGGTGAAGAGAACGGGATTCCGGCGGACGTCCGGGTGTTCGGCGACTGGTGGGTCCACGCCCCCGTCATGGACCGGTGGGCCGCAGGACTGCGGGATGCCGTGGAGTCGCTGGTCGGCAGCGACCCCCTGGCCGCCGGGTTGAGCCGGGGTGCGGCGGCCGCTCTGCTTGAGGTGGACGGGGACGACACCCTCCTGAACGCCGTCGTCGCTGGGGCAGGTATGGAACAGCGGGGTGGCTACATCCGCCTGCCCGGCCAAGGCACAGTGCTGGGACCGGCGGAACAGGCCATCGCCACCCTCGAACACCGCCTGGCGGCACACCCCTTCGACGCCCCCGAGGGTGACGACCTCACCGCCCTGAACCTCGGCGCCAAGGAGCTGGCGGCCGCCGAACGAGCCGGCCGGATCCTGCGGCTGGACGGGGCAGTGGTGCTGCTGCCCACCGCCCCGGGCCTGGCCATGCGCGAGCTGGCCCGGCTCGAGCAGCCCTTCACCACCAGCCAGGCCCGTCAGGCGCTGGGGACCTCCCGGCGGGTGGCGATCCCGATGCTCGAGCACCTCGACGCCCGCGGCTGGACGCGCCGGGTGGACGGCAATCACCGCGAGGTGGTGCGCTGAGGGAGCCATCCGACCGTACCTCAGCGGCCGGTACGCCCTTCGACCGGTACACTTTCGGGGGCGCGAAACCGCTGGCGCCACGGTGCACTCGTGCATTGCCACCGCGCTGTCGCATCGCCCCCACGAAACCGAGGTCCCACCACCGTGCTCCTGAATCCCGTCGTCGTCTCCGTCGTGGTCCTCGCGGCCCTGAGCCTGGCCCGGGTGAACGTGATCGTCGCCCTGCTCATCGCGGCACTGGTGGCCGGGCTGATGTCCGGACTGAGCGTGGAGGACACCATGTCCACGCTCGTCGGCGGTCTCGGCGGGCAGGGGGAGACAGCGTTGAGCTACATCCTGCTCGGCATCCTCTCGGTCATGGTCGCCCGCTCGGGCATCACAGAGAAGCTCATCCGTTGGATCCTGCCGCGGATTCAGGGCAAGCGGGCCATGACCCTGTTCGGGATCGCCGGGCTGGCCTGCTTCTCCCAGAACCTCGTTCCGGTCCACATCGCCTTCATCCCCATCCTCATCCCGCCGCTGCTGACGGTGTTCAACCGGATGAAGATCGACCGCCGGGCCGTGGCCACCGCCCTGACCTTCGGACTCAAGGCGCCCTACATGCTGATCCCGCTCGGGTTCGGGCTGATCTTCCAGAACATCATCGTGGGGGAGATGGCCGCCTACGGCATGGAGATCGAGCTGTCCCAGATCCCGCTGGCCATGGCCATCCCCGTGGCCACCATGGTGGTCGGCCTCGTCATCGCGATCCTGGTGACCTACCGGCGTCCGCGCGAGTACCGGGACGCCGCGCCGGACCTCGGGGTGGCGGCCTTCGGCACGAACGGCGCCTCTGGATCGGACACGGGATGGACGCGCCAGCACGTCGTCGTGCTGATCGCGCTCGCGGTCACCCTCGTGCTCCAACTGGTGTTCGGCTCCCTCGTCATCGCCGCACTGGGCGGGGTGCTCATCATCTTCATCTTCCGCGGGGAGAGGTGGCGGGCCTCGGATGAGCTGGCCCACGGCGGCGTGACGATGATGGGCACCATCGCCTTCATCATGCTGGTGGCCTCCGGCTACGCCTCCGTGCTCACGGAGACCGGGGCCGTGGATGACCTGGTCACCGCCGCCTCCGGCTGGATCGGGGACAGCCAGCTGCTGGCCGCAGTCGTGATGATGACGGTCGGCCTGCTCGTGACGATCGGCATCGGCTCCTCCTTCGGCACCATCCCGATTCTGGCCGCGATCTTCGTGCCGCTGTGCGCCGCCGTCGGGTTCTCCCCGCTGGCCACCGCGGCCTTGGTGGGCGCGGCCGGAGCCATCGGCGACGCCGGCTCGCCCGCCTCGGACTCGACGCTCGGCCCCACCTCGGGGCTGAACGTGGACGGCCAGCACCACCACATCTGGGACACCTGCGTGCCGACGTTCGTGCACTTCAACATCCCGCTGTTCTTCGGCGGCATCATCGCCGCGATGGTGCTGTAGCCGTCTCTCGGACGGTGGCTCGTCAGGTCAGGTCCCGGCGCATGACCAGCCGGGGCAGTCTGCTGGCCTTGGCCTCGGTGGTTCCGATGACGCGGAATCCGACGTTCTCAAACATGGAGCGGGTGCCCACGAACGCCATGGTGAGGTCCATGCGGCCCTCGGGATCCACGGGATGGGCCTCGACGGCCGGGGCGCCCCGGGACGCGGCGTAGGCCACGGCGCCCTCGAGCATTCGTGCGGTGACGCCCTGCCTGCGGTGTCCAGAACGGACAACCACGCAGATGATGCTCCAGACGGGGAGCTCGTCCACGGGGCGCATGAGCTTTGAGGCGGCCAGCAGCGGGATCTCCGCGAGGGGACCGATGCTGCACCAGCCGACCGGGATGCCGTCCCGGTACGTGACGACCCCGGGCGGGTTCTCCCGCTCGCAGAGCCGGCGCATGGCCGCCTCGCGGTCGCCGCCGCCGAGCTCCTCGATCTGAGGGGCCCGTAGCCGGTGGGACAGGCACCAGCAGTGCGTGTCCCGGCGGTTGGCGTTGATGACGTCGACGAAGTCCTCGAAGCGATCCGGAGTGACCGGATGGGTCTCCCAGACGGACTCAGTGTCGTTCGCGCGGGAGTCGGACGTGGTGGTGGACATGGCGGAGGGCCTCTCATCGTCACCACCAACCATGGCGAGGAGGGGGCCCGGGTGTCCAGATCCCACCGGACGGCCCACCGGTCTGAGGGTGTCCGCGACCTTCAAGCAGTTCGCTTTGACGAAGGTGCTGAGGCCTGGTGCGAGGTGATGACAAGCGCTACTTTAACCTCGCATGTACTGACAGAACCTCCTCCATCAGTCCTCGGAGGGGATTGCAGACGCTCGCGGCCGGTACCCGTCACGCCGTCGAGTGCATCGCGGCCTTTTCGGCTACCGACTTCCGTCAAGGCCCCGCCAGCGTCGCCGTTCCGACCTCGTCATCCACGGCGACGACGATCAGATCGTCCCGTTCGAGATCAGCAGGAAGCCCTCCGCGCAGCTGAGCACGGCCACCCGAAAGGTCATCGTCATCATGAGCACCCTTGAAGCACCCGACACGATCGTCCTCGTGCACGGCCTATGGGTCACCCCCCGCAGCTGGGAGGGCTGGAAGGCCCGCTACGAGTCTGCGGGCTATACCGTCATCACCCCGGCATACCCGGGGTTCGAGATCGAGGTGGAGGCACTCCGCGAGCATCCCGAGATCATCGCCGACCTCACCGTCCCCGAGACCCTGGATCACCTCAGCAGCGTCATCGAGGCGCTGCCGAAGCCCCCTGTCATCATGGGCCACTCCTTCGGGGGACTGCTCACACAGATGCTCCTGGCTCGTGGGTTGGGGGCGGCCGGGGCCGCCATCAACTCTGCCCCCACCGAGGGCGTCCGCGTCACTCCGCTCTCCCAGGCACGGTCGCTGTTCCCGGCGCTGAAGAACCCGGCCAACTTTCGCAAGGCGGTCGGGTTCACCCCTGAGGAGTGGCACTATGCGTTCACCAACACCCTCAACCGGGAGGACTCAGACGCCGCGTACGAGCGCTACGCGATCGCTGCACCCGGCAATTGGGTGTGGGCCTACGGTCTGCTGGCGAACTTCCAGCCCGGCCACCAGGCAACGTGGGTCGACTACTCCGTTGACCGGGCCCCGCTACTGTTCATCGGCGGAAGCAAGGATCACATCATGCCGCCCTCGGTCAACAGGTCCAACGCCAAACACTGGGGGAAGTCTCCGGCGCTCACCGAGTACCACGAGTTCGATGGCCGCGGCCACTGGACCTGTGCAGAGCCCGGTTGGGAAGACGTCGCCGACTACGCGCTGACGTGGACACTCGAGCATGCGCGGACCGGTATGGGCCGGGCGATGGCCTGACCCCTCGCCGCCGTCTACTGGGTGGTGAACGGCAGGACCAGCCGGGACGGGTGCTCGGCGTCGCGGTAGATCTTGTGCGTCACCGGCCGGCCCACCGGCAGGTGGAAGGCGTCCGGGGGCAGCAGCGAGTTGTGCTCGTCCGCCAGGGGCTCCGCGTTGGACAGCTCCGCCGTGAGCCGGTGGCCCGGCATGAAGGTGGCCGCGAACGGGTAGAGGCGGATCACGTACTCCTCGATCGTTCCCGGTTCCACCGGCACGGACCGCGTGTGCGGGTGCCGCGGATCGCCCTCGGAGGTCCGGGCCTCGTCTAGCTCGCGGTGCGAGGCCTTGAGGTAGCCGGTGGTGATCAGCTGGCGCATGCCGGTCGGAGCGTAGTCCCACAGACGCAGGATGAAGTTGGTGTCCGGCTGGTCGATCTCCACGAAGACGTGCGCGGCGCCGGTGCCGATCATCTCGACCGGCTCCTCGAACACCGGGGTGGACCAGCTGAGGATCTGGACGTCGTCGGTCACGGTCAGCGGGGCCTGGTAGAAGCCGTCCGGGTGGGCGAACTCGGTGCCCATCAGCTCCGGCTCGGTGGAGAGCGTGTGGCGCGGGCGCAGGTACAGGGGCCGGTGCTCCACCGGCTTCGGGGGCCATTGCTCGGCGGTGACGACCTCGCGGGAACCCTCCACGAACACGTCCACCGCCGGCTCGTCCATGATCCCGTTGTCGATGCCCTTGAGCCAGTAGTCGTACCAGCGGAACATCTTGTCGTGCTCCTCCACGAAGGGCCGCGACTGCATGGGCGGGTAGGAGCCGATGGTCAGCTTCTTCGGGCCCTGCACGCGGTCGAAGACCTCGATGGTGCTGTCCAGCGTCCACCCGCGGCCCTGGTCCAGCTGCAGCCAGACCGGGATGTCGATCTGGCCGGCGAGCTCGTTGGGGTTGCGCTCCTCGTACCACTCGCCGTCGAACTGGTTCATCACGATGTCGAACCAGGCCTCGTGGTTCTTCGGGTAGTTCAGCACGTGGACCAGGTTCGGCCACCCGGCCACGTCCGGGTCTGCGAGCCGCTCATCCACCTTGGCCTTCAGCTCCTCGGGGCTGAACTCCTCGATCATGCGGGACTTCACGCCGTCGGTGAAGGCCCAGCCCGAGTCGCCGCCCCGGCCCTCGCGGGCGGCCCGGGGCATGAACCACATGATGCCGCCGTGGTACGTGGTCTCATAGAAGTCGTAGTGACCGCCGGAGACGAAGACCGCCTTCAGCGAGGGCGGGCGCTCGGCCGCGGCCAGGACCTGCATGGAGCCGAAGTAGGAGATGCCGACCATGCCCACGTTGCCGTCGCACCAGGGCTGCGCGGCCACCCACTCGATGAAGTCGTAGGCGTCCTGGCCCAGGGAGACTCCGCCGGCGTTGTAGTTGCCGATGTGCTCTCCGCCGGAGCCGCCGGATCCGCGCAGGTCGCCGATCACGTGGACGTAGTCCTCGTTGACGATCCGGGCGATGTCACCGGCCTCGATGCAGCCGTCCCACATCGGGGAGGGGCGCCGCTGGGGCGGGGTGGTCAGGGCCAGGGCCTGCAGCTCCTTGCCGTAGGGGCTCAAGGCCACCAGGGCCGGGCGCGGCTTCTGCTCGG
Organism: Citricoccus parietis; assembly: GCF_042433045.1. NCBI lineage: Bacteria > Bacillati > Actinomycetota > Actinomycetes > Micrococcales > Micrococcaceae > Citricoccus > Citricoccus parietis. Next base: position 233,620 of record NZ_JBHLWH010000014.1, on the reverse strand, counting down.
TTCCCTCGTAGGCATCGGCCACGAGCTCGAGCCCGTCCCGCATCGGGACCCGCAGGTCCTTGCGGATGGTGATCGGCGTGCCGCCGGCGTTCCAGGTGAGGTTCTCCGTCATGGGGTGGACTCCTTCTCAGCGTGGGGTCACCGTTCCAGCGGGTGATCGTGATCTCCCTGGATCGTGACATGCACATATTATTATACTAAAGTCTCGTGAGCAAGACCACAGGCGGAACGGTGCCCGGTAGGGTGACCGGACCTCCGTGCCATCCCGTTGCGTCCCTGACGGGGCGCCCGACGACAAGGATCATCAGATGTCCGCACCGGTTGCCATCCACCCGCTGGTCTCCCCATGGGGCCGGTTCGGGCTCTACAGCTTCTTCATCGACGCCCCGGAGCCCGCCATCGTGGACACCGGCATCACCACCTCGCCGGCCGAGGGCATGGTGCCGGAGCTGGAGAGGCTGGGCCGGAGCATCGAGGAGGTGCGGTGGATCCTGCTGACCCACGGGCACATCGACCACCTGGGCGGGGCGCATGCGCTGTGGGAGCTGACCGGCCGGAAGGCGAAGGTCGTGATCCACGAGGCGGACGCGCCCCTGCTGCGCTCCCGGCGGGCGCACGTGGACCAGTACCTGGCGGGGCGGAACCGGTACCTGAAGAACCCCGAGGGGGAGCAGCAGCAGCTGGCGGCCACGGCGCACGCCATCTCCGGGGAGATGGAGCCGCACGTGCTGGTGCAGGGCGGCGAGACACTCGACCTCGGGGGCGTCGCCGTCTCCGTGCGTCACATCCCGGGCCATACGCCGGGCTCGGTGGCCTACGTGGTGGAGGACCAGGACGCCGTCTTCGTGGGCGACGCGGTCCAGGTCCACGGGGCCGCCAACCACTTCCCGGGGTACGAGGACCCAGCCGCCTACCGGTCCTCCCTCGAGTACCTGAAGGACGAGGTGCGTCCGCAACGCCTGTATCTCGGCCACCCCTACCGCTCCACCGCGGGGGTCCCCTTCGAGATCGGTATGGACGCGGACACTGCTCGGGCGGCCCTGCAGGAGTCCCTCGAGATCGAGGCGCGAGTCCGCGAGGCGGCCGTCAGGGCGCTCGATGCCGGCCCGGTCGAGTCCGATTCGCCGTACTCGCCGTTCGCCTCGGTCGCCGAGGACCTCGGCTACTCCGGCGACCCGACCCTGGAGCCCTCGCCCTTCTTCACCACCCTCGGCGGTTACCAGCGGGAGCGGGGGGCCGGACGCTAGGCTGGGTGACCATGGCCAACCTCCGAGAAGCGCAAAAACGCATGACGCGTCAACTCCTGCTGGACGCCGGTGTGGAGGTCATGACGGAGAAGGGCTACGGGCCCACCACCGTGGACCAGATCGCCCTGGCGGCCGGCGCCACGCGAGCCACGTTCTACCTCCACTTCACTTCCAAAGCTGAGCTCGTCCGCTTCATCGTGGAGCGTGCCGACGAGCTGCTCACGAGCGCCGACCGGCCGCCGCTGCCGGAGATGGTCGCCTCCAACGATCCGGCGACGATCCGGGCCTTCCTCGGGCTCAAATTCGACCAGTGGCCGGAGATCAAGCCGTACATGATGATCTCCCTCCAGGCCGCCGCGGCGGATCCCGAAATCCAGGGCGCGATGGATGCCTGGCATGACCGGGCCATCGGTGCCATGGAGTCAGGGCTTGACGCCGCCGACCGGTTCGGCCCGGACAGCCGACGGATCCGCTGTGCCATGGCCTTCGGACAATTGGTCTACATGTCCCAGCGCTGGTTCCGCCTGGGCTGGTCCATTGACCGCGAGGAACTCCTCAACCGGATGACCGCTTCCTGGACCGAACTGCTGTGCGATCCCCAGTGATGGCCTACTGACCAGCCACTGAAGCTCTTCGCTGGCCCCTCGCTACGATCACTGCCCCGCCGGATTCAATCCGGCGGGGCAGTGTGGTTTCACTCACACAAATAACTTGACAGACTGTCTTGTGAGTGGTGATACTGATCACGGCTGCCCGTGGCGTCAGTCACGGGCAGCCGGAGCCTTTTTGCATCCCTGTCTCACCCGCGCTCTTCCACGCCAGTCCACCCCACCTGTCGTCTGTCCTGTGCACACACGCACCGTCTTCCAGGAGTCCCCATGACCACTTCAACTGCGGACCAGTCAGTGCCCGGTCCCGCCACTGCCGGGCGCGCCGCGCCCCACACGGCTAAGATCAACGGAACGATTTTCGCGGCGGCCGTCGCCGTCTTGGTGGCACAGCTGGCCAACGCCCTGCCGGGCGCCCTGAACGGCACGTTCCAGCAGTACTTCGGCACGGTCGGATCCCAGCTGACCTGGATCACCGCCGGGTTCATGATCCCCGTGGTGGTCTTCGAGCTGACCTTCGGCATGCTCGGTGACCGGTTCGGCCACCGCCGCCTGACCATCTTCGGTGCCGTGGTGCTCGCCATCGGCTCCCTCGTCTGCGCGCTCGCCCCGTCCGTTCAGATGATGTGGGTCGGATCGGCCATCAACGGCCTCGGCGCCGGGGCCATGTACCCGGCGTCGCTGGCCCTGGTCGCCGCCGTGACGGTCACCCCGCAGCAGCGGGCCCGGGCCATCGCCGTCTGGGCGGGCTGCCTGTCCGCCGGCGGCATCGTCGCCCCGCTGCTCGGCGGCGGGTTCGCGCAGGCCGGCGCCTGGCAGTGGTCCTACGGCGTCGTGGTCGTCCTGGGCCTAGCGGTGGTGGTGACGTGCCTGGCGTTCTCCGCCGAGTCGACCTCCCAGTCCGGGCGGCGCATGGACCTGTGGGGCCAGATCACCTTCGCGCTGGGCCTGATCCTGGTGCTGTTCGGACTGGTCCAGGGGCCGGAGTCCGGCTGGAGCACCCCCTCGGTGATGTACAGCCTGGTGGCCGGTGTCATCCTGCTGGCCGTGTTCGTGGTCATCGAGACCCGCGTGGAGCACCCGCTGCTCAAGCTCTCCCTGTTCCGCAACGTGAACTACTCGATCACCTCGATCATCGCCGTGGTGGGCATGTTCGCCTTCCTGGGCATCTGCTTCTCCTTCTCCATGTGGCTGGGCCCGGTCCAGCACCAGAACCCCATCAACATCGGCCTGCTGTTCCTGCTGCTGCAGGGCCCCGCGTTCGTGCTGATCCCGCTCATCTCCTGGCTGATGACCCGCGTTGCGGACCGCTGGATCCTCACGGCCGGGCTCGGTCTGCTGGCCCTGGGCGGCTTGCTCGGGGCCACCACCCTGGACGCCACCGACCACTCCATGGGCCAGTTCCTGCTGCCGGCCCTGCTGACCGGTCTCGGCTTCGCCTTCACCCTGAGCCCCATGACGGCGCTGGCCATCAACACGGTGCCCCGGGAGCTGGCCGGCATGGCCAGTGCCACCACCAACCTGCTGCGGGACCTCGGCTTCGCCCTGGGCCCGGTCCTGGTCGGTGCGGTGGCCCTGTCCGGCGCGGCCGGTCAGCTGGGTGCCTCCCTGGCCACCTCCACCCTGCCGGCGGACCAGCTGGGGCCTGCCCAGGGAATCTTCGAGGCAGGCGGACCGTTCGCCCTGAACTCCATCCCGGCGGAGGCCCCCGGCGGCGCGGCCGCGGAACTGGCCCTGCAGGCGCTCGGCAGCGGCTTCGGCACGGCGTTCCTCGTGTGCGCCCTGGCCGCCGCGGCCTCGGCCCTGCTCGTGCTGTTCGGCCTGCGCAGCGCCCCGGAGCCCGTCGACGCGCAGGAGCTGATGGCTGAGCCGCTGCCCGGAGCCGTGACGGCCCGGCCGGAGGGCGTCAGCGCCAGCTAGCCCCGCACCCCGCCCGGCCTGAAGGCCGTTGAACGACGGCGGCGCCTCCCCTTACGCAAGGGGAGGCGCCGCCGTCGTGGTGTGGGGATGGTGGTGACGGGTGGGCCGATCAGCCCTGGTTCAGGAAGCGCCCGACCTCCGTGAACGCCTGGTAGAGCTCCGGGATCCAGGCGAAGTTGACCATGAAACCGTGGTTGGCGCTGCCGTAGCGGCTGACGGTGGCCTCCACGCCGGCCTGGCGGAGGCGTGCGGCATAGGCCTCGCCCTCGTCCCGCAGCGGGTCGAACTGGGCGGTGATGACGAGGCCCTTCGGCAGCCCGGAGAGGTCGTCCCGGCGGATGGGGGAGACCAGGGGGTCGGCCGGGTCGGCACCGGAGTCCAGGTAGAAGGAGTTGTGGCCCACCAGCCCGGCGGTCTCCAGGCCGTAGCCGGTGGCGTTCTCCGTTCGGGAGGGGTATCGCGCGGTGCCGGCCTCGGTGAAGTCCAGGTCCACGGAGGGGTAGAGCAGCACCTGGTGGGTGATGCCCTCGAAGCCGTCGTCCCGGGCCATGCCGGTGACGGCGGCGGCGTAGGTGCCGCCGGAGCTGTCCCCGGCCACCGCGAGGGTGCCGCCGTCCCAGCCCAGCTGCTCGCTGCCATGCTCGGCGGTCCAGCGGAGCACCCCGTAGCAGTCCTCCAGACCGGCCGGGAAGGCGTCCTCTGGGACCCGTCGGTAGCCCACGGACACCACGGTCAGGCCGGACTCGGCCGCCAGGGCTCGGGCAGCGCCGTCGTGGGTGTCCAGGGATCCGGAGAAGAAGGCACCGCCGTGGAAGTACACGATCACGCCGCGCTGCTCCCGCTCGTCCGGGGTGTAGATCCGCACCGGGACGTCCCCGTGTGCGGCGGCGGCCACGGCGTCCCGCACCCGGGGAAGCTGCGGGGTGCGCTCGGCCGGAGCGGGCACACGGGACTCCTCGGCCCCGCGCCAGCCCTCGACGCTGGGCGCGGAGCCGTCGGACGCGGGGATGTGGGCGAGGATCTCGGCGATCTGCGGGTGGATCCGGGGGTCGGTCTGGGGCTGCTGGCTCATGGGGGTGATCCTTTCATCGGGGGGGGACTTCCGGGGAGTCCGCGGGAGAACCGGTGGGGGAGACGGGCATGGCGACGGCGCCCTGAGGCTCGATCGGGGTGATCGGGTCAGGGCACCGTCGCCGGGCGGTACGGGGACTGACGTGGTCAGTAGTCGATGGCTTCCTTCTCGGGGAAGGCGGTGGTGATGGCGTTGGGATCCCACGAGGCACGGGAGATCTTCTGCAGGGCCTGGGTGGGCTCCTTGCGCTCGGCGGTGTAGGCGTCGAGGGCCTCGGCCACCGTGGCGGAGGCGACCAGCTGGTCCGCGAGGATGCCGCCATCGAGCACGGCGGAGTTCGCACCCTGGCCCTGGTGGTGCAGCATGGCGTGCGCGGCGTCGCCGATGAGGGCCACGGACCTGGAGTTCCACACGTCCACCGGGTCGAGGTCATGGGCCGAGCGGGCGTTCAGCTGGTCCATGTCCAGCTTCTCCACGATCCGCTTCAGCCGGTCGTCGAAGTTCCGGATCGAGTGCAGGACCTCCTCGCGCGTGACCTGCGGGTTCCAGGAGGAGTCCTCGCTGGGAACGGTGATGTCGAAGGAGACCTGGTTGCGGTGGCGCAGCGGCAGGAAGTAGATCATGCCGTTGGTCTCCTTGTCGATGTACATCCGGAAGGCGTCATCCGTCATCAGCCCCTCGGCATCCTTTGCGTCGATGACGATCCGGTAGGCGTGGCAACGGGCGAAGACCGGCTGGTGGTCCGAGAACAGGGTGCGCACCTTGGACTTGATGCCGTCGGCGCCGATCACGAGGTCCGCGGTGACCTGAGAGCCGTTGGTGAAGGCCACGGTGGCGGAATCCCCGTGGTCCTCGATCCTCTCGGCCTTGTGGTTGAGCTTCAGCATGCCCTCGGGCAGCAGGCCGGTCAGCACGTCGATGAAGTCACCGCGGTGGATGAAGCGGGTGCTGTTGTCCTCGCCGTCGTCGTTGAGGTGCGGCCACTCCTCCGAGTGGATCAGGTTGCCCTGTGCGTCGAAGATGTCGTGGGAGGGGGAGGCCGTGGTGACGGCCGCGATGTCCTCGTAGACCCCCAGCTTGCGGAACAGTTTGATGACGGCCGGGCGAAGGCCGATGCCCGCACCGACCTCGTGGATCTGCCTGGCCTGTTCGTAGACGGTGACGTTCGCACCGATCTGGTGCAGGGCCAGCGCGGCGGTGGCACCGGCATACCCGCCGCCGATGATGGCGATCTTCAACTTCTGGAGGTCTTCAGCCTTCATGGTCTTCTCTTTCGTGGTTCCGGGTTGTGCCCGAGGGGAGGCCCGGGAGACAGGGGTCAGGGGGTGATCAGTTCTTCATGCCGAGGAACTCGGCGGGACTGTCCACGAGGAGGTGGTGGAGGGTCTGGTCGTCGATGCCGGCGGCCTTGAGGTCCGGGATCATGTCCTCGAAGAGGTAGTTGACGGTGTGGCCCTTGACACCGGGCCAGCCCAGCGGGCTGCAGTTGGCGTCCACGCCGACCATCAGCTTGTCCGTGTAGCCCTTGTCTACGAGCCGCTTGAAGTGCGCCACGCGCTCGGTGCGCTTGCGGCCCCAGAAGGGTGGGTCCGGTAGCTCGAGGTCGTAGCCGAAGGTGTCGAAGCCGATGCGGCCACCCTGCTCATAGATGTAGTCGTGAGGGGTAATCGGGGCATTGAGACCGTCGTCAGCATGGCCGAACAGGACGCGGTCCAGGTCCAGGCCCTCTTCCTTGAAGATGGCCACGGCAGGTTCGGGATCGATGGCCAGGTGCGTGAGGATCGGCACGCCGGTCACGACGGCGGCGCGGGCGCCGGCGCGGTAGATGCGCCGGTCCAGCTCGGTCATCTTTCCGCCACGACTGACACCGACCTTGATGACGCCGGCCTTGGCGCCGGTGTTGCCGATGCCCACGGTGATCTCGTGGATGAACACCTTCGCGAGGTAGTCCACGGTGGCCCGGGAGAAGTGGGGCAGGGCAGTGTCCCCGCCCACGAAGCCGGTGCAGGCGATGATGTTGACGCCGGTCTTGGCGGAGAGCGACTGGTAGTAGTTCGGGTCGCGACCGTTGCAGATACCGGTGACGTCCACGAAGGTCCGCCCTCCGTACTCATGGAACTTCCGCAGCTTCGGCACGGTCTCCTCGTAGGCCTGCTCCGGGCTCTTCCACCACTGGGTGTCGAGTTCGGAGCCCGGCATGCCGTAGCCGATGTGCTCGTGGATGGCCACGATGCCCAGTTCTGCGGCCGGGATGGTGCCCAGCACGGTGTTCACTCTGGTCATGGTTCTACCTCTGCTTGCCTGAGGGGTTCGAAAGCTGGTGTGTGGGGGTACTCGTCGTCGGCCAGCTCGGTTCCGTGCTCAGCGCACGGTGAGCAGCCGGGCGGGGTTGTCCACGAGGATGCGCCGGGCGTCCTCGTCGCTGAGCCCATAGCCCATCAGGAACGGGATGAACGTCTGCAGGACATGGCCATAGGGCAGGTCGTAGTCCGGAAGTCCCTTGGCGACGCCGATCGCGTTGGAGGACAGGATGATCTTGTCGGTGTGGCCGGCGGCGACCAGGTCCAGGACCAGTGCGGCGCGCTCGGTGTCGGTGAGGTAGCCGGCGTCGTCGTTCAGGCCCACGTGGTCGATGCCCACGAAGGCCCCGCGTTCGGCCACCGCGGCGGCGACACTGCTGGCGACCTTGCCGGCGTTCTCGGCGGTCGCACTCGGGGTGGGCCGGCGGTCCAGGTCTCCCACGAGCACGCGATCCGCGGAGATCTTCTCGTCCAGGACGATGTCCAGGTCGTGCACGGCATCGGCGCCGAAACGGATGGAGACCGAGACGCCGGTGTTCCGGGCCGCGCGGGCGGAGCCGCGGAACAGGGACTCCTCGGTGGCGGTCATGCCCGCCCGGTCGGCAACGGTGGCAACAATTCCGGCGGCCGCGCGGCGCTCGATGCGGGGGACCACCATGCCTTCCGTGACCTCCTTGCCGAAGAGATCCTCGAACTTCTCGGCTGGCCACGGCGTCGGCGGGTTGGTCTGCGGGGTCAGGAAGTAGCCGCCCAGCTCCTCTTCAGGGCCCAGGCCTGTCGAGGCGACGATGTGCACTCCAGTGGCCTTGGAGAGTGCTTCGTAGAGCGTCAAATCCCGTCCGTGGAACATGCCGGTGGAGTCGACGATGGTGCCTCCGCCGGCCTCACGGAAGGCGAGGACCTTGGCCGCCAGTGCCTCATAGATCTCCGCGCGGTCCATCGAGATGAACGGCGAGTACTGCGCCCCCGGCAGCACCGAGAGCAGGGCCTCATGGACGGCCACGACCCCCAGGTCCCCTGCCGGAACCGGACCCAGCACGGTGTTGACGGTGGGGGCATGGGGTGCGGAGTGTCGGTCCGCCGCGGGGGTTGCCGTCATGGGCACGACCTTTCGTGAGCGCCACGGTCGGTGGCGTAGTGTGATCCCGATTACCTGTCCACTAGATTGACACTGTGTCTTGTTAAAGTCAAGCAGGTCACAGCAGGCAGGTCACAGCGCGCGGATCACATCCCGCGGGTCAGGGCGAAGGGCCGGGGAGGCGCTCAGCGGCGCTCGACGAACCGGTACTTGAAGTCGTCGGCGCGGTGCACGGCTGAGCGGAAGCCGGCCGGCCAGCCGCCAGCGGCGAAGAACAGGGTCTCGATGGCGAGCAGCGGGCTCCCCACAGCCACCGCGAGGGCCTCGGCCTGGAGGGCCGTGGCCTCCGTGGCCCACACGTCGTGCTCGGCGTGGTCCAGGACGAGTCCGTGGTCACGCTCCAGCAGGGTGAAGGCCGAGCCGTGCTCCTCGAGCTCCGCGGCGGTCGGATCGAAGCCCCGGGGCACGCGCAGGTGCACCTCCGGGCGGGCGATGGGCCGGCCGTCCACCGAGATGAGGCGGGTGATGTGCAGCAACCGATCGTCCGCCGTGAGGGATCCGCCGGCCAGGGGCCCCGGCCCAGAATCCAGGTTCAGGGCCGTCCGCAGCCGATCGGTCGGTTCGGTCCATTCCAGGCCGATGACGTTCGAGGTGGGATTCAGACCCCGGTCCGCCAGGTAGTCGTGGAGGGCGCCCAGCCGCACATCGGCGGGCCGGTGGACGCGGGACCCGGGGACCGGGAACGTGCCCTTGCCCTGCTTGCGGTAGACGTAGCCTTCCGTGGCCAACTCCCGGAGGGCCTGACGGATGGGGGCCAGGCTCACCTCAAAGCGCTCCAGCAACAGGGCTTCGGTCATGGGGGTTTCGGGCCCGGCCGTCCCGTCCGCGATTTCTCGTCGCAGGATGTCCTTGATCTGCCGGTAGAGAGGGACGCCGGAGGAAGGGTTGAGCTCGGCCGAAGCCATGGGCTGTCCCCTCTCGTGTTGAACCCGATGAAATTCAGTGAAACCTCAGAAAAGTCAACCATAGAACGACGTCGGTGCCAGGGTTCCAGGCTTCTCCTCTCCCTTCTTCCGCTCTACCCCCTCGTGTCTATCCCCTTGCAGCCTCGCCTGGCCCGGACCCCTGGTGCCATCATGAGTCCATGGAGATCCGGCTACCCGACGACTGCGACAACGCCCCGCGCATCGGCATCCTGAACGAATTCCTGGTCCACTGGACCGGCGGTCGGCACATCGACGTGGCCGACAGGATGGCCACGGATGTCCGCTGGTCGATGGCTGGCGGGATCGCAGAAGGAACAGCATGAACCACGACGCCGGCCGCGGCCGTATCGAGGTCATCACCGGTCCGATGTTCGCCGGCAAGACCGAGGAGCTCATGCGCCGGGTCCGGCGGGCCACCATCGCCGGGCTCCGGGTGCTGGTCGTCAACCACGCCCTGGACGACCGGCGCGGTGCGAGCACGGTGTCTTCGCACGCAGGCGGCCGGATCCCGGCCCGATCCGTGAACGGCTCGGCGGATCTGTGGAGATTGGTGGACGGCACTGATCGCACTGACGGCCCGGGCGTCGGCACCCTGGATCTCCTGGCCATCGACGAGGCCCAGTTCTTCGGAGCGGACCTGGTGCCAGTGGCGATCGATCTGGCGGGCCGGGGCGTCACCGTGGTGGTGTCCGGGCTGTGCCTGACCTTCGATGACCAGCCTTTCGAGCCTCTGCCCGCGCTCATGGCCTCCGCCGAGTCGGTCACCAAGCTACTGGCCGTCTGCGCCGTGTGCGGGGCCGATGCGGCCTTCCACCGGCGCGTCGACGGCACCGAGACCGCGGTGCCGGTCGCGGGGGAAGGTGCGGGCGCCGTCGTCGGGAATTCCCTGGTGGCCGCTGCCCAGCACGTAGGCGGGGCGGAGCAGTACCAGGCACGGTGCCGCCGGCACCGCTGAGAAGTACATCCGGCGCGCAGACTGACGTGGGCTGACACAGAACTCACGCGAACTGACGCGGCGCGCGCTCGGACACCCGGACCGCCCGCCGAACGCCAAGGTTTCGTTCAGAAAACCCTGACAACGTGACTCAAATGAGTTTTGTCCGCAGAGCCACGTCCACCACGCTCGGCAAGATCCTCTCGTTCTTCGGGGTGAGCGCGCTCGCCGGACTCCTCGTGGCGGGGCTGTTCCTGCCGCTGGCCGTCACCGGCGGGGCCACGGCGTCCACGGGTTCGGACATGATCGATCAATTCCCCGCGGAGCTGCGGGAGGAGCCCGTCAGCGTGCCCTCCCGCATCCTCGCGGAGGACGGCACGGAGCTGGCCACGTTCTATGCGGAGAACCGCCAGCCGGTCGAGCTGGACCAGATCAGCCAGAACATGCAGGACGCCATCATCGCGATCGAGGACGAGCGCTTCTACGAGCACGGCGGCGTGGACCCGCAGGGCATCGGCCGCGCGCTGGTCACCAATGCCTCCTCGGGGTCCCAGCAGGGTGCCTCCACCATCACGCAGCAGTACGTCAACAACATGCTCATCAACGCGGACATGCTCCGGGGGGAGGAGCGGCTGACGATCTCCGGCACGAAGACGTACGCGGACAAGCTCAAGGAGATGAAGCTGGCGGTCTCGGTGGAGCAGGAGATGTCCAAGGAGGACATCCTCGAGGGATATCTCAACATCGTGCTGTTCGGCGGCCGCACGTACGGCGTGGAGGCGGCCGCGCAGTACTACTGGGGCATTCCCGCCGCAGAGTTGGACATCGCCCAGGCGGCCACCCTCGCCGGGGTGGTGAAGTCCCCGAACGGCTACAACCCGGAGACGAACCCCGAGGCGTCGGTGGAGCGGCGCAACATCGTGCTGAACTCCATGCTGTCCCAGGGGAAGATCACGGAGCAGGAGCACGAGGAGGCCACCAACGCGGAACTCGGCCTGGACATCCACCAGGAGGCCACGGGCTGCATCTCTGCGTCCCAGGCCCCCTACTTCTGCGACTACGTGCACCGCGAGATCCTCGCGAGCGAGGCCTTCGGACCGGACGTCGAGTCACGCGAGCAGCTGCTGAACCGCGGCGGACTGGAGATCACCACCACGCTGGACTCCGGGCTGCAGAACCAGGCCCAGCAGTCCGTGGAGAAGACCGTCCCCGCCGGGGACGCCTCGGGTGCGGGTGCCTCCCTCGTGACGGTGGAGCCGGGGACCGGCAACATCAAGGCGATGGCACAGAACACCAACTACTCGCCGGAGGAGAACGAGGGCGCCGGCAACACCGTGCTGAACTTCAACGTGGACGCGGCCCAGGGTGGCGGCAACGGATTCCAGGGCGGCTCCTCGCTCAAACCCTATGTGGCGGCGTCCTGGCTCGAGAGCGGCCGGTCCATGTATGACATGGTGGACGCCTCCCAGGACCACTGGCCGGCGAGTTCGGAATTCCAAGCCTCCTGCCTGGAGGGCGGGTCCACCGCCATCTCGGAGGACTGGAAGGTCAACAACGTCATCGACAACATGAAGCGGGAGATGACCGCCGACTTCGGCCTCTACTGGTCCACCAACACCGTAATGGTCAACATGGCCGAGGAACTGGACCTGTGTGACATCACGGACCTGACCACGCGCCTCGGCGTGCACCGCGCGGACGACGGCCAGCCCCTGAATCCCGCCAACCCCTCGTTCATCCTCGGTGCCGAGGAGTTCGCGCCCATGACCCAGGCCGCCGCCTACGCGGCCTTCGCGAATGACGGCCAGTACTGCGCCCCGCGCTCCCTGGTCTCCGTCAAGGACATCAACGGCAAGGAGTACGACGTCGGCGCACCGGAATGCGACCAAGCGCTCGATCCCGAGGTGGTCGCCCAGCTGAACGAGACACTCACCAACATCGCCCAGCGCACCGCGGACGAGACCGGCCAGACCGAGACGGTCGAGCAGGCTCCGATGGGCGGCAAGACCGGCACCAACAACGCGCAGTCCTCCACCTGGTACATCGGGTACACCTCCGGGCTGTCCACGGCCAGCTGGGTGGGGCGCTACCAGGACCTGAAGTCCCTGGCCGGCGTTCCCGTCAACGGGCAGCGCCACGAGGACTTCTGGGGCAGCACGCTCGCGGCACCCCAGTGGTTCGACTACATGGGCCAGACGGCGCAGCAGTACCCGGCCGAGGAGTTCCGAGCAGCCCAGGACTCACCGATCCAGAACCCGGGATCCCGTGACCGCTACCAGATGGGCGGAGACGGCACCGAACCGGGCAACGAACCCGAGCGGCCCGGCGATGCCGCTGATGGGACTCCGGACAACCCCGATGCGGACTCACCCTCCGGGCCGGCGCCCAGCGGGACGGCCCCGACGCCCGCCGAGTCCGGATCGCCGAGCCCGACGCCGTCGGGCTCCGGTGCGCCCGCGGCGCCGTAGTCCAACGGTCTGCGGCCGGACCACTGCCATGCCGGACGGTGGGACTCTCGGTGTATCCCAGTGGACCAGGGGTCGAAACCTAAGCTACTCATGAGTAGTATCTTGGTGTCACACCCAGTCACCACCGCTCCGGGAGGATCACCGTGCGCCGCCGCATATTCGAGACCGAACATGAAGACTTCCGCGATGCCGTAGCCGAGTTCGTCAGCCGCCAGGTCACCCCGAACATCGAGGCGTGGGCCGAGGCCAAGGGCCTGCCGCGGGAGTTCTGGCTGCAGGCTGGCCAGCAGGGCCTGCTCGGACTGGAGGTCCCGGAGGAGTTCGGCGGCGGCTATCCGCAGGACTACCGCTTCAACGCCGTGGTCTTCGAGGAACTGGCCAAGGCCAGCTTCGCCATCTCCTCCTGCGTGGGCATCGACGCGGACATCGTGCCGCCCTACATCGTGGACCTCGGCACCCCGGAGCAGCACGCCCGTTGGCTGCCCGGCGTGGCGGAGGGCTCCGTCGTCACCGCCATCGCCATGACCGAGCCGTCCGGCGGCTCCGACCTGGCCAACCTCAAGACCACCGCAGTGCGCGATGGCGACGAGTGGGTCGTCAACGGTTCCAAGACCTTCATCACCAACGGCTACTCCGCCGACCTGGTGGTGGTGGCCGCCCGCACCAGCCCGGAGAAGAAGGCCAAGGGCATCACCCTGTTCGGCGTGGAGACCGGGATGGCGGGCTTCGAGCGGGGCCGCAAGCTGGACAAGGTCGGCCAGCCCGAATCGGACACCGCCGAACTGTTCTTCACGGATGTCCGCGTCCCGGCCGAGAACATCATCGGCCAGGTGGACACCGGTTTCATCCAGATGATGAAGAACCTCCCGCAGGAACGTCTGGGCGCCGCCGTCTACGGGCTCGCCCACGCCCGTCAGATCCTGGACGAGACCATCGGCTACGCGAAGGATCGCAAGGCCTTCGGCCAGTCGATCGGGGCCTTCCAGCACAACAAGTTCCTGCTGGCCGAGCTCGTGACCAAGGTCGAGGTCACCCAGGCCTTCCTCGACGACGCCATCATGGCCCACACCGCAGGCGAGCTCTCCGCCGTGGATGCGGCCAAGGCCAAGTACTGGGCCTCGGACGTGCAGAACGAGGTCATCGACCACTGCGTCCAGTTGTACGGCGGCTACGGCTACATGAACGAGTACCGGGTGGCCCGCGCCTGGAAGGATGCCCGCGTCAACAAGATCTGGGCCGGCTCCAACGAGATCATGAAGGAGCTCATCGGGCGCGATCTCGGGCTCTGAACCGAGGATCACGTTCTGAGATTCGGTTGCGGGGGATCTCCCGCCGCGGGCACATCGGGCGCACCGGGCGCGTCAGTGGGCGGCGGCGTAGGACTCCGCAGCGGAGATCGAGAGCGGGAACTCCACCGGGGCCGCCCCGAACAGCAGCCGCCCGGCGGCCTGGGCCGCTTCCGTGACGATCCGATGCACGGCCGGCGCCTCCTCGGCGGGGCCGTGCAGGACCACCTCGTCGTGGACGAAGAACACCAGGCGGGTTTCCAGGGGACGCAAGCTCCCTTGGGCTGTGGTGGTGCCGTCGCGCAACCGCCGGCGGATCTCACCCATCCAACACAGGGCCCATTCTGCCGCGGTGCCCTGGATGACGAAGTTGCGGGTGAACCGGCCGGCCGACCGGCGCACGGTCCGGGCCCGCGCCTCCGCCTCGGCCGTGGACACGTTTCCGGTGACCTCCAGCCACTCCGGCGCGGCCGGCGGGGAGGTCCGCCCCAGCCAGGTGGAGACCTGTCCGCCCTCCTCACCGCGCCGCGCCGCGCGCTCCAGCAGGGCGATGGCCTCGGGGAACAACCGGCGCAGGTGGGGCATCAGCGCCGCTGAATCACCCGTCGTCGCGCCATACATGGCACCGAGCAGTGCCACCTTCGCCCGGGAGCGCTCGCCGAGCTCGGAGCCGGCGCGCCGGCCCTGCTCGGCGACGGCCAGGTAGAGGTCGTGACCGGAGCCGGCCTCGGCCAGGGCTCGGTCCCCGGACATGGCGGCGAGGATGCGCGGCTCCACCTGGGAGGCATCGGCCACCGTGAGCAGATGACCCGGGTCGGCTCGGACAGCGTCCCGGACCACGGCCGGGATCTGCATGGCGCCCCCGCCGTGGGCGGCCCACCGGCCCGTCACCACCCCGCCGACGGAGTAGGCCGGATGGAAACGGCCGTCCTGCACCCACTCGTCCAGCCAATGCCACCCGTTGGCCGTCCACAGCCGGTACAGACGCTTGTACTCCAGCACGCCGGAGATCAACCCGGACCGCCGCTGCGAGTCGGCGCCGCCCTCAGCGGCCCAGCCCTTCAGGTCCCAGGCCCGGGTGGAGGCCACGCGGATGCCGGCGAGGTTGAGCCCGCGCAACAGGTCCTGGGGTGAATCCGGATTGAGGCCGGGCACTCCGAGGGTGACGGCGATGTCCTCCGCGAGCTCCTGCAGGAGTCGGGGGCGCTGTCCCTCCGCCGGACGGGGGCCCAGCATCTCGGCGAGCATCCGCTCGTGGAGGTCCCGGCGCCACGGCAGGCCCTCGTGCAGGATCTCCGCCGCGATGAGAGCGCCCTGGGACTCGGCGGCCAACAACAGCTTGAGCCGGTGGCGGTGCCGAGATCCCGCCACCGCGTCCAGCTGGGCCACCAGTTCGCGCGCCAGCTCGGGCGCTGTGGGGGTGTCCTGCCCTCGACGGTTGGTTGAGGGCAGATCGAAGAACGTTCCCTGATCCGCCCGTGCGGCCGGTGGCTCTGCTTCCCACGGCTCGGGTTCCAGCACCGGGATGGGGACGGTGGGGGAGTAGGGGGTGCCGGGGGACGTGGAGGTATCGGCGGAACCGGTGGGGGTGCCGGCGGGGCCGGTGAAGGTGGAGGTGTCGGCGGGACCGGTGAAGGCGGTGGTTAGGATGCGCTGGCACAGACCCAGGTCCCAGCACCGGCCGATCTCCACGCCGGCCTCGAGCAGTGGCCGGTAGTCCCTCGCCACGGAGGCGAACACCCAGCGCACGGTCTCGGGGCTCAGTCCGAGCCGGCCGGGCAGCGAGCGCACCACATCGGGCAGCGCGGCGGCGGTGACCGGCGAGAGGGACTCGATCCGGCCGTCGTCGACCAGCACAGGTAGCCAGTGCCCGGACTGCCCGGAGCTCGAGCCGGGTGCCGGATCAGGGGCCGGGCCCAGGACGATGTGCATCCACCCATTCAACCCGACCCGGGCACTCAACCGTCTCCAGGTGCCCCTGGACACGGTTGGACCCGCTGGGGGCCGGCGCCAGCCAGTCAGTTTCAGTCAGTCAGTTTTAGCCAGTCCAGTCCGGACCCGGTCGGTCCGATGGGTGCGAGCGCGAGCGGAGGAATTCGCCCACGACGGCGGCGCCCAGGTCGTCCGCCTCCGGTGCCACCACGCGGCCGTCCACCCGGCGCGCCATGGCGGCGAGGAAGTCCACCAACCCCGGGTCGGATCCCAGCCGGAAGAAGGTGGTCTCCGCACCGAGCCGGCCGACGCGGTCGAGTTCGGCGATGGTGGCGCGCAGCGTTTCGCGGTCGGGCGGATAGGAGAACCACGCCTCGGGGCCGGCACCGCCGTGGTGCAGGAGATGCGCGGTCGGTTCGCCGTCGGTGACGATGAGCAGCACCGGCTGCAGGGTGGGGTGCTGGCGGAAGAATCGGGTGGCGAGCATCAGCCCGTGGTGCAGGTTGGTGCCCTGTTCGCGCATGGGCGGCAGGGCGGTGAGCTCGTCGATGTCCACTCGCTGGGCGTAGCGGCCGAACTGCACGAGTTGCAGCTGGTCGCCGCGGAACCGGGTCGCGACGAGGTGGTGCAGGGCCAGCGCGGTGCGTTTCATGGGCACCCAGCGCCCCTCGGCCGCCATCGAGAACGAGGTGTCCACCAGGAGCGCCACGGCGGCCTGGGTGCGGGCCTCGGTCTCCTGGACCTCGACGTCGGCCACCTCGATCCGCAGGGCGGTCCGGGGATTCCTGCCCTCGGTGACCGTGCGGCTGATCGCGTTCGTGATGGTCTGTGTGACGTCCCAGGGCTCGACATCCCCGTACTGCCACGCCCGGCTCGAACCGGTGAGTTCGCCGGCAGCCCCGGCCAGCCGGGTATCGCGCTGGCCCTGCCGGCCCGAGAGGCGGCCGGCGGCGTCCTTGAGCAGGGACGTGCCGAGCTTGCGCACGGCCTTCGGGGAGAGCCTCAAGTCCCCGTCAGCGCCGCGTCGCAGCAGACCGCTGTCCCTGAGGGCCTTCTCGAGTCGTTCGAGGGTCCTGGCGTCGGCGGCGGCCTCGTCCCCGAGCTGGCGGGCCAGCCGGTCCACATCCACGTCTGACAAGGTGGAACCGAGAGAGGATTGGGAGAGCTGGTCGCTGAGCTGATCGAGTTCGGCCAAGTCTTGGAAGGCCCCGGTGCCGTCTCCGAGGCCGAGCCCCTGGTCGCCGTCGAACTGTTCGGCACCGGTCCAGTCCTCGCCGGGGCGCAGGCCTTGGAGATTGGCGTCGAGACGGTTCAGCTGGTCCAGCAGGTCCGCCGAGCCGAAGGCCTGTGCAGACAGGGCCATCAAATCTTCACGCTGTTCCGGGGACATGGAGCGGAGCATGCGCTGGGCCGCAGCGGAGCGCTCGGCGAGGGTATCGATCAGCTCGTCGATGTCTTTCGGGTCTTCGGGGAACTGGTCACCGTGCTGGGCCATGAAGTTCTGGAAGTCCTCGGGGGTGTCCTCGCCACGGGCATGCTTGTCCAGCAGATCGTTGAGGTCCCGGAGCATGGCGGAGATCGCCGTTCGATCCTGCTCGGTGGCGTTCTCCAGCGCGTTCTTCATGCCGGCGAACCGCTGGTCGAGCAGCTCGCGGCCGAGCAGGTCCTTGATCTCCTCGAAGGCGCGGCGCGCGGTGTCCGACTGCCAGTCATACTCGGTCAATTCCGTGACGGCGGCGGCCGTGGAGGCAGGGAGGTTCTGCAACTGCATCTCCCGGAAGGCCCGGTCGGTGCCATCCATCCGGATGTCGCGGGCCAGCTGTTTGCGCTCCTCGAGGACGGCCTCATCCAGCAGCTTCTTCGCCTCCTGGAGGGTGCCGTCCAGGCGGTGCCGGCTGAGCAGGTCCCGGCGCTTCTGCTGGACGCGACCGGCGAGTTCGTCCAATCCGGCCATCGTCCGTCCGCCGCGGCGCAGGAACTCGCGCAGGGCCTGCGCGGGAGAGTATCCGGCCATGACGTCATCGGCCACGGCGTCGAGTGCCTCGGAGAGGTCGATCGGCGGTGCTAGTGGATCGGGGCCGCCGTCGTAGCGGCCATAACGTGAGGACTGGTGATGTCTCACGGTGACTCCTTCCCCTGACGAGGGGCCTCAGCCTTCCACCGCCACTCTACGTCTTCCCGACGCCGGCACCACTAGGTTCTTCCGCTTCTCCGGGCCCACCTTCCCGATGCCGGCACTGCTTGGTTCTCCGTTCCATCATCTTCCCGACGCCGGCATCATCAGATTCTCCGGTTCCGTTGTGGGGTCTTGGGGTCTTGGGGTCGACGGTGGCTCTCCGGTGCCGCTGTGCGGCGTGCGGCGGCCGCCGCCTGCACAGGAGTCCCATGCTCGGAGTGTTGTCCCCAGGCCCAGGACGCGGCCTCGTACCACGTCCGTGCCGTGTGTTCGAATATGTGTACTAGCCCACCCGGTGGGCATCGATCGACGGTCTCAACTGTCGAACAGCCGGCGAATCGTCATCGGGCATGACATGGATGGGCAGTGCCGGTATGAGAGGAACGGGGGTGGCAAGGACAGTGTTGATCGATAAGGATGGGGCGTCCTCTCTGGACCTGCCCGAACTCCTGGCGGTCGCCCGCGTGCTGGTGGAGGAGGTGGCGGCACGGGCCGCTGATCCCGGCCTGTTGGGATACCTCGACCGCTTCGCTGAGGAGCCGGAGGTCGATCGGTCGGCGGAGTGGGGCCTCTATGCCCATGTTGCCGACGAGGCACCCGGTGAGACGGCGACCGGTCCTGGTGCTGACAATCCCCAGCGGAAGGGATCGGCGGCGTCCTTGCCCATCGTTCTGGCTCAGGTGGAGGAACTGTCCCGGTGGCTCGACTCGGCTCGGACCGGATTGGCGGGGCATACGGATCGGATCTTCGACCTCCACACCACCCGGCGTGAGGTGTTGGGAATACCGGAGGGCAAGACTGCGTACCGCAATGGCCCGGACTATCTCCGGCAGACCTTGCGGATCCACCGAGTCGAGGCGAAGAAGAGAGTGGCGCGGGCGCAGTGCGTGCTGGCCAGCCATGACCCGACCAGCTTGCAGCCCGATGCCGTGGTCGCTCCGAAAATGCCGGAGCTGGCTCGGGCCGTGGCCGAGGCAACCATGGATTCGGCCTCGGTGGACACCGTGGCGGCAACCCTGGCTGAGGCTGCCCGGGATGCTGGGCTGGCCGGTGTCGATCCAGACCTCGTACACGGCCTGGTCACCGAGGGGGAGCGGATCCTCGTCGAACATGCCTGCCAGTCGGATCCTGAAACCGTGAAGAAGGTCTGCTCGCACTGGCGCCAGCGCTTCGATGCGCTGGTCAACCCGGATGGCCTGGAGCCGACGGACGCCCAGGCCAACGCAGCTCAAGGGTTGTTCTACCAGGGCAGAGGCCAAGCCAACCTGCATCGGTGGCTGCTGATGGCTACGGATCTCCAGCATGAGGTCCTGCAGACCATCGCCGCCGATGCCACCAACCCGCGCAAAGACCCGCGCAAGGACGAGGGCACCGGTACAGAAATCGACGCCGGGGTTCAGAACACAGGCGGCGACTCTGGGGTTCAGAGCACAGACGACATCGCGGTCGAACGCGAACGCGAACGCGAACGCAAGCCCGACGTCGACTCCGGTGTGTTGACTGGGTACGAGGGGGGAACGACGACTCGAAGCGCGGCTGACCTGGGAATCGGGGCCGCTGCGGAGCCCTGGGCCGGCCAGGTCCGAGAGATGGCGGCCCTGGATCCACGCAGTCTGGCGCAGAAACGGCTCGATGGCCTGGTGAGTGCCCTGACCGGCGCCTTGGCCCTCACCTCGACGCCCGCACAGTGGTCGAAGGACGGTGCCGAGGGCAGTATGGGCAACGACCGGCCAGATCTCGGCGGCGGCGCGTCACGGCCCCAGGTGCTGGTGACGATCGACTACCAGACCCTGGCCGGACGGTTCCGGGAGCATCAAGCCACCGTTTCGCCGGAAGCCACCGGTTCTCTGCTCTCCCAGGCGGCCTATACCGGTCCGGTGAGTCCGGCCATGATCCGGCAGCTGGCCTGTGACAGTGACCTGATCCCGATCGTGCTCGGCGGCAAGGGAGAGGTGCTGGACGTGGGACGGTCCCAACGGCTCTTCACGCGCAAGCTCAGACGGGCGATCACGGCCCGGGACGGCGGCTGCGCGGCACCGGACTGTTCCATCTACGCCCCGTGGTGCGAAGCGCACCACATCCAGCACTGGGAACACGGCGGTCCCACGAGTGTGGACAACGGAGTCCTGCTCTGCTCGCATCACCACCATGCTGTGCATGCCGGAGCCTGGGAGATCGAGGTCGTCGACGGGATTCCGTGGTTCATTCCGGCTCGCTATCACGATCCCACCCAGACGCCGCGTCGCAATCACTATTGGCGGACGGGCTCCAGTAATTCCACCACGATGAACGGTAATAAACCTTCAAGCAAGAACGAGGGTGACGGTCATGGTTGCGGTGAGCGCGACGACAGCCACGACGGCGAAAGCGGTGGCGAAGCAGACCAGCAGGGTGCGGCGTAACCGGTTCGATGTGGTGGGGTGGCCAGTGGCACCTTTAGCCGTAGACGGTCTGGCCGTCGTCAGACTCCTTGGAGAGTTCGCGGGCCAGGTACAGACCCTCGAGGGCCAGCTCGATGGCGCCGGCCCGATGCCCGAGGGATTGCCCGGCGGACGCATCCGGTGCCTGTCCTCCAGCATTGTGTCCTGCGGCAGTGTGTCCTACTGTGAGGTCTCCTGCTGTGGGGCCTCCTCCGGAGTCCGTCTGCGAAGTGGAATCTTGGGCAGCCAGGCCACGCAGCCGTTGGTCGATCTCGTCGTACAAGGTCGGATCCTCGAGTTCGGGCAGATCCGCCAGGAACTCGGCCGCGGTCACGCGTTCGCCGGTGGTGGTGCGGTGCCCGTCGAAGGCGTCGACCAGCGGTCCGAAGTCGAGGCCGGCAAAATGCTCCCGCACGGTCTGGGCGGTTGCGGTCCGCAACAGGTGCTCGAGGATCTCGTCCTCCCGGCCCTCCTCACCCGACTCGAACTCGATCTTGCCACCGAGCACTTCCGCAGCGGATTCCAGGTCCACGAGGCGTGCCACGGGTTCGTCGCCTCGAACGGTCGCCCGATGGCGGGCTGCGGCGGCGACGGTCTCGGCACCGGCAATGGCAAAACGAGCAGAGACTCCCGAGGACTGATTGACAGCGCTCGAGGATCGCAGGGCACGGGTGAACCTGGCCAAGATCTCCAGCACCACGTCCGGGACCTCCGCGGTGAGTCGTGCCTCCTGCCGGATCACCGCGATCTCGTGGGCCAACTCAAGGGGGTAGTGAGTGCGGATCTCCGCTCCGAAGCGGTCCTTGAGCGGAGTGATGATGCGGCCACGGTTGGTGTAGTCCTCCGGGTTGGCGGAGGCGACCACCAGCACATCCAAGGGCAGACGCAGCACGTAACCCCGGATCTGGATGTCCCGTTCCTCCATGACGTTCAAGAGAGCCACCTGAATCCGTTCGGCCAGGTCCGGCAACTCGTTGAGGGCGACGATCCCACGATTGGACCGCGGGACCAGCCCATAGTGGATCGTCTCCGGGTCGCCCAGACGGCGGCCCTCAGCCACTCGCATCGGGTCCACGTCGCCGATCAGATCGGCCACGGAGGTATCCGGCGTCGAGAGCTTCTCCACATACCGCTCCGAACGATGCCTCCACGCCACGGGCAACCGGCCGCCGTCGCGCGCAGCCCGTGCCCGGCTCTCAGAGGTGAGGGGCTCGTAGGGGTGCTCGTTGAGTTCGGACCCGGCGATCACCGGCGACCATTCGTCGAGCAACCCGCTCAGGGTTCTGAGCAGACGGGTCTTGCCCTGGCCTCGTTCACCCAGCAGGACGACGTCGTGCCCGGCAATCAGGGCCCTCTCCAGTTGGGGAATGACCGTTCGATCGAAGCCGTGCAATCCGGGCCATGGGTTCCGGCCAGCGGCCAGGGCTGCCAGGAGGTTGGCCCGGATCTCCTCCCGCAGAGACCGCTGCTCGTGGCCGGCGGCGCGCAATTCGGCGAGGATGCCGATGGAGGGCGGGGCCGTCTCAGGCGAGGTGGCCGAAGGCGAAAGGGCCGTGGGTGGCGTGGGAACCGTGGGGGGCGTGGGATCAGGAACAGTGGCCATGACGCTCACGCTATCGGCGGCGGCCCAGCGCGTACAGAGACCCACCTCATCCATAGGCTCACATCATGGGAGGGCCCGAATCGCGCCGGGACCCGCTTCGGACCAGCCGGGACCCGCTGCGGGCCAGCCAGGACCCCCTTTGGGCCACGACCCATGGTGAGCAGGTGGACGGACGGTGTCCACGCCGTGACTGTTCCGGGTCGCCCGCCTAGGCTGGCCGTGATGCCACGAGACGAGACGACGTCATCCCCACTTGAGGCCACGACCACCCTGATCCTGCTGGTTCGGCACGGTCAGACACCGACCACTGGGACGGTGCTGCCGGGCCGTGCGCCCGGCTTGCACCTCTCTGAGGCCGGGGTGGAGCAGGCAGGCCGGGTCGCCGAGCGGCTGGCGGCACTGCCGATTGCCGCCATCTATGCCTCACCCCTGGAGCGAACCCTCGAAACGGCGCGCCCGACGTCGGCTCGGACCGGGATGCCCGTCCTTGAGGACGAGGGGCTGATGGAGGGGGACTTCGGCGACTGGACAGGAGCCCGGCTCGCCGACCTGTACCGCAAGCCCGAATGGAAGACCGTTCAGCAACGCCCCTCGGCGTTCAGGTTCCCCGAGGGGGAGAGCTTCGTGGAGATCAGGGACCGGATGGCGGCCACCCTGGAACGGCTACGGCATGCCCATGACGGTGGGACGGTCGTATGCTTCTCCCACGCGGACCCCATTCGAGTGGCCGTTTCCGATGCCATGGGCACGCCGCTGGACCGATTCCAGCGGTTGAGCATCGGTCCCTGCTCGGTCTCCGCGCTGTCCTACCAGGACGGACACGATCCTGTGGTGCTCACGGTCAACTCGACGCAGGACACCCTGGCTCAGCTCAGGGCGTCGTAGGCGTCCGGGCAGGGAGGGGGGGCGAGGATTCATGGACGAGATTGACCGAGGGGATGAAAGGCGTGACGCACGATGCGCTGACCGAGACATCGATCTGCTTGAACGGGGCCCGATCCGACTCCTCGGTCAGTTGGCCCACAGCAGTAACGAGACGTTTCTCGTCGAGGTGGGCAACGACGCCGACCAGGCCGGTTCCTCACCCGTAACGCAGCGGTGTTGGGCGATCTACAAGCCGGAGTGGGGCGAAAGACCCCTGAGAGACTTTCCGCCCGGGCTGTACCGCCGTGAGCGCGCCGCCTTCCTGCTCAGCGAGTCGCTGGGGTGGGGTGTGGTCCCGCCGACCGTCATCCGGGAGGGAGGGCCCTTCGGGGTCGGCTCGTTGCAGCTGTTCATCGACCATGACCCGGCCGAACACTACTTCACACTGGTCGACGGCGATCCCGCCCACCTCGACGAGCTGCGGCGCTTGGCCGTCTTCGACCTCGTGGCAAACAACACCGACCGGAAGGCCGGGCATGTCCTGCACGGCTCGGACGGTCGTCTGTGGGGAATCGACCACGGGCTCTGTTTTGCCGCACCGTTCAAGTTGCGCACCGTGATCTGGGATTTCGCCGGAGAACGAGTCGACGCCGGCCTCTTGGCCGACGTCGCCCCGCTCGCCGATGAGGTGCCTGCGGCGCTGGCCGAACACCTCACGTGGTTCGAGGCCGCGGCACTCCAGCAGCGGGTGCAGCACCTGCTCGAGGAGCAGGTACTCCCGGAAGATCCCACCGGCATGAGGTTCCCGTGGCCGCTGGTGTGAACCGAGCCCCGTGGCGGAGTGAAGCGGACTAGAGCTTTACCTCGACGTCAGCTCCCTCGCGGAGCTCCCCCATCTTCTGGGTCAGGGCCTCGTTCTCCTTCTGGGACTTGACCTGCTGTTGCAGCTGAGGCTTGAGCTCCTCAAAGGACGGGGTCTCAGGCTGGGCGCTTTCGCCGCCCTCCGCAGGGGCGCTCGCGCCTCCCTGGGCCTCGGACTGAGCCGCGATCGAGGAGTCGTAGAGCTTCTTGAGTTCCTCGTCAGAGGGGTCCGGGATGTCCATCTCCTCGATGGACTTGTCCAGCATCACCTGCTTCTGGGCGTCAGTGCGGACCTGGTCCTCGGGGTAACCCTGCTCCTCGAACGTGGCCATCAGCTCGTCCACAGAGGCCAAGCCACTGGCCTTCGCGGTCTCCTCCAGGAAGGCGTTGACGTCCTCCTCGTTGGCCGAGTGGCCTTGTTCCGCTGCGTCCTGAACCAACAGCTCCGTGCCCACCATGGACTCGGCCAGCTGCTTCTTCATCTCGTCCTGGTTCATCTCCTGGCCGGACATCTGCGACTGCATGGCCATCTGCGGGAACTGTGCCTGATAGGCCGCTGTGAATTCCTCCCCGGTGATCTCCTCGCCGTTGACCGTGGCCACGACGTCAGGGACATTCTCGACGTCCGGTTCCGGCATGGACGGCTGGGCATCCTCGGGAGCCGCCTGGGCACCTTCGGAAGCGGGCTGGGAGGCCCCAGCGCTCGCGCCCTGGCTGCCGTCAGCCTCGGCGGAGCCCCCGGCATCGCCGCCGCCGCCACACGCGGCGAGACCGAACAGGGAACCGACCAGGGCGACGCTGGTCAGGAGCTTCTTGCTCGTGCTGAATCGTGCACTGGATCGCGTGGTGAGTGGCACTGCGAATACCGTCCTTTCGATGGTGGCTTGGGCAACCTAGCAAGCGAGTCTGGGAAATGCGGTCAGGTGGTGACCAGCCCGCGTTCAGATGACTGTCCGCAGTGGGGCGGGACCAACAGTCCCTCCGGCGCCGCCCCGGCGTCCTGCCCACCCTTTTGCCAACCCTTTGCCAACACTCTGCCCAACCATCTGCATTCACGCCTGCCGATGACGTGAGCATCAGCAAAGAACCTCTTGACGCGGCCGTCCGAGCTCACTAATGTACAACCACATGGTTGTATATAGAGCAGCCGACGTCACGTCTGGCACTGAGGCTTCCTGGCGGCAACTGGGCGACGACGAGGTGGACCGGATCTTCCAGGCCCTCGCCGACTCGACCCGCAGGGACATCATGAGCCGGACCCTCACGGAGCCGCTGTCCGTCTCCGTGCTGGCCGATGACTACGACATGTCGTTCGCGGCCGTCCAGAAGCACGTTTCCGTCCTCGAATCGGCGGGTCTCGTGAAGAAGAACAAGAAGGGCCGCGAGCGGCTCGTCAGTGGAGATCCAGACACCGTCCGCAAGGCCCAACAGTTGCTGGACCGCTATGAACAGCTGTGGCGCCAACGGATCGGACGTCTCGACTCTCTGCTGGCGGACGAGCCGGGCCCGGAACCAGATAGCCCCATCGGAAAGGCATGACCATGCCCGTCACCAACGTTTCCAAAGACCCCCAGGCCATGACGATGACCATCGTGGCTGACTTTCCCGTCCCCGTGCGCCGGCTCTGGGACGCCTACGCCGATCCCCGCCAGCTCGAGAAGTTCTGGGGACCTGTGGGCTGGCCGGCCACCTTCACCCGGCACGACATGTATCCGGGGGGTGAATCGCAGTACTACATGACCGGTCCGGACGGCGAGAAACCAGCCGCCTGGTTCGAGTTCATCGCCGTCACCGAGGGGCAGTCCTTCGAGGTCCTGGACGGTTTCAGCAAGGAAAACGGAAGCCGGGACCTGGGATCACCGGTCATGCGCATGGTGTTCGCCTTCGAGGAGACCACGGAGGGCTCCCGATTGGTGCACACCACCCACTTCAACTCCGCTGCTGAGCTGGAGCAGATCCTCGAGATGGGCATGGAAGAGGGCACGCTCTCGGCCATGAGCCAGATCGATGCCGTGGTGGCGGACCTGCAGTCCTTCGCCGCCGGCCAGGCCGTGAAGACCCAGCTCATCGGGGATCATCAGGCCCGGCTGAGTCGAGTCATCCGCGGCACCCTCGACCAGGTGTGGAAGGCCCACCACGACCCCGAGTTGCTCCGCAAGTGGCAACTCGGGCCGGCGGGCTGGACCATGCCGGTGTGCGAGGTCGGCACAGTGGTGGGGGAGACCTATCGCTACGAATGGGAGCGAGAGGGCGGTCAGGACCGCTTCGGGTTCACCGGCACGGTCCTCGAGATCGAGGCACCGCACCGGTCGGTCACCACCGAGGCCATGATCGGCCAGGAGGAGACCGCCACGACCAACGAGCTGACGCTCACACCGGTCGACGGCGGCACCCTCCTGTCCCTCCTCGTCACCTATCCGGACGAGACGCTTCGGGAAACCATCCTCGCCACCGGCATGGCCGACGGGATGGAGACCAGCTATGCGCGGTTGGAGTCCGAGGTGTTGTCAGTCTGAGGGGTGTTGTCCGGCTGGGAGGTGCCGTCCTGGCCGGGATGTCCTGCGGTACCGGTCGCCTGGCGGACGCGCCGCCCGGTGTGCGGACCGACGCGCTGGTGGATCTCCCGCTGCCGTTCGCGGCTGAGGGAGGACCACCACGTGTTGGCCGAGACGGGCCCGGAGTCCACGGCATCGTCGTCGCTCTCCAGGCCGAAGCGGTCGGAGATGTCCGCCAGGAACGCCATCCGGCGAATGGCCTCGGTCCGCTGGACATTGACGTGCAGCGCCTTGAAGACGGCGATGCACATCAGAACCATCAGGATCGTGAACGGCAGTCCGATGGTGATGGCCAGTGTCTGGATGGCGGACAGTCCGCCCGCCAGCAGCAGGGCGGCGGCCATCACGGCGGTGGCCACGGCGAACATCACGCGGATGCGGTTCGGGGGTTCGGGGTTGCCGCCGGTGGCGATCATGGCCATCACGAGGGACCCGGAGTCGGAGGACGTGATGAAGAAGATCGCCGAGAGCAGGATCGCGCCGACCACCAGGACGGCACCGCCCGGCAACTGTTCCAGGACCTGGAAGAGCGCCGAGTTGACGTCCACGGCACCGTCGGGGCCGACCACCGAGGTGTACCAGTCGGGCCTGGTGTTCTCGTAGTAGATGGCCGTGCCGCCCAGGACACCGAACCAGAGCACGGAGATCAGGGTGGGCACCAGGATGACGCCGAGCAGGTACTCACGGACCGTGCGGCCCCGGGAGATGCGCGCGATGAAGACGCCCACGAACGGGGTCCAGGACATCCACCAGGCCCAGTAGAACGTGGACCAGCTGGCCTGCCAGGCATCCCCCTCGGCGCCATAGAAGGCCGAGGAGTTGAGGGAGTTGCCGATGAAGTTCTGCAGGTAGTGGCCGAAGGTCTGGACCATCTCCTTGGCCAGGTACTGGGTGGGACCCACGATGAGCAGGAACAGCACCAGGCCGGCGGCGATGATCATATTGGTGTTGGATAGCCACTTCATCCCACGGTTCACCCCGGACACCACAGACCAGATGACGAAGCCGGTGACGACGGCGATCATGGCGTACTCGACCCAGAGGTCGCCTTCACCGACGACGCCCATGGACCGCAGGCCCGCAGCCATCTGGGTGACGCCCAGTCCGAGTGAGGTGGCCACACCGAACACGGTGCCGATCAGGGCGAAGCTGTCGATGGCATGGCCCCACCCGCCCCGGGTCGCCTTCTCACCGATCAGCGGCTCGACGGCCCAGCGCATGGACAGGGGCCGTCCGCGCCGGTGGATGGCGTGCGCGATGGCCAGCCCGACGACGGCGTAGATGGCCCAGGGCTGCAGGCCCCAGTGCAGGTAGGTCAGTGCGAGGGCGTCCTCGGCCATGGCGCCCGTGGAGGGGTCGGTGGCCTCCAGGCCGGGCCGGGGCGTGGCGAAGTGGATGAGGGGTTCGGTCATGCCATAGAACACCAAGCCGATGCCCATGCCGGCCGCGAAGAGCAAGGACAGCCAGGACAGCGTCGAGAACTCGGGCTCATGCTCGGGCCGGCCGAGCTTGATGTTGCCCTTACGGGAGAACCCGAGATAGACGCAGAACACCACGAATCCGAAGGCCAGGATCAGGTACCACCAGCTGAAGTTGCTGATGACGGTCTGCTGGACGGCCGAGATCCCGGATTCCATGGCCTCGGGGAAGGCAATCGTCACACCGACGAACAGCACGATGATGATCAGCGTCGGCCACAGGACCCACGGGATGAGCCGGGTGCTGTACTGATTCTCGGTGCCGGTGTCACCGTTGGTGGGCGGTTTCGGCTGTTTCTCGGTCGTGTTCTCGCTCGTGCCCGGCGGGTTACCGCCGGCGGATTCGATGGATGACATGGTCTCCACCCTAAACCGGCCGGTAATGAGGATCCTATCGACGGGACCACCGGGCTAGGCTCGGACCGTGTCTGACCTTCCTGTAAGCACCCTGCACACCAGCCGCATCGGCAACGCCGAGACCGCCGGGGACAGCATCGTCTTCCTGCACGGACTGTTCGGCCGCGGCAAGAATTTCACCCGGATCGCCAAAGACCTGGCACCGGAGTACCTCAGCCTGCTGGTGGACCTGCCCAACCACGGCGAGTCCGAGTGGACCGGCGTGGTCGACTACTGGCAGATGGCCGATTCGGTGGCCGCAACGCTCCGGTCCGGCGTCGCCGCAGACGGGCCGGTGGCCGTCGTCGGGCATTCCCTGGGCGGCAAGGTGGCCATGGTGCTGGCACTGCGGCACCCGGACCTGGTCTCCCGGCTCATCGTGGTGGACATCGCACCCACGCAGGCAGGCGGAGCGGAGGGCGAGTTCGCACACCTGCTGGACAGCCTGGCCGCCGTGGACCTGAGCGCCATCGAACGCCGGTCCGACGCCGACGAGGCGCTGAAGGATCCAATCCCCTGGGACACCACCCGGCTGTTCCTGCTGCAGAACCTGCGCAGCGGGCCGGACGGGTACACGTGGGAGCCGAACCTGGAACTGCTGCGGACCAGCCTGGACGCCATCGGCGGGTTCCCGGACACCGGCGGGGCCACGTTCGAGCGCCCCGTGCTGTGGGTGGCCGGCGGCCGCTCGGACTACGTCCGCGATGAATACACGGCACCCATGCGGGCTCTCTTCCCCAAGACCCACAAGGTCACGATCCGCGAGGCAGGCCACTGGGTCCATTCCCAGGCGCCCGAAAAGTTCGTCGAGGTCCTTCGCGGCTTCCTGGAGCACAGCTGAGCATGATGTTGAGCGCTCGACGCCGGCCCCTGGCCGCCGTCTGTGCGTCCACCTGCCGCCATCTACACTGGCGCCGTCATGTCCACCTGCACCGCCACGTGAATCTCAGCCTGCGGCAGCCTCCGGATTGAGCTGGGCCTGCGCCGCCTGCCGGTGTTCGGCCACGCCGGACTGAAGGGCGAACAATCCATAGGCCACCGGACCGGCGGCCATGATCTCCGCGCCGTGATCACCCAGCCGGGACCAGACGCGCCCGCCACGGCGGACATATTCATCCAGCGTGGCGGCGAACACCTCCGGGGGCACCACGGCGTGGTGGATCGCGAAGTCCTTGGCGGGGTCGCCCACGGACGCCGTGGTCCAATCCAGCACCGCCGTGATCTCCTCGTCCACCACGAGGGTGTGGGCGGGGTACACCTCCCCGTGGGTGACGACCGAGAATGCCGGCCAGAAACTGTCCTCGGCCAGCCACGCAGACCAGCGGTCCTGCAGTGCGGGGGACACCTCGAACTCCGCACCCACCTGCGCGATGTCCTGCGCCCACTGGGTCCTCACCTGATCCGGATCGCGGACCTCGACGCCGGCCGCGGCGGCTTCGGCGGGATCGATCGCATGCAGTTCGGCCAGGAACGCCCCGAGGGACCGGGCATACCGCTCTGAGGTGACGTCGAGGTGCCAGACGGGGGCGCCGTCCGGGTCCAGGGTGAGCCCGGGATCCCCCGGAAGCGCTGGATAGGCGATGAGGTCGGTGGCCTGGACGCGCCACTGGGGAACAGCCACGGACAGCTGCGGTCCGACCAGGTCCAGGAGCCGGGACTCGACCTCGGCTCGCTTCAGGGCATCCGGGCGGCGCGGGACCCGGAGGACCCAGCGCTCCCGGGCGGAGTCGTTCGGACTGGTGGCGCTGGAGGACGCCGTGGTGGCCAGTGCCACACGGAAGTCGAGGCCCATCTCATTGATGGACAGAGTGGACGGGTCGAGGTCGAAGCCATGGGTTGCCGCGAGGTCCAGCAGTTGTGTGGTCAGGTCAGGACTGCGCATCCCTCCACGGTGGCATCCCCGGCCCGCCCTGTCACGGCCCGGGGCGAGTTCGGCGGAGACGGAGAGAGACGGAGGACGAGACCGGGACCGGTGGTGAGGACCTCTACGCCGGGTGCATGCCGGCGATCCGGTCGAGTTCCACGGAGGTCGCCTGATAGGCCAGTTCGGCCCGCTCCGCGGTGTGCTCGAGGGACATCAGCGCCTTGAGGCCGCGGACCTTGGGCTTGCCACCGGTGGGCAGCACATAGACGGTGACCCCCTCGGGGACGTGCTCCAGGGCGTGGGTGAAGCTGTGCCGGCGGGTGATGTCCACGTAGACGTTGAGCGTCTCGACCATGGAGGTGGGGACCGTCATCTGCTTGTCGAGCTGGCCGGCCTGGAGTACGTAGATCGTTGTTGCCCCGCGGCGGACGGCCTGTCCCAGGGGCACCGAGGCCACCAGGCCGCCGTCGAAGTAGTGCTCGTGATCGATGACGGCGGGAGGCAGGAGTCCCGGCACCGTGGCCGAGGCGACGACGGCGGGCACCAGCGGTCCCGTGTCGAACGAGCGCTCCGCCGCCCGCTCGATCGAGGTGGCCACCGTGACGAAGGGAAGGTCGAGGTCCTCGATCTGGGTGCGGGGCGGGAAGTGCATGGAGATCAGGTCGACGAGGGGCTTGGCGGACAGCGTGTAGGTGCGGCCGCGGACCACCCGGCCGGCCTGGCGGGTCCATGACTGGCCGAAGACGGCCCGGGCCTCGTCCGTCTGCCACATCTGCAGCATCTCGTGGGCGACGTCCGGGTGCGGGTCGCGGGCCACGACGGCGCCATTGATGGCCCCGACGGAAGTGCCGACGACCAGATCCGGGGTGATGCCACGCTCGAACAAGGCTCTCAGCTGCCCTACGTGCACGGCACCGCGAACACCTCCGCCCGCGAAGACGAATGCGGTTCCCGACGATGTCGCTCTCACACCTCGACTGTATTCCGGCCGTCTGGACGGTCCAAGCCCCCGGTTTCGTGCCCTGGGTCTCGTTGAACTGTCCGCCTGGCTGCGCAGGATCGGAGGTGCGGTCCTCTCCCCGAGGGAACATGCTGGTGTCACAGCCTGAACAACCTGTCACAGCCCGAACCACCCCGCATGGGGCGCGACACCGCCCCGAAAACGACACCGCCCCGAAAACGACACCGCCCCGAGAACTAGGAGCACCCCATGAGTACCTCCCTTGCGACGTATATCTCCCTGCCCGGGCAGACCGCCGAGGCGTTCGAGCACTGGCATGAGGTGTTCGGCGGCACGCTGGACCTGTTGCGCTATGGCGATGTGCCCATGGAGGGCATGCCCTTCGAGCCAGACCCGCAGGCGGTGGCCCATGTGACCCTGTCCCTGCCGGGCGGCGAACTCGCCGGCGGCGACTCCATGGACGGCAAGGACTACCCGATCAGGGACACCGCTTACTCACTGCTCTACACGGTGGAGAGCCCGGAAGCCGCCCGAGAGCTGATCGGCAAGCTGATCTCCGGCGGCGGGTCCGAGAACATGCCGTTCGAGAAGGCCCCCTGGGGGGATTGGTACGGCCAGGCCTTCGACCGCTTCGGCGTGATGTGGGCCTTCTCTGTCGAGTCCGGCGAATCCGGCGAAGCGGCCGGCTAGGCCGACGGCTCGGACTCCGGGCCCTGACCCTGACCCGGACCCGGGCCCTGCGCTGTAGACCGGCGGCCCGGACGGTGACCGGCTACAGCGGCCCGGAGGGAGCCCTCCTCGTGGCCGGTGTCCTCCACGGCTTCGGAGGACTTGCCGATCGGCAGCAGCCGGAGCAGGGGATGCAAGATGGCCATGACGGCCAGGCCCCAGATCAGCCCGATCACGGCCGAGCACAGCGTGTTCACCAGCCAGCCGAGGAACCCGCCCACGGCGGGCAGCGCGGCCACGGGGGCCTCGAGGGCATGGACCAGGTCGTAGGGGGCATGCAGCCCCAGCTCCGCCGACTGCTGGAGCAGGATGTGCCCGCCGACCCACAGCATCGCGATGGTCCCGATGAACGTGATGGCGGCCAGGACCCGGGGCATGGCCTTGACCAGCATCTCGCCGAACCGCCGCGTTCCGGTGCCCTCTTTCTGCGCGAGGTGCAGGCCGACGTCGTCCATCTTGACGATCAGCGCGACGGCGCCGTACACGAGCACGGTGATCGCCACCGCCACCACGACCAGGATGAGGGCGCGGAACCAGATGCTCTCGTCGGCGACCTCGTTCATGGAGATGACCATGATCTCGCAGGACAGGATGAAATCAGTGGTGATGGCCCCCTTGATCACCTTGTCCTCGGCCTCGGGACCCTTCTCCGTGGCCGGGGCCTGCTTCTCGGCATGATGGCCGCGGAGCTTGTGCCAGACCTTCTCAGCACCCTCGTAGCAGAGGTAGGTGCCGCCCAGGATGAGGATCCACGGGATGATCCAGGGGATGAAGGCGCTGACCAGCAGGAGCGCCGGCAGGATGATCAGGAGCTTGTTCCGCAGCGAGCCCCAGAAGATCCTCTTGATCATCGGCAGCTCGCGGGACGGGTCGGCCCCGGACATGTACTGCGGCGTGACGGCCGCGTCGTCGATCACCACGCCCACCGCCTTGGTGCCGGCCTTCGCGGCCCCGGCAGCGATGTCATCCACCGAGGCCGCCGCGATGCGGGCGAGGGCGGCGACGTCGTCCAGGAGGGCGACCAGTCCGCCGCTCACCGGTTGCCCCGTGACTGAACGCGCCGTGCGGATGGCACGGCGGAGGGGCCCGGTTGTATTGGGTGCACCGGGGGCACCGGGGCTACCGAGGCGGGCAGGGTCTCGCGGTCATCTCGCGTGATCGGCATGCTCAGAGCATACGACGACGGCGGCGCGCCGACCCATGACAGGGCCGGCGGCGCCCCGGGCACCAGTCTCGGCCGACGCCGTTCGGTCAACCAGCTCGGTCAACCTGTTCGGTCACACATCCCGGCGGATGAGTTCCTCCAGGGCGACGGGGGAGAGCAGGTACGGGGCGACCTCCAGCACGGTGAACGCTCCCGTCTTCCCCTCGGCCGTGAGCCGGGCGGCGGCCCGGCCGTAGGCGACCTGGGAGGCGGCGGTGAAGTCCGGATTGGACCCCAGCTCAAGGACGAACTCCACCGAGCTGCGCGAACCGCCCAGATCGCCGGAGGTGACCACGTGGCCGCCGTGCGGCATGCCCTGGTGGTCGCGTTCGAAGACCTCATCGGAGATGAAGTGCACGGTGGTGTCATAGGGGGCGAAGTAGTCCGGCATGGTGGTGATCGCCTCGCGGATGTCGGCGTGGTCGGCCTCATCGGCCACCACGTAGCACTCGCGGACGTGCGCGGAGGTGGCGCTGATCTCGGCGCCGCGGCCGGCCTTGGCCTCCACGATCGCGTCCTCGTTGGGAATCGTGTACTGGACGCCCCGCCGCACTCCGGGTACCCGGCGGACAGCATCGGAGTGGCCCTGGGAGAGGCCCTTGCCCCAGAACGTGTTCTGCTGGGCGTCGGGGAAGAGGGCGGCGGCCAGGGTGCGGTTCAGGGAGAACAGTCCCGGATCCCATCCGGTGGAGATCATGGCGACGTGCCGGCCCTCACGAGCCGCAGCGTCCATCCTGGCGTAGTGGTCCGGGATCAGCTGGTGGTTGTCATAGGTGTCCACCGTGGTGAAGTGACGGGCGTAGCCGGCGGCCTGCTCCGGGATGTCGGTGGCGCTGCCCAGGCACAGGAACAGTACATCGATGTCCTGCGCATGATCAGCTGCTGCGGCTGAGGGAAATACCGGGGTGTCCGTGTCCAGCTCAGAACGTCGGGAGAAGATCCCCACCAGGTCCATGTCCGGCTGGGCGCGGATCAGCTTCTCCACGCTCTTGCCGAGGTTTCCGTATCCGACGATGGCGGCCCGGATGATCATGGGTGAGCTCGACATGGGTGGGAGCCTCTTTCTGTTCAGGCCTGGTGGTGTCTGTCCTCATCGTAGGTGTTGACCCGGGCCCAGGGCCCGAGCGGCGGGGACTACGGCCAATGAACCGTGACAGGGAGTGACGGGGAATAGCCGCGTCGGCCCAGGGGTTCAACCTTGGTAGAATCACCACACGGCGTCACGGGACCACCGGTCCCCATCGATCCGCATCCGGTCAGCCTCGGGTTTTCCCCGGGCCTGCCGGTCGATCGGTCCACGACGCCGAGCATCCGCTTCCATGGACGCGAAACCGGTCGAGGACTTCCCATGGACACATCTTGGAGGTCTTCTCGTCATGCCCGGCACTGTGCCCCACTCCACCAGCGACCCCACCCGCGACCCCACCGTCGAGCCCACCGACCCCACGTCAGACGCCGTCCAACGTGAGGTGCCGTTGGCCCCCGGCGGCCGCCGGGCCCTGATCGGTCGCCGCGTCTTCCCGACGCCGGCCGTCCGCCGCGTGGTCTACGCCGTCGTCTTCGAGGCGCTCGCCATCGGCTTCACCACGGTCATCCTCGCGCTGATGGGCAACCCGGCCGGCGCCAGCGCCGCCGTCGGGGTGTTGTCCTCCGTGGTGGCGCTGATCTGGAACATGGTGTTCAACACGCTCTTCGAGCGTTGGGAGCGGCGCTCGGGCCACACCGGCCGGCCCCTGCGGATCCGCCTGCTGCACACGCTGCTGTTCGAGCTCGGCCTCGTGATCGTCCTGGTGCCCGCCGTCGCGCTGCTGCTGCAGGTCAGCCTGTGGGAGGCCTTCCTCTACGAGGCGGCCCTGATCGTCTTCTTCCTCATCTACAACGCGGTCTACGCCTGGCTCTTCGACCGCGTGTTCGGGCTGCCTGACTCCGCCCAGTAGCGGTCAGCCAGCAGCGATCACACCGCCGGCAGGCCGAGGAACTCCCGGATGGCCGGCAGCTCCCGGCGTGCCTGGGCCAGCCCGGCCTCGTGGGCGGCGGCGAGCTTGACCACGTCCTTCTCGCCGTTGGACACCGGCATGGTCTCCGGCACGAACAGGTAGGCCCGGCCCTCCCGCTCGAGCTCGAACAACCGCTCCCGCGTCGCGTTGTACCGCTGCCACCGGGTGAGCAGGGCCTCAGCGATCGCCGGGTGCTTGCGGAAGTAGCGCAGGTAGAACCGGGGGAACCGTTCGGGGGCCTTGACGTAGTCGCGTTCGCGGGTGAGCACCGCCAGGAACCGGTCGTGGCCGGCGTCGATGGCAGCGGACAGGGGGATCCCGCCATCCGGGCCCAGCGCCCCGTCCACATAGGTCCGCCCGTCCAGCAGCACCGGCGGCATGAGCACCGGCATCGTGGAGGAGGCGCGGACCCGCACCATCAGGTCGGGGAGCTCCTGGATGTCCTCCCGACCCCACCACACGGGCTGTCCGGACTCGGCGTCGAAGGCGCCCAGACGCAGCGTCGCAGGGTTGGCCAGGAAGGTCTCCCAGGGGTAGGGGAGGGCCTGGTCCGGCAGGCCCGTCTCCTCGTAGATGTACTTGGCGTTGAACAGGCCGTCCCCGCGCAGGAACGTCTTCCAGCTGCCGAACTTCGGGTCGGCGGCGAAGTCCACGAACGAATGCCGCGCCCGCCACGGATCCCGCGCCAGGTAGTTGGCCGTATTGGACGACCCGGCCGAGATGCCGGCCACGAAGTCCAGGTGGATGCCCGACTCGAGCAGGGCGACCGCCACGGCGGACGTATAGGACGCCCGCATCCCACCGCCCTCGAAGAGCAGTGCGGTATCGGTGACATTGCTGCGCAGTTCCACCTCGCCAGCCTAAACCGCTAGGTTGGAGCGCATGGCAACCACCGCATTCAAGTCCAGCCCCGTCAACACCGTCGGGGAGCTGCCCGCCGAGGGCACCCCCGCCCCCGCGTTCACCCTCACCGGGTCCGACCTGGCTCCGGTCACCCTGGAGTCCCTGGCCGGACGCACCATCGTGCTGAACATCTTCCCCTCCATGGACACCGGCGTCTGCGCCCAGTCCGTCCGCACGTTCAACAAGGCGGCCGCGGACCTGGAGAACACCACCGTGGTGGCCGTCTCCGCTGACCTGCCCTTCGCCGCCGGCCGCTTCTGCACCGCCGAGGGCATCGACCACGTCACCACCGGCTCGGTGTTCCGCTCCACCTTCGGCGAGGACTACGGGGTCACCCTGGCCGACGGCCCCATGGTCGGTCTCCTGGCCCGCGCCGTCATCGTTATCGACCCGCAGGGCACCGTGACCTACACCGAGGTGGTCCCGGAGATCACGACCGAACCGGACTACGACTCCGCACTGGCCGCCGTCCGCGGCTGATCTGGTTCCGCCCGGTCCACCACGTCCCGTCCTGATCACCGGAGTACCGTGAACGACCCTGAGAACCCGGGGGATCCCGACCGCCCGCCGGTCGGGATCCCGCCCCTTCCGGACCGGCCCCCCGCGGTCGGCCCGATCTATGGCGTGCCCCCGCAGCAGTACCAGCGCTCGCAGCAGTACCGTCCCTCGCAGCAGTACCAGCCCCCGCGCCCACAGCCACGCCGCCGACGCCGGAGCCCCGCCTACCGCCTGATCGTCGCCTCGGGATTCCTGGCCGCAGCCATCCTGGCCGGTGGCGTGGGCCTGCTGATCTTCGAGGAGATCCAGGACATCGTG
The DNA here is from genome assembly GCF_042433045.1 of Citricoccus parietis. Taxonomy (NCBI): domain Bacteria; kingdom Bacillati; phylum Actinomycetota; class Actinomycetes; order Micrococcales; family Micrococcaceae; genus Citricoccus; species Citricoccus parietis. Next base: position 196,962 of record NZ_JBHLWH010000014.1, on the reverse strand, counting down.
GCGGCGCAGGACCACGGACCGGCGCTACCGGCCACCGGAGGCGTTCCCCTCGGCGAGGCCCTGCAGCACAGCCACGACGGGATCCAGGTGGATTGGGCTGCCGGCCCGAACCTGGACGACGCCGGCCTGGACCAGGGCTCCCGGGTCACGGATGCCCCGGGGGTGCTCATGGTGGACACCCAGCTGATGAGCGGGATGGGCACCGGCACGGGCGCTGTCCTCACCGGCGACGGGCTGGCCATCACCAACTACCACGTCGTCGAGGACGCCTCCGAGGTCACGGTGACCGTCGCTGACTCCGGCGAGGTCTACACGGCCACGGTGCTGGGACGGGATTCCCTGCATGATGTCGCCGTGCTGCAGATCGAGGACGCGCCCTCCCTGGCCACGGCCTCCATCAACACCGAGCTCCCGGACCGGGGCGAGCCCACGGCGGCCGTCGGCAATGGTGGTGGCCAGGGCTATCTCACCGCCGTGACCGGTGAGTTGACGGGACTGGACGAGTCGATCGTGGCCTCCTCCAGTGTCCCCGATGACATGTCCCGGCTGTCGGGTCTCATCGAGACCAGCGCGGACGTGGTTCCGGGCTACTCGGGCGGGCCCTTGGTGGACGGGGACGGCCAGGTCATCGGCATCACCACGGCTGCATCCCAGGGGGAGACGGCCGAGGAGGTGGACGGGTATGCGATTCCGGTGACCGTGGCCCTGGATGTGGTGGAGCAGGTCCTTTCCGGTGAGGAGACGGACTCCGTCAGCATCGGGATGGACGGCGCCCTGGGCATCGTGGTGGGCACCGAGCAGGAGCAGGCGGTCGTCATCGAGGTGACGCCGGGCTCCTCGGCCGAACAGCTCGGCCTCCGGGAACGGGACATCGTCCGCACCGTGGACGGCCAGCCCGTGACCTCGGCCGCCGAACTCTCACAGATCGTCAACGACCACAACGTGGGGGACGTCATCACGGTCGAATGGACCACCGAGGCGGGCGAGGACCGCTCGGGTGAGGCCACCCTGCAGGAGGCCGTCGTCTACTGACCGGCGACCCGTGATCGATCAGCCCCGCTGCACCGTGATCTCGTCGTCCACATAGACGCGGGCGGAGACGCGGAGCCCGGCCAGTGCCATGACGAGTCCGGAGCAGGCCAGCAGGATGAGCACCAGGGTCCAGTTCCCGGTGGCCGCATGGATCAATCCGACGGCCATCGGGCCGATCGCGGCGACGATGTAGCCGTAGGGCTGGACGAATCCGGACAGCCGTGCGGTGACATGTGGCTGCCGGCTGCGGGCGGGGATCAGGGCGATCGCCGTCGGGAAGGCGAAGCCGCCCAGGCCCAGCAGGATGGCCCACCACAGGCCACCCTCGGCCGGGGCCAGCAGCATCCCGGCCCACCCGCCGGCGGTGGCGATGCCGAAGCCGATCATCCACGGCGCGAGGGTCCGGGACCGGTCGATCACGGTGGGCATCACGAGCCCGCCGACCACGCCCAGCGCCGCGACCACGGACAGCAGGGCTCCGGCCAGGTTGGCGTCCAGTCCGGCGTCCCGGAACATCTGTGGCAGCCAGCCGAACTGCACATAGGCGTTCATGGACTGGACTCCGAACAGCACCATGAGGAACACGGCCGTGGGGGAGGACCGCAGGGGCCGGTCCGGTTCATCCTGAGGCGGGGTCCCCGGGAAGTCGTGCCCCGTGCGGCGGGCCACCAGCAACCACAACACCAGGGGGACGACGGCGGCCAGCCCCCAGAATCCGAGCGACCACCTCCAGCCCTCGGCCGGGTCAGCGGCGGACAGGGTGGTCCCGGCCGCTTCGGCCAGGGGTGCGGCGAGGCCCGAGCCTGCGGATCCGCCCACGGTGAGGAACATGCTGTACAGGGTCATCAGGGCCACCGTGCGGCCGCCGCCGTGCCGCTTGATCCACGCGGGAACCAGGACGTTGCCCACGGCCATGCCAGCCAGGGCCAGGGCGGTGAACGGGATGAAGACCCAGATGGACGGGGCGAAGGGGCGCAGCAGCAGGCCGAGGACCATCACGATCAGGCTGAGGGCGATGGTCAGGGACAGCCCGGCCCGGCGACCCAGGCTCACGGCCACGAATCCCACGAGTCCGAACATCAGCCCCGGCAGTGCCGTGATGACCCCGGCCACGGTGCCGTTGATCTGCAGGGAGGCGGACACCTCGGCCAGGACCGGTCCGAGGGCGGTGGCCCCCGGACGCAGGTTGATGGCGATGAACACCACGGCCAGCACAGCCAGGGTGAAACCGACGGCCCGGCGGCCGCTGATGGCCTCGGCGGCAGTGCTGGTGTCGGTGCTCGGGTTGTTGCCGGGGTCGGTGGTCATGGGTCAGTTCTACAGCGTCGCGAACAGCAACAGCGAAACGGCCATGACGGCCATGCCGGCCACGAGCCCATACATGGCCAGGTGGTGCTTGCCGTACTCGCGGGCGGTCGGCAACAGCTCATCGAGGGAGATGAACACCATGATGCCGGCCACCAGGGCGAAGGTGAGGCCCAGGGTGAAGTCGTTCATGAAGGGCATCAGCAGGGCGAAGCCGATCAACGCTCCGGCCGGTTCGGCCAGTCCGGAGAGGAAGGACCACCGCACGGCCTTGCGGCGGGATCCGCTCGCCTCGCGGATCGGCACGGCCACGGCCACACCCTCCGGGATGTTGTGCAGGGCGATCGCCAGGGCCACGGGCAGTGCCACCTGCAGGTCGGTGAGTCCGGCGATGAACGTGGCGAAGCCCTCAGGGAAGTTGTGCACGCCGATGGCCACGGCGGTCACGGTGCCGGTCTTCATCATCCGACGGCGCTTCACGGCCGCAGCCGGATCGTGGACCAACCCGGGCTCGTGCGGGTTGATCTGCTCAGGCACCAGCCGGTCGATGACGCCGATCAGCAGGATCCCGGCGAAGAACGCGGCTCCGGCAGCCCATGGTCCAGCCGCCGGTCCATTGGCCGCGGTCAAGGAGTCCAGGGCCTTGGGCATGATCTCCATGAAGGAGACATAGAGCATGACGCCGGCCGAGAAGCCGAGCGAGACGGACAGGAATGCGCCGGACGCGCGCCGCGGGACCACCGAGATCAGCCCACCGATACCGGTGCAGAGGCCGGCGAGCAGTGTCAGCCCGAAGGCCAGCCAGAAGTTCTCCACCAGCCGAGTGTAGGGCGGCGAGGTCCCCATACCGGTGCGGGACATGGGGCAATGAGCTTCATTACGCTGGGTCCGTGCATGCCTCCGATCTCCTCGAGCTGGCGGCCTCGCGTGGGGCCTCGGTGCAGCTGGCGGTGATCCACTGCGGCCGGACCGTGGTGGAAGGGGCCGTCCGCTGCCGCCCCGACGCCCTGGGCTGGCTGTTCTCCGCGTCCAAGCCCTTCACATCTTTGCTGGTGCACCGGCTCGCCGGCGAAGGCCTGCTCGATCTTGACGCGCCCGTGGCCACGTACTGGCCCGACTACGGTTCCGGCCGCCGGTGGCCGCGGAGCGAGAGGACCTCGAAGGCCGGCACCACCCTCCGCGACGTCCTGACCCACCGCTCCGCCGTCCCCTCGGCGGGGCCCTATCCGGCCGCCGTGATGGCCATGCACCGCACCGAGGCCTCCCTGCAGCGGGTGGCGGGAGGCCGGCGTCGGAACCGGAGATATGGTGCCGGTCCCGCCTACCAGCCGTTGGACTTCGGATTCATCCTCGCGGAGGTGGCACGGCGGGCCACCGGGCAGGCCAGCGGTGGGGACGGAGACCTGGGGTGGGCCGGGCTGCTGCGGGAGCTGGTCCTGGAGCCGGCCGGACTCCAGGACGTCCATCCCGGCGTGCCGGATGCCGAGCTGCACCGCTGCCTGCCGTTCGACGGCTCCCTTCGCGCCGCTCCGGGCGGGCCGGTGGTCGCGGCCCTCCTGAACCGCCGGATCATCCGGCAGGCTCAGATCCCGGCGGCCGGGATCTCCACGACCGCGCTGGAGCTGGCGCGGTTCTACCGGTACCTGCTTCACGCCCCGGAGCGGGAGGCGCTGTGTACGCCGAGCTCGGACGGGGGCCCGGACGGCTGGACCAGACTTCCCACCCGCTGGGGGACCGGGGTGCAACTGGGCGGCACCGGAGCGGGATGTCCGCTGGGGCAGACCAGCACGGAACGGACCTTCGGGCACAACGGATCGGACGTCTGCCTGGGCTGGGCGGACCCGGATCTGGACCTGGCCGTCGGGATGGTGACCGACCGGGCCAGCGGCCACCCGGCAGATCGGAGGCTGCTGGTGGAGGTCTCCGACGCCATTCGTTCGCTGGCAGCGAACAGGCCCGAGAGCAGTCCTTGAATCCTGACTGCTTAAAGGAGCTCGCTCCGACCACCGCCGAATCCGGCTGAACGGTGCCGCCATGGGCCGTCTGGGCCGCCCTGCTTGGGTAGGGTGAACTGCATGTCCATCGCCCTCACGCTTGCCCTGCTGGCGGTCGGACTCATCCTCACCCCGCTGTTCTGCCGCTGGCTGGGACGCAACGCCGGTTGGCCGCTGGCCGCCGTGTACCTGGGCGCCGCGGTGCTCTACCTCCCGGCCCTGCAGGCCGGCGGCTCCGCTGGAACGGGAGTCGACGCCGGCCCGGCACCGAATGCGTGGTCCATCCCCTGGATCCCGGCGTGGGGGATCGACCTGTCCTTCGCCGCCGACCCCATCTCGAGCGTCTTCACGCTGATCTCCCTGCTCATCGGCGCCGTCGTGCTGGTGTACTCGACCCGGTACCTCGACGCCGGGATGCCGCCCTCGGCCTACCTGAGTTTCTACCTCGGCATGGCCCTGTTCACGGTGTCCATGGTCGGCCTGGTCACCGCCGATGACCTGATGGTGCTGTTCCTGTGCTGGGAACTGACCTCGCTGGCCTCGTTCCTGCTCATCGCCCGCTCAGGACGGGACGCCTTCGCTCCGTCCATGCGCACCCTGCTGGTGACGTTCCTCGGCGGGCTGGCCCTGCTCGTGGCGGTCGTCCTGGTGGCCGTGCGCGCCGGCACCACCGACCTCTCGGTGATCCTGGACCCTGAGGCTGCTGGTGGCCTATGGACGTCCGACCCCGCGTTCACCACCACCATCGGGCTGCTCATCGCTCTCGCCGCCATGACCAAGTCGGCCCAGTTCCCGTTCCACTCCTGGCTGCCGGACGCCATGGCCGCGATCACCCCGGTGTCCGCCTACCTGCACGCCGCCGCGGTGGTCAAGGCGGGCATCTTCCTGCTCCTGCGGTTCTCCCCGGTGTTCCATGACAACGCGCTGTGGTCCGTGCTGCTGGTCATCGCCGGCCTCGTCACCGCCCTCGTCGGCGGCTGGCGCGCCCTGCAGCAGCACGACCTCAAGAAGCTGATGGCCTATTCGACGGTGAGCCAGCTCGGGCTCATCGTCGCCGCCATCGGCACCGGCACGGAGGCCGGCATCGCCGCCGCCCTGATCCACACCATCGCGCACGCGCTGTTCAAGTCCGGGCTGTTCATGATGATCGGCGTGGTGGACCACGCCAGCGGCACCCGTGACCTGCGTCGGATGCCCGCGCTGCGCCGCGCCCTGCCCGGCACCTTCGCGGTGACGGTGCTCGGCGCCGGGGCCATGGCCGGCATCCCGCCTCTGCTCGGCTTCGTCTCCAAGGAGTCCATCTTCACCGCGCTCAACGCCTGGTCCACGGACTGGGTGGCCGCCGGAGGCGCGGCTGGAGGCGCGGCCAGCGGCGCCGCCGGCGCCCTGCCCGCCTGGGCGGGCCCCGTGGCCCTGGCCGGTGCGGCCCTCGGCTCCGTGCTGACGGTGGCCTACTGCGCCAAGATCGTGGTGGGCGGCTTCTTGGATCCCCAGCGTGCACCGGCGCCGGAGTCCGCACCAGCTCTGAGCCAGTCCCACGACTCCCACGACGACGCCGGGCACGCACCCGGTGCGATCCTCGTCGGCGCCACCGCGCTGCCGATCCTGGCCTCCGTGGCCGCCCTCTTCGCCCTCCCGCTGCTGGACACCGCCGTCGGCGCGGCGGCCACGGCGGCCCTGCCCGGAGCGGAGGTGCACCCGCACTTCGTCCTGTGGCACGGCGTCACCCCGGAACTGCTGACCACCGTGGCGGTGTTGGCCGTGGGCCTGGGCACCCTGGCGGTCCGTCACCGCCTGTGGCCCGCCCTGGAACGCGCCCAGCTGCCGTTCAGCGGGTCCGGCCTGATCGAGTCCGCCACCTCGGCGCTGACGGCGCTCGGCTCAGGCGTCAACCGCCTCACCGCCCGGGACGCCGCCGCCTCCCACGCGGCCATGATGGTGCTCTCCCTGGCCGCCATCGTGGTGCCCGGCGTGCTCCTGCTGAACGCCGGCGGCGTCCTGCCGCCGCTGCAGCCGAACCTCAACCGGGCGTCCGACGTCGTGCTGCTGATCCTGCTGGCCATCTCGGCCCTGGGCGTGGCCATGGCCCGCTCCCGCCTCGGCGCCACCGTGGCACTGTCCGCCGTCGGGATCCTGGTGACCGTGCAGATCGTCTCCCTCGGCGCCCCGGACGTGGCCCTCACCCAGCTGTTGGTGGAGTCCCTGACCGTCATCGTGATCATGCTGGTCCTGCAGAAGCTGCCGCGGACCTTCCAGCGCGTCCGCGCCCGGCGCGCGGTGCCGGCCGCCCTCATCGCCGTGAGCGCCGGACTGGCGACCGGCCTGGCCGTCTGGGGGCTGACCAGCCGGCGGGACAAGTCGGAGGTCGGAACGTACCTGCTGGAGAACGGCCAGGACATCACGGGCGGGGTCAACATCGTCAACGTCATCCTGGTGGAGTTCCGCGCCCTGGACACCCTCGGGGAACTGTCCGTTCTGGGCATGACCGGGGTGGCTATCGCCGCCATCCTCTCCACCATCCGCAACCGCCACCTGGACCCGGAACTGATCCCGGCAACGCCTGGCGAGGACGACGGCTCCGACGCCCCGGAGGGTCCCGACCTCGGCACCCCGACCGCCCGGCGCGCCATCCTGGACTCGTGGGGCAACACCAGCCAGCTGCAGCTGATGCTCAAGGTCATCCTGCCGATCCTGGCGGTCGTCTCCGCCATCCTCTTCCTGCGCGGCCACAACGAGCCCGGCGGAGGGTTCATCGCGGCACTGGTCGGCTCGGCCGTGGTCGGACTGCTGTACCTCTCGACCTCGAAGGACCGTCAGATCGGCCCGCCGCGCGCCCCGTTGTACCTCATCGGCGGCGGCGTGGTGATGGCCGTGGTCATCGGCCTGGTGAACATGGCCTTCACGGGGACCTACATGGAGCCCCAGCACGGTTATCTCCTGGGACAGCACGTGACCACGTCCATGATCTTCGACGCCGGCGTCTACCTCGCCGTGATCGGGCTGGTCATGCTGGCCTTCAACGTCCTCGGCACGGCGCCGGCCTCCGCCGAGCAGGAGGGCGGCGAGAGCACCCGGGAGCGGGTGGACGAGGCATTCCTGGGGGAGATGGACACCCCGGCACCGGACACCCTGGAGGAAGCCGAACCCGTGACCAGCTCCATCCCCGTCCGGCCGCAGACGCAGCACATCTCCTCCGGTGTCCCGCCCGAAGAATGGGGGCGGTGACATGTTCGACTCCACCTTCGTCCTCGCCATCACCGTGGGCGTGCTGACCACCGCCGGGGTCTGGCTGCTGCAGCAGCGGGACATGGTGCGCGCCATCTTCGGGCTCACCCTGATCTCCCACTCCGCGAACCTGCTGCTGCTCGCCACCGGGGTGCCCGGCTGGCGCCACGAGCCGCTCATGGACGGCACCACCGCAGCCGAGGCCGCCGACCCCCTGCCGCAGGCCTTCGTCCTGACGGCCATCGTCATCGCCATGGCCACCACCATCCTCATGCTCGCCCTCGCGGTCATCGGCCGGAACGACGACCAGGAGAGGGCGCCCACCGTCAGCGACCACGACGACGACCACGACTACGACTACGACGACCAGCCAGACGACCAGCCAGACGACCGGCCGGCCGGCCAGCCAGCCGGTCAGTCCGGCGGCCAGTCCGACGGCCAGCCAGAGAACCAGCGGGGGGTGGACCGCGCATGACCGACCAGTTCATCGGTTCCCTGCTGCCGCTCTTCGTGGCCGTCCCCCTGCTGTTCGCGGGCGTCTCGGTGATCCTGCGCCGCCGGATGCTGGACCGCGTCCTCATCATCGCCGTCCCGGTGCTGGTGCTGGCCGCCGCCATCGCGCTGATGATCCACCACGGGGACACCCCGGTCCTGGCCAGCGCGATCGGCAGCTATGAGGGCGGGATCGCCATCCCGTTCGTCTCGGACACCCTGACGGCGGTGATGCTGGCGACCACCGGCCTGGCCACCGCCGCCTCGTGCTGGTTCCTCACCGCGTCCGGTGAGGACCGCCTGCGGTTCGTTCCCGCCCTGGCCCTGATGCTGATGTCCGGCGTCAACGGCGCCCTGCTGACCGGTGACCTGTTCAACCTCTTCGTGTTCGTCGAGGTCATGCTGCTGCCCTCCTATGCGCTCATCGCGGTGACCGGCTCGTGGCGCCGGCTGGGGATCAGCCGCATGTTCGTGATCGTCAACCTCGTCACGAGCGCGATCCTGGTGATGGGCGTGGGTCTCGTCTACGGCTCGGCCGGCACCGTGAACCTGGCCGCCCTGGCCGGGCGCGCCGGCGAGGACCCGCAGGTGGCGCTGGCCGTCACGGTCGTGTTGCTGGCCCTGGCCATCAAGGCCGGCGTGGTCCCCGTCCACGGCTGGATGCCGCGCGCCTATCCGGGCACGTCGGCCGGCATCATGGCGCTGTTCTCCGCGCTCCACACCAAGGTCGCGCTGTACGCGATCTTCCGGATCTACTTCACCGCGTTCGCTCCCGGGGGCTCGGCCGGCACGGCCGGAAGCACGGTCACGACGCCGGCCCCCCACGGCACCGCGACCACGGTCGCGGTGGTGATCGCCGTCGTCGTGCTCGCCACCATGGTGATGGGGGCGCTCGGTTCCCTCGGAGAGAGCCGCTTCCGCGGGGTCATGGCCTTCCAGATGATCGCCGGGGTGGGCCATATCCTCATCGGCGTGGCCATCGCGTCACCGGCTGCCGTGGCCGCCGGCCTGTTCTACCTCATCCACCACGTGGTGACCATGGCGTCCCTGCTGACCACGGCCGGCGCCGTCGAACAGACCTATGGCACCGGGATCCTCGGCAAACTCTCCGGACTGCTGCACCGGGACCGGCTGGCCGCCGTGGTGGTGGCCCTCGGTCTGCTGTCCCTGGCCGGTCTCCCGCCGACCTCGGGCCTGTGGGCCAAGCTGGGGCTGGCCCTCTCGGTGGCCGGGCCCGAGGGTGGTGGCGGCAACCCCGAGTGGTACGCCCCGGTGTTCCTGACCGCGATCGTGCTGGCCTCCGTGGCGACCCTCGTGGCCCTGCAACGCTTGTGGGGCAGGTCCTTCGCGGGCGAGCCGCTGCGCACGTATCGGCCGGTCCTGGCCGACGGCAGCCGGGATCGAGGCCCTGAGGAGGCGGTGCCGGACTCCGTCCGCATCCCGGGCCGGCTGTTGGCTCCCGGTGTGGTGATGATCGGGGTCTCCGTGCTGCTCTTCGTCTTCGCCGGTACGCTGATGCCGTTCATCGAGACGGCCGCGGCCGGCCTGTTCGAGACCGGCCCCTATGTGGAGGCTGTCCTGGGAGGTGGCAGCGAATGAGTGACCATTGGCGCTTCAGCACCTGGAACATGGTGCGCTATCTGGTCTGGCTGATCGGCCAGGTCATCTCAGGTTCGCTGCAGGTCGCGCGGCGGGCCCTCACGCCCGGAACGTTCGCCGAACCGTCGATCGTGGGCTTTCCCCTGCGCTGTGCCACGGACCTGGAGGTGACGTGGATGGCCTCGTCCATCACCATCACCCCGGGCACCCTGGTGGTCGGCACGGCGCACGGCACGGACACCGAACCGGCCACGGTCTTCGTGCACTCCGTGTTCGACTCGGACCGGGACTCCGTGCGAGATGGACTGCGGGAGATGGAGGACCGGTTGCTGAGGATGACGCGGGGCAGCGGCTGGGAAACCCGATCCGGAGGGGCTTCCGGAGTGGGACCCGGAGCGGGACCCGGAACAGAGCCCGGAGCAGGAAGGGGGCGGCGCCCATGAGCATCGACTCCGTCCCTGACCTCCTGCTGGTCCTGGCCATGGGCGTCCTCGCCGTCGCGGTGGTCCTGGGCATGTTCCGGATCTATTCCGCCACCTCGGCCGCCGAACGGGCAGTGGTCGGTGACCTCGTCTACTTCGCGGCCCTCGGCATCCTGATGATCATCGGCATCCAGACCGGCTCGGCCATCATCCAGGACGCCGCCATGCTGGCAGCCTTCCTGGGCATCCTGGCGACCGTGGCGCTGGCCCGCATCCTGACGAGGGGGGAACGCTGATGGCTGGATTCGAGGTTTATGAGTTGACAGCCGCCGTGCTCATCCTCGGCGGGGCCCTGCTGGTGCTGCTCTCCGCCGTGTCCATGCTCCGGGCCAAGGACGCGCTGCAGATGATGAACGTCTTCTCCCCGGCCGCCGGGATGGGACTGCCCCTGGTGGTCATCGGGATCTTCGTCCACCTGACCGGCCGGGACGGTTTCGAGTGGTGGACGTTGATGATGGCGGCTGTGACGATCTGCGCCCTGGTGATCGTGTCCTCCCTGGCCTCGAACACCCTGGCGCGTGCCGTCTACCAGTCCGGTGCGCCCCTGGACCCGGCCACCCATCCGCAGGACCTGGCCGACGCCGGCTCTGGCCGGCAAGAGTCTGCAGAGTCAACAGAGTCAACAGAGTCAACAGAGTCAACAGAGTCAGGGGAGAGGACAGGCCGGGCGGCATCCGACGACTGAGCGCGGCATTCATCGATATCTCATCCACGGCTCATCCACGTCTCATTCCGACCCTGCAGGATATTCACAGGATCTTCAAAGGACGGAAGCAGACTCCATGGCTCAGCACACACCGCAGAACAGTGCAGGTACGCAGGCGGCGCGTACCAGCGGCGGCCGGCGGGCCGTCGTCGTCGGCTCCGGGCCGAACGGGCTCACCGCTGCCGCCGTGCTGGCCCGGGCCGGCTGGGCGGTGGACGTCTATGAGCGCCACTCAGCCTACGGCGGCGCCTCCGCGTCGACGGACCTCCTGGGGCCGGGAACGATCGTGGACCTGGGGGCGGCCGGGCACTCCTTCGGGGTGGCCAGTCCTGTCTTCCGCGACCTGGGCCTGACCGATCACGGCCTGGAATGGCTCCACCCCGAATACCCGATGGCGCACCCGCTCGACGGGCGGCCCGCGGCCCTCCTGCAGGACTCGATGGAGGCCACGGTCAGTGGACTGGGCCGTGATGGAGCGGCCTGGCAGCGGCTGCACGCACCATTGGTCGGGAACATCGACGCCCACCTGGAGAACATCCTCGGGCCCTCCCTGGTCCGTCTGCCCCCGCACCTGGTCAGCATGGCGAGGTTCGGGGTGCGTGCTCTCTGGCCGTCCGGGGCCCTCGGCCGCACGATCTTCCGCGACGAGCCGGCCCGGGCCCTGTTCGCGGGATCCTCGATCCACGCCATCCTGCCGCCCTCACACCTGTTGACCTCGGCCTTCGGCCTGATCTTCGGGGCCCTCGGCATGACCCGCGGCTGGCCCGTCGCCCGGGGTGGCTCCCAGGGGATCGCGGACGCGCTGGCCTCCGTCCTGCACGCCCACGGAGGCCGCATCCACCTGAATCACGAGGTCACCGACCTCGGTGAGTTCGCTGGTGCCGATGCGATCCTGCTCGACCTCACGCCTCGGCAGCTGCTGCAGCTCAAGGGCGCCGACCTCACCGATCGGTACGCCGGCCACCTGAAGCGGTGGAGATACGGTACCGGGGTGTCCAAGATCGACTACCTGCTCGATGGACCGGTCCCGTGGACGGACCCGCGGGTCGGTGGTGCCGGCACCGTCCACGTGGGCGGGTCGCTCGCCGAGATGGAGCACGCCGAGCGCGAGGCCAAGGCCGGACGGATCCCGGAGAAGCCCTTCGTCATGGTCTGCCAGCAGCAGGGGGCAGATCCGTCCCGGGCGACCGGTGAGGCCGCCGGCAAGACCGTGCTGTGGACCTATGCCCACGTGCCCGGCGGCTACGACGCCCCGGTCGATGACCTGATCGAATCGCAGATCGAGCGCTTCGCCCCCGGTTTTCGGGACCGCATCGTCCACCGGGTGGCCACCCCGCCGTCGGCCCTCGAGTCCTGGAACCCCAACCTCATCGGAGGGGACGTGGCCGGAGGGTCCATGGGCGGGCTGCAGCAGATCCTGCGCCCCGCACCGGTCCTCAGCCCACACCGCACCTCCACGCCCGGCCTGTACCTGGCCTCCTCCTCCACGCCACCCGGCGGGGGAGTCCACGGCATGGCCGGACTCCACGCTGCCCGGGCCGCCATGGCCGACGCCGCCGCACACCGCTGACGCGGCCCGGCCGCGCAGTGCCGCTCTGCCCCGGACCCGTTGCTCGCCGTACCCACACCGTCTCAGCCGTACCCACTCGTATCCGCATCCGCCCCTATCGCACTCACCCGTATCCGTTTCCACCCGCACCCACACCGAAAGGATCGATCGTGACCATCGACCTCTCGCACGACCTCTCGCACCGCATCTCACAGAGCCTCTCTGCGGCAGACCTGACTGCCGCCGTGAGCCGGTCCGCCATCCCCGCGTCACTCCACCCGGCTGCGCTGCCGGCGGCGGTGAGGGCCATCGTTCCGGCACCGCGCGCGGCGGAGCGCGACCTCTGGGCGCTGGCGGCCGGCGTCGCCTTCGCGGCCGTGTTGCTCTCTCCTGTACGCCACTACTTCAACGGCAAGGACAAGAACGAGGAGGACTCCTTCCCGCTGTCCACTTATCCGATGTTCTCCGATGACCGCAAGGACCGGACCCGGATCCCGCACGTGGCCGGATTCACCGCCGACGGCGAACGGATCGTCCCGCACTACAGTCACTTCGGTGCCGGTGGGCTGAATCAGGTCCGCAAGCAGATCACCCGCATGGTCCGCCAGGGCCGCGCGGTGGAGGTCGCCCAGCGCTACGCCGACGCCCTGGCCGAACAGCAACGCCGAGCCGCGGGTCAGGGCGCGAGCCCCGCAGCCCTGAGGCGGCGCAAGGAAGCCGGCATCGTCCGCGTGGAGATCGTGCGGTCGCGGTATTTCTTCGACACCTACTTTGCCGGCAACACCACTCCGCAGATGGAGACCGTCCATGCGCGGGCCGACGTCGGCGGGACCGCGACGGCCGTGGCCGAGACCCGGCATGACGACACGCAGGATGCACAGGGGCCGCCCACCGGACCCATGGCCCGCTCCGAGTTGGGCAACGTCCCGCCGCGGCCGATCGGCACCGGCAACACCGCAGGCGACTATGTCACCGAGAACACCGTCCAGACCGCACCCCGCACCGCAACCGAGCAGGAGGCCACACCGTGAACGGCGCCGGCAACACCTTCCCATCCTTCGATTCCCCGGCGTTCCAGAAGGCCGTCGACCTGTTGCGGCCCGCGGCCCAGCCGATCCGCCCCGCGGTGCTGAGGGTGGCCACCGGAATCTTCTCGGCGGTCCACAACATCAGGCGGCGGGCCATGTTCCGCAGGCTCCATGCCCAGGACGCCTCCCAGTTCACTCCGGTGGGAGTGGTCAAGATCCTCAAGAAGCCCCTGCCGCCGCGGGTGGCCGACGGGATTTTCGATGCGGCCCAGGCCGTGAACATCGCCGCCACCCTGGGCGTGGGTCACAAGTTCACCGGACCGCTCAATGCGGCCCTGCAGCTGTGGACCATCAGCTATCGCAACTCCTGGACCATGCTTCTGCACAGTGACAACATGCTCACGATGCACCAGATGGTCCTGGGTACCACGCGGTCCGCAGATGCCCTCAGCCTCGACTCACTGCTGCGCGATGGCACCCTCTTCCCCCAGCGCTACCACCGTGCCTATGGGGCTGTGCCGACCGCCATGAACGTGGCCACTGTGGTGGTGTACTTCATCTCCGGCATGGCGAAGGTCCGCGGACCGCTCGGTCTGAAGTGGGCCGGGGGAGACGTGTTGCGCGGCCAGATCGCCGTGGACGGGATGCGCAAGGACCTCTTCGGCTCCACCAAGCCGGAGGCCGGGGCCGCGCTGTACCGGCAGAAGGAGCTGTTCACCGTGATGGCGGTCGTGTCCCTGGCCGTGGAGCTCGGGGCGCCCCTGTCCCTGGTCAACCGCCGGCTGGGTCAGCTGTTCGCGGCCGGGGCGTGGGGGATGCACGTGGGCATCCGCATCATCATGGGGATCAAGTTCAAATACAACATCTCCGGAGTGTCCTACCTGCCCTACTTCCCGATAGGCCCGCAACTTCCTCGCTGAGCCGGAGCCGCAGGCCTGGCCGGACGGCCTGCGGCAGGGGTCACTTTCGGCGGAAACCTGCGGGTGGTGATGTGAAACACCCGTTTCGAGGACATTGTCTACATAGATAGTCACCTGCTGTAACGCCCCGGAAACACGCGGGATTACGGGACACCCGGCTAAGTTACGGGATGGTAACGATTGGCTCTTCGGCGGACTATTCAATGTTGCTTTCGTATGTTGCGGGGCTATTCTCTTTCACACCTTGTGGTGCTGCTCACCCTCTGTTGCCGAAGCGGAATCCCGCTTGGGCGCCGGAATCGGACCGGCCCTCCCACCCCATACCGGGTCGGATCGGGAGCAACCCCACGTCTCGCACCTGTTCGAATGGAGACGCTTTGATGAAGTACACAAAGCTTTCTGCCGCTGCTGCCCTCTTGGCCAGCTCGGCACTCGTCATGACCGCCTGCGCGCCGGGTGGTCCGGCCGAGAACAACGACTCCGGCAGTCCCGCTCCGGAAGGCAGCAATGGTGAGGTGTTCACCGGCGAAGCCGGCAACAAGCTCACGGTCGAACCCACGGACACCGGGATGGCCGACCTCGGCGATATCGAGACCCAGGACGGCTCGATCTCCTACTCCGTGGGCGAGGACGAGTTCATCTCCTACAACTCCATGACCCCGGAGACCTACTCCACCTACAACAACGCGATCACCGAGCGCATGATCTCGACCTTCGCGTACTTCGGCACCGACGGCGAGATCTACCAGAACGAGGAGTACGGCACCTACGAGAAGATCTCCGATGATCCGCTCCAGGTCAAGTACACGATCAATGAGGACGCCGTGTGGTCCGACGGCACCCCGGTGACCGCCGCGGACTACATCCTCAAGTGGGGTGCGGAGAACCCGCGGATCGCCACCGGAGAGGGCGAGAACGCCACGCCACTGTTCAATGCCATCGCCCAGGAGTTCGGTGGCCGCGTCCCGGAGGCGCCGGAGGGCGATCCGGCTGGCAAGGAATTCACCATCACCTTCGCGGAGCCCTATGCCGACTGGCCGATCCTCCTCGATGCCGCGCAGCCGGCCCACGTGGTCGCCGAGCAGTCCGGCATGGGCATGGACGCCATGATCGAGTCCATCCAGAACGAGGATGCCGAGGCGCTGGCCCCGGCCGCCGAGTTCTGGAACACCGGTTGGAACACCTCGCCGGGTGAGCTGCCGTCCGAGGAGATCGCCCCCTCCAACGGTCCGTACAAGTTCAAGAGCTGGGAACCGGGCCAGTCCATCACCCTGGAGGCCAACGACCAGTGGTGGGGCACCCCGCCGGCCACCCAGGAGCTGGTCATCCGCTTCGCCGCGGCTGACACCCACGTCCAGGCCCTGCAGAACGGTGACCTCAACGTCATCGAGCCGCAGGCCACCGTGGACACCCTTGAGCAGCTCAAGGGCCTGGGAGATCAGATCGTCATCCAGCAGGACGCCTCCCTGACATGGGAGCACCTGGACTTCAACTTCATGGAGGACTCGCTCTTCGCGGACAGCCCGGAGCTGCGCGAGGCCTTCGCCCTGTGCGTGCCGCGGCAGAACATCGTGGACAACCTCATCAAGCCGCTGGACCCCGAGGCGATCGTCATGAACGCCCGCGAGGTCTTCCCCTTCCAGGAGAGCTACCAGGAGGTCGTGGACGCCTCCTATGAGGGCCAGTACGACGAGGTCGACATGGAGCGTGCCACCCAGCTCGTCGAGGAGTCGGGGGAGTCCAACCTGGATGTCCGCATCGGCTACAGCATGCCGAACCCCCGCCGTGCCGAGACCGTCGCCATGATCAAGTCCTCCTGCGATGAGGCGGGCTTCAACGTCATCGACGCCGGCCACGCCGACTTCTTCGGCGTGGTCCAGCCGCAGGGCGACTGGGAGGTGGCCCTGTTCGCATGGTCCGGTTCCGGCCAGATCGCTTCCGGCCGCAACATCTACCACTCCGAGGGCGCTCAGAACTACGGCGAGTTCTCCAACGAAGAGGTCGACGCCGCCTGGGACACCCTTGCCAGCTCGGTGGACCCGGAGGTCCACGCCGAACAGGTGAAGGTGATCGAGAAGGCCCTGTGGGACAACCTCTTCGGTATCCCGCTGTACGCCCACCCGGGGATCGTGGCCCACTCCGCGGACATCGC
The DNA here is from genome assembly GCF_042433045.1 of Citricoccus parietis. NCBI lineage: Bacteria > Bacillati > Actinomycetota > Actinomycetes > Micrococcales > Micrococcaceae > Citricoccus > Citricoccus parietis. Next base: position 180,478 of record NZ_JBHLWH010000014.1, on the reverse strand, counting down.
CAACGTCCGCAACACTGCCACCCAGACCGGGGCCGTGTGGAACGCGGAGCAGTGGGCACGTGTCGAGTGAGTGCGTGAGCTGATCAGGTCTCTCTGATCTCCTGACACGCCTCCGCAGTCGGGGCCCGACCATCGCCGGCCGGGCCCCAGCTGTTTCCCCTCCTTGCATGGAAGGCAACGCCCCGTTGTGCTGAAATTTATCCTCCGCCGCTTCGGCAGCTCATTCCTGGTACTCCTCGGTGCCTCCCTGTTGTTGTTCGTCCTCACCATCAACTCCGGTGACCCGCTCAAGGACCTCCGGGAGTCCAATGCGGACAACCGCGAGTACCTGATCGAACAGCGCATCGACTTCATGGGGCTGGACCAGCCGTGGTACGCGCGGTACTGGGACTGGCTGACCGGCGTCGGCAAATGCGTCATCGGCCAGTGCGACCTCGGCACCAACCGCTCCGGCCAGCAGGTCATCGACCTGCTGGGGCTGGCGGCGGCCTCGACCCTGCGGCTCGTGGTGCTGGCCACCGTGATCGCCATGGTCTTCGGCGTCCTCATCGGCATCCTGACGGCCATCCGCCAGTACTCCGGGATCGACTATGTGGTGACCTTCCTGACCTTCATGTTCTTCTCCCTGCCGGTCTTCTGGGCTGCCGTACTTCTGAAGGAGTATCTGGCCATCGGCTTCAATGACTGGCTCGCCAGCCCGGACCCCGGATTCTCCTGGCCCACGATCATCGTCGTCGGCCTGGTCCTCGGCCTCGCCCTGCAGGCCATCCTGGCCGGAAATGCCCGACGCCGGCTGTTCACCTTCCTCGGCGCCTTCGCCTTCACCTGTGTCGCCCTGCCCTACATGGACTGGCTGAACTTCGCCCGTTATCCGCAGCTCGGGCCGGTCGTGATCACGTTGGTCGGCGTGGCAGCGGCCGTCGGGGCCACCGTCCTGGGAGCGGGCCTCAAGAACCGCCGCGTGCTGTACGCCGGCCTGACCACAGCCGTGCTCGGCCTGGTCGCCTACTACGCCACCTATGGCCTGCTGTGGGATCCGAACTGGCTGATCATCCTCATCCTCGCCGTGGTGGCCATCGGTGTGGCCATCGCCATCGGCCGCCTGATGGGCGGGTACTCCAAGGGCGCGGCGACCCTGGTCTCCGTGTTCACCGCCGTGGTGATGGGCGGACTGATCATCGTCGAGCACCTCTTCCGCTCGTGGCCGTCCTACCTGGAGATCGTGGGACGCCCGATCGCCACCATCGGCTCGGAGACCCCGAACTTCGCCGGCACGTTCTGGGAGGACTTCCTGGACAAGGGCACCCAGCTGCTGCTGCCGACCATCCTGCTCGCCCTGATCTCCCTGGCCAGCTACTCGCGCTACACACGGGCCTCCATGCTCGAGGTCAGCCAGCAGGACTACATCCGCACGGCACGGGCCAAGGGCTTGAACGAACGGCAGGTCATCCTCAAGCATGCCTTCCGCAACTCGCTCATCCCCATCACCACCATCATGGCCTTCGACTTCGCCGGCCTGATCGGCGGCGCGGTCATCACCGAGCAGGTCTTCGGATGGAAGGGCATGGGCGAACTGTTCCGCACCGGCCTGGAACAGGTGGACCCCGCGCCCGTCATGGCCTTCTTCCTGGTCACGGGCACGGCCGCCGTCCTCTTCAACCTGTTGGCAGACATCCTGTACGCCGTCCTCGACCCCCGGATTCGAGTGTGAGTCGCATGAGCAACGAAGACGGGACCCCCCGCAACATGCCCGAGTACACCCCGGAGGAGAACGCCCGCAACGGAGCCGGTCCCTCCCAGACCGCCGTGGACATGGCCAACCTGGCTGAGGTCGAGGATGCCAAGCTGCGCCAGCAGACCGGCAAGTCCTACAGCCAGGGGCAATTGGTCCGGCGGCGCTTCCGCAACCACAAGGCCGCCATGATCTCCGCCGTCTTCCTGGCGCTGATCTTCATCCTGGCCTTCACCTCCATCGGCTATGCCGGCATCCCGGGCTGGTGGGACAAGGACTATGCGGCGGCCGGCGCCGTGGTCAACGGCGGCAACCCCACACTGTCCCTCGTGCCCCAATGGCTGGGCGGCCAGGGCATCCAGTGGGGGGAGCACCCCTTCGGGCAGGACTCCACCGGCAAGGACTACTTCGCCCTCACCATGCGGGGGACCCAGCAGTCGCTGATCATCGCCCTCGTGGTGGGCATCGTCTCCACCGTGATCGGTTCCGTGGTCGGCTCCCTGGCCGGGTACTTCCGCGGTTGGATCGATGCCGTCCTGATGCGGGCTACCGATCTGGTCATCGTGATCCCGCTGCTGGTGCTTGCGGCGGTCCTCGGTCAGATGTCCGCGGGGCTCGGTGCCGGCATCCTGCCGCTGGCGTTGGTCCTCGGGCTGGTCACCTGGACCTCCCTCGCCCGCCTGGTCCGCGGTGAGGTGCTGTCCCTGCGGGAGAAGGAGTTCGTGGCCGCTGCCGTGGCCATGGGAGCCAAACCCGGGCGCGTGATCCTGCGGCATCTGCTGCCCAACACAGTGGGTGTGATCGTGGTGAACGCGACGTTCGCCATCGCCGCGGCCATCCTGCTGGAGACCTCTCTGTCCTTCCTCGGCTTCGGGGTGCAGCCACCGGACTCTTCCCTCGGTTTGCTCATCAGCCAGTACCAGAACGCGTTCACCACCCGGCCGTGGCTGTTCTGGTGGCCCGGCATGTTCATCCTGGCGATCGCCCTGTCCGTGAACTTCATCGGTGACGGCCTCCGGGACGCCTTCGATCCCCGTCAGGGCTCCCGCGGCAGGAAGCGGGGCTTCCTGGGCTTCTCCGGCCGGTCCAAGGACCTGGCTGCCGCCACCGCCGGCGCCGTCCACCCGAGCGTGGACACCGGGCCCAGAGTTCCCGGAGGCGGCTCGCAGATCGGCGGCAACACCCCGACCCAAGGACCCTCCGACCCTCGTGGCTCGGGAACGATTGGAAACCCATGAGCATCTTCGGACGCAAGAGGAACACGAACGACCAGAACGACCGCAACGACCAGGGCGCCCGCGGTGACCAAAGCGCCGGCTCCGGCGGGTCTCAGCGAGCCGGGCAGGCGGGCCGGGGCGCCGGCGTTGCGCGGCCGACGTCGGGCACGTCCCCGGCAACCGGCTCACTGGGGCTGGTGCAACGCCACCCCGACCGCGACGGCAGGCCGATCCTGTCCTTCCAGGACGTCTCCGTCACCTTCAACACCGAGTTCGGTGACGTCAACGCGGTCAAGGGTGTCAGCTTCGACATCAAGCCCGGCGAGGTTGTGGCGCTGGTCGGCGAATCCGGCTCCGGCAAGTCGGTGACCTCGTCGACGGCCATGGGACTGCTCCCGGCCAACGCGAGCGTCACCGGCACCGTCATGCTGGGGGACCGTGAGGTCACCAAGCTGGACGCGAACGGTCTGCGCAAGATCCGCGGCCGGCACGCCGCCATGGTCTTCCAGGAGCCCATGACCGCGCTGAACCCCGTGCTCACGGTGGGGGACCAGCTCACCGAGTCGCTCAACGTGCACGGCATCGCCTACGGCACCGAGGCGGACCGGCGGGCGGTGGAGCTGCTGGAGATGGTCGGGATCCCGGACGCAAAGCACCGGCTGAAGCAGTACCCGCACCAGTTCTCCGGCGGCCAGCGCCAGCGCATCGTCATCGCGATGGCCATCAGCTGCTCGCCCGAGGTCATCATCGCGGACGAGCCGACCACGGCCCTCGACGTGACCGTGCAGGCCGAGATCCTCGAACTGCTGCGCTCGCTGAAGGATCAGCTGAACACCGGCATCCTGCTCATCACCCACAACATGGGTGTGGTGGCGGACATGGCCGACCGGGTCTGCGTGATGCTGCGCGGCGAGCTCGTGGAGTCCGGCGAGGTCCACCAGGTCATGCAGAACCCCCAGCACCCCTACACCGAGCGGCTGCTCGGCTCCGTGCCGCGCCTGGGCACTGAACTGCAGGTGGCGGAGCCGTCACCGGTGACCTCCACGCAGACCACGGCGGTCTATGCGATCGAGGCGCAGGGCCTCTGCATCGAGTACGACCACCGGGGCAAGAAGAACCGCGTGGTCCATGACATCGACTTCACGGTGGCACCGGGGGAGATCCTCGGACTCGTGGGCGAGTCCGGTTCCGGCAAGTCCACGATCGCCAAGTCGGTCCTGGGGCTGTTGCCCGTGGCATCCGGCTCGCTGAAGATCCACGGCAGCGACCTGACCCGGCTCGCCGGGAAGGATGCGCGCGCCCTGCGCAAGCGGATCGGCGTGGTGTTCCAGGACCCGGCGGCCTCGCTGGACCCGAGGTTCCCGATCGGCGATGTCATCACCGAGCCGATGGTCATCCACAACGTCGGCAACCGTCAGACGCGGCTGGACCGCGCCTACGAGCTGCTGGACGCGGTGAAGCTGCCGCGCTCGGTGGTCAACCGGTTCCCCCATGAGCTCTCCGGTGGTCAACGTCAGCGCATCTCCATCGCCCGGGCCCTGACCCTGGACCCGGAGGTGCTGATCGCGGACGAGCCGACGTCTGCCCTCGATGTCTCCGTCCAGGCCGCGGTCCTGGACATGTTCGCCGAGCTGCAGTCCCGCTATGAGTTCGCCTGCCTGTTCGTCTCACACGACCTGGCGGTGGTGGACATGCTGGCGCACCGGGTCCTCGTCCTGAAGGACGGCCGCCAGGTGGAGCAGGGGCTGACGCAGGAGGTCCTGCACCATCCGACGCAGGAGTACACCAAGCGACTGCTCTCGGCGGCTCCGGTGCCGGATCCCGATGAACAGTTGACCAAGCGCACCGAGCGCCGTCAGCTGCTCGAGTCCCTCGGGGAACGCCCCTACTGAGGCGGGGCGGTCCGAGGCGTGTCCGAAGGGATTGGCTCGGTCCCGTATAATCGGACGGGGCCCTTGACGGCTAGCAACCTCTTGGCGCCCGCCAGCCCGCCGCCCTCGATGAACAGGCACCCCTATGACTGAAACCCTCACCCAGCGCACCGACCTCCGCAATGTCGCCATCGTGGCCCACGTGGACCACGGCAAGACCACCTTGGTGGATGCGATGCTGCGCCAGGCCGGCGCCTTCTCCAGCCACGGCGAGGTGGAGGACCGGGTGATGGATTCCGGCGAGCTGGAGCGCGAGAAGGGCATCACGATCCTCGCCAAGAACACCACCGTGTTCTACTCCGGTCCGTCCGCGAAGGGCGAGTCCGTCACCTTCAACGTCATCGACACCCCCGGCCACGCCGACTTCGGTGGCGAGGTCGAGCGCGGTCTGTCCATGGTGGACGGCGTCGTGCTGCTAGTGGACGCCTCCGAGGGCCCACTGCCGCAGACCCGCTTCGTGCTCCGCAAGGCCCTGGCCGCCAAGCTTCCCGTGATCCTCGTGGTCAACAAGACCGACCGCCCCGATGCCCGCATCGACGGCGTGGTGTCCGATTCCATGGACCTGCTGCTGGGTCTGGCCTCGGACCTCTCCGACGAGGTCGATGATCTGGACCTGGACTCCGTGCTGAACCTGCCGATCGTCTACGCCTCAGGCAAGGCGGGCAGGGCCTCCCTCAATCAGCCGGCCGACGGCGGACTTCCGGACAGCGAAGACCTGGAGCCGCTGTTCGCCACCATCATGGAGCACATCCCGGCCCCGACGTACACCGAGGGCGAGGTTCTGCAGGCGCACGTCACCAACCTGGACGCCTCTCCGTTCCTGGGCCGACTGGCCCTGCTGCGCATCTTCAACGGCACCCTGAAGAAGGGCCAGCAGGTCGCCTGGGCCCGTCAGGACGGCCAGCTGAAGAACGTGAAGATCACCGAGCTGCTGGGCACCAAGGGCCTGTCCCGCGCGCCGATCGACTCGGCCGGTCCGGGTGAGATCGTGGCCGTCGCCGGCATCGAGGACATCATGATCGGCGAGACCCTCACGGACGCCGAGAACCCGAAGCCCCTGCCGCTGATCACCGTGGACGATCCGGCGATCTCCATGACCATCGGCATCAACACCTCCCCGATGGCCGGCCGCGTCAAGAACGCCAAGGTCACCGCGCGCCAGGTCAAGGACCGGCTGGATGCCGAGCTCATCGGCAACGTGTCCCTCAAGGTCCTGCCGACCGAGCGTCCCGACGCCTGGGAGGTCCAGGGCCGCGGCGAGCTGGCACTGGCCATCCTGGTGGAGCAGATGCGCCGCGAGGGCTTCGAGCTGACCGTGGGCAAGCCGCAGGTGGTCACCAAGACCATCGACGGCAAGGTGCATGAGCCGATGGAGCTGATGACCATCGACACCCCCGAGGAGTTCATGGGGCCGATCACCCAGCTGATGGCCGCCCGCAAGGGCCGCATGACCGAGATGAAGAACCAGGGCACCGGCTGGATCCGCATGGAGTTCAACGTGCCGGCCCGCGGTCTGATCGGCTTCCGCACGCAGTTCCTCACGGACACCCGCGGCGCCGGCATCGCCTCCTCCTACGCCAACGGCTTCGAGCCCTGGGCCGGTCCGATCGAGTACCGGGACAAGGGCTCCCTCATGGCGGACCGTTCCGGCACTGCCACGCCGTTCGCCATGATCAACCTGCAGGAGCGCGGCACGTTCTTCGTCCAGCCGGGTGCCGAGGTGTACGAGGGCATGATCGTCGGCGAGAACTCCCGCGCCGATGACATGGACGTGAACATCACCAAGGAGAAGAAGCTCACCAACATGCGTGCGGCCTCCTCCGACTCCTTCGAGGGCTTGACCCCGCCGAAGAAGCTCACCCTGGAGGAGTCCCTCGAATTCGCCCGCGAGGACGAGTGCGTGGAGATCACCCCCGAGGAGATCCGCATCCGCAAGCTCATCCTGGACGCCGGGGAGCGCAGTAAGGCCGCCCGCGCCCGTGCCCGCTCCTGATCTGCGGGACCACCAGCAGGGTCCGACGCCGGCCGGGCAGTCCCCGGCCGGCGCGGGGCCGCGCTCGGGCCGGGAGCGGAGGGGCACCCGCCCCACAGGCCGACGCGGCTGGGTGCCGCTGCTGGTCGCGGTCCTGATCGGGGCCGGCGTCGGAATCCTCGGGACCGTGCTGCACCTGCACTTCAGCTGGATCGGAGGCACCACCACCGAGGAGGGCGCCTGGGTCCTGCCCTGGGGCGCCGTGCTGGCTCTGCTGCTCGTGGCCTCCGCCCAGCTCTGGTGGACCTTGAGGTCCTCACTGGCCTGGACCGGGGGAGTCGTCGCCATCGCGGCGTTCACCACGGCCATGGTCATGGGGAACTGGCCGGGCCTGGACACCTTCGCCGTGGCTGCCAATGACTACACCTTCGCGGTGGTCCCCGGTCCGGCCATCGCCGGGACGGTCTGGGTCTGGGGCCTCCCGGCCGTGGCCATCATCACGATGCTGTTGGCTCAGCCTCTTCTGCGCTACCCGGTGGCACGGGACTAGACTGGACGCAGAATCCCAGGTCCGGTGATGTCCGGACCCCATTCCGACCCCCTGGAAGGTGGACGGTTCCACGTGACGTATGTCATTGCCCTGCCGTGTGTGGATGTCAAGGACAAGGCCTGCATCGAAGAGTGCCCGGTCGACTGCATCTACGAAGGTGAGCGGATGTTGTACATCCACCCCGACGAGTGCGTGGACTGCGGCGCCTGCGAGCCCGTGTGCCCGGTCGAGGCCATCTACTACGAGGATGACACCCCGGACGAGTGGGCCGACTACTACAAGGCCAACGTCGAGTTCTTCGACGACCTCGGCTCACCGGGCGGCGCCGCGAAGATGGGCCTGATTCCCAAGGACCATGAGCTGATCACCGCCCTGCCGCCGCAGCCGATGCCTGAAGGCCTCTGACGGCTCCGGCTGACGAACCGACCCGGAGTTGACCCTGTGCTGACGCTGCCCGAATACCCCTGGGAATCCCTGTCGCCCTACCGCGCCACCGCCGCGGCCCACCCCGGTGGGATCGCCGACCTGTCCATTGGCACGCCCGTGGACAGCACCCCCGCGCTCATCCAGGACGCCCTCGCGGCGGCCGCCAACGCGCACGGCTATCCGACCACGCAGGGCACGGCCGAGCTGCGTGAGGCCATCGTCGCCTGGTTCGCACGGCGTCGCGGCGTAGCCGGGCTGGACCCCCAGGCCGTCTTCCCCACCGTGGGTTCGAAGGAGTTCATCGCCTGGCTGCCGCTCCTGCTGGGCCTGGGTCCCGGCGATGTGGTGGTCCGGCCGACCGTGGCCTACCCCACCTATGACATCGGTGCCCTGCTCGTGGGCGCCACCGCCGTGGCCGCGGACTCGCTCGATGAACTGGATGCCGAAACCCGCGCCCGGGTCAAGCTGGTCTGGACCAACTCCCCGGGCAACCCCACCGGGAAGGTGGCCTCGGTCGAGGAGCTGCGGGCCGTCGTCGCGCAGGCCCGCGAGGTGGGTGCCGTGGTGGCCGGCGATGAATGCTATGCCGAACTCGGCTGGGGCAGTTGGGACGGTGACGACAGCGACGCCAGTGAGGGTAGCGCGGACGGCGGGGATCATCGGAGTGGGGACCAGCGGGACGGGGGCACCGCCAGGGTGCCCTGCATCCTCTCGCCCGAGGTGTCTGACGGCGACCACACCAACCTGCTGAGCGTGTACTCGCTGTCCAAGCAGTCCAACCTGGCCGGCTACCGTGCGGCTTTCGCTGCCGGGGATGCCGCGCTGATGTCCACGCTGCTCAACAGCCGCAAGCACGCCGGGATGATCGTGCCGATGCCGGTCCAGGCCGCCATGACGGCAGCCCTCGGGGACGACGCCCACGTGCAGGAGCAGAAGGATCGGTACCGGGCCCGGCGCGCCCTGCTCAAGGACGCGCTCGAAGCCGCCGGCCTCGTGGTGGACCACTCCGAGGCGGGCCTGTACCTGTGGACCCGGGACGGCCGGCGGACCCCGGACGCGGGGGACGCCACCGGTTCGGGGGCCGACGCCGTGGCTGCGGCTCCCACCGAGCAGGACAGCTGGGACCTGGTCGGCGAGTTCGCCGAGCTGGGCATCCTGGTCGGCCCCGGCACCTTCTACGGCTCGGCCGGCAACGGCTACGTGCGAGTGGCGCTGACCGCCACCGACGACGCGGTGGCGCGGGCAGCTGAACGGCTGCGCTCCTGGCGCTGACCTGTGGCCCCCGGCGGTTGGTCCCTCCAGCGGCACTGCCAGGGGCCACAATCGTCACCGATTCCTTGTCTGGGTCCCCGTCTTGGTAGCGTTGACGTGGATTGGACCACCCCCGCTTCACATGGTCGCCGTCCCAGGCGGATGGTTTCCGGTGGTTCGCACACTGAACAACTCATGAGGGAGCACCCATGACCGAAAACACTTCAGCTCAGCTGTCCGTTGACGGCACGATCGTCGAGCTGGGCCGCGAGAAGGCCACCATCGGCAACGACGGTCTGAACATCGGACCGCTGCTGAAGGACACCGGTCAGGTCACCTATGACCCTGGCTTCATGAACACGGCCAACGCCAAGTCGGCCATCACCTACATCGACGGCGATGAGGGCGTGCTGCGCTACCGCGGCTACCCGATCGATCAGCTGGCCGAGCACTCCTCCTTCCTCGAGGTCGCCTACCTGTTGATCTACGGCGAGCTGCCGACCGGGGACCAGCTGGGCGAGTGGGACCAGAACATCCGCCGCCACACCATGCTGCACGAGGACCTCAAGGGCTTCTTCAACGGCTTCCCGCGGGACGCGCACCCCATGCCGGTGCTGTCCTCGGCCGTGTCCGCCCTGTCCACCTTCTATGCGGACTCCCTGGACCCGTTCGACGAGGAACAGGTCCACATCTCCACCATCCGCCTGATGGCCAAGCTGCCGGTGATCGCGTCCTACGCCTTCAAGAAGTCCATCGGCCAGCCGATGCTCTATCCGGACAACTCCCTGAACCTGGTGGAGAACTTCCTGCGCCAGAGCTTCGGTGTCCCCGCCGAGCCGTACGAGCTGGACCCGGACATGGTCAAGGCCTTGGACCTGCTGCTCATCCTGCACGCGGACCACGAGCAGAACTGCTCGACCTCCACGGTGCGCCTGGTCGGCTCCTCGCACGCCAACATGTTCGCCTCCATCTCGGCCGGCATCAATGCGCTCTACGGCCCGCTGCACGGCGGTGCCAACGAGGCCGTGCTGAACATGCTGCGCTCCATCAAGTCGGACGGCGTCAAGCCCGAGGACTTCATGGAGAAGGTCAAGAACAAGGAAGCCGGGGTGAAGCTCATGGGCTTCGGCCACCGCGTCTACAAGAACTACGATCCGCGGGCGAAGATCGTCAAGCAGACCGCGCATGACATCCTCGGCAAGCTCGGCGGCAACGACGAGCTGTTGGACATCGCCATGCGCCTCGAGGAGAAGGCCCTCGCGGACGACTACTTCATCGAGCGCCGCCTCTACCCGAACGTCGACTTCTACACGGGCCTGATCTACAAGGCCATGGGCTTCCCGGAGAAGATGTTCACCCCGCTGTTCGCGCTCGGCCGCCTGCCCGGCTGGATCGCCCAGTGGCGTGAGCTCATCGAGGACCCCGCCACCAAGATCGGGCGCCCGCGCCAGGTCTACACCGGCCACGACTTGCGGGACTACCCCAACCGCTGACGCATACTCGGCCCTGGAGGGCGGACTGCCCGGGATCTGCCGAGAACGTCACGATCAGTGCGTTGACAGTGGTGCCCCTCCCGGTCGGTCAGCTCACCCAGGTCACCGATGCCGTCATCCACGGTGACCTGAGGCGGGCCCGACCTGGGCAGGGGGCGCTGAGCCCTGCCAGGCCCGCGCCCACCACCACATCGACCTCAGGTATCTCCGCGACCCTCCCGGGCGGCGGACTCGACGAGGTTGTCGCCGACGAGGGCCTGCCCGGACCGCACGGCGTCCGTCCAGTCGCTCGTGGCCGCGACCGCTGCCCAGTTGGAGTTCAGGAGGGCCATGACGGTCTCGTGCACCTGCTGGGCGGGCGCAGATCCCGCGGCGTTCACCAGGCCGATGGCGCCCGTCGCATCGGAGAGCACCTCGACGGTGAATCCGAGGGGCTCGGCGGCGGCTGCGGATCCGATGACACAGTTGTTGGTCATGTAGCCGACCAGGGTGATCGTGGTGATCTCGCGTTCGCGTAGCCACGCCTCGAGGCCGGTGCTCGCGAAGACACTGGCGAAGGGCTTGGTGATGCGGTGCGCCGCCGTGTCCGCGCGGCTCGCGATCTCCGGGTGGAGTCCGAAGGTCGGAGACTCCGGTGCGAACACCGGGAAGCCCGCGGGTGCCTCGTGTTGGACGATGACGGTCGGAATGCCGGCTTGCTCGGCGGCGTCCATCGCCTCGGCGATGCGCGTGAGCGACTCATCACGGGCGGGATATTGAATGGGCAGCAGTCCATCGAAGTATTCCTGCTGGACATCGATGACGATCAGGGCGCGTCGTGGTGCTGACATGGGATCTCCGGTGTTTGTTTGGTTGGTTGGTTGGTTGGTTGGTTGGTTGGTTGGTGGAATCGGGCTCCGGCGGTGCCAGGAGCTTTCAGGGCTGGGCCGGTACACCGTAGTGCTCGGCGAGGAGCCTGACGGTGCGTTCATCGGCTCCGCGGGAGTGGGTGCCGAGCACGGTCATCACCTCATCGACAGCAGTCTGTTCCTGGAGCTCCTCGAGGCGGTGGGCCACGGTCTCGGCCGTGCCGGCGTAGGCCCGGTTCGTGTAGAGATCGAGGATCGCCCGCTCGTTGGTGGTGGTCTCGTAGGCCGCGACCTCCTCGGGTGAGAGCAGCGTGTACGGTTCCCGCTTGAACATGCGCAGCATGGCCATCGCCTGGGTGGAGGCCTCTCGTCTGGCCTCGGCGGCATCATCGGAGACGATGGTGCTCACGCTCACCAGTGAGTACGGCCGGTCGAGCACCGATGAGGGGGTGAAGTCCTCGCGGTAGATGCGCATCGCCGTGGTGATGTCGGCGTCACCGAACTGCAGTGCGAAGGCGTAGGGCCGGCCGAGCCGAGCGGCCAACCGGGCGGAGTACGGGGAGGAGCCGAGGACCCACACCTGCGGGTGGGTCTGGGGAGCGGGTGCGTGGTTCTGGGCGTTCTGCCACGGACCGGGCACGGCGTGGACCTCGCTGTAGGGATGACCTGCCGGGAAGTCGTCCGCGAGGAAGCCCAGCAGTTCGTCCACCTGCTGCGGGAACGCATCATTCGCCCCGGCGCCACGGCGCAGGGCCGCCGCCGTCGCCCCGTCGGTGCCCGGTGCCCGTCCCAGACCGAGGTCGACGCGCCCCGGAGCGAGGGCATCCAGCATGCCGAACTGCTCGGCGATCACCAACGGGGCGTGGTTCGGCAGCATCACCCCACCTGCGCCGAGCCGGATGCGCTCGGTGTCCGCGGTGAGTCGGGCGATCATCAGGGGTGGTGAGGCCACGGACAGGCCGGGCATGGCGTGGTGCTCCGACATCCAGAAGCGGTGATAGCCGTGACGGTCAGCAGCCCTCGCTGTGGCGATGGTGTCCGCGAGTGCCTCCTGCGCGGTATGGCCAACGCCTGGACCGCCACCGGTGTGTACGGACAGGGCGAAGGGGGCGGAGCCGAACGTCGGGGCTGATTTCACGGGGAGACCTAACTTATCACGGAATCTTTGGTTCGTTAGCGTGAGACCAGCGTAGCAAATGATCACGGTAAAGGAACACTGCTACCATGAGATACATGAATGAGACGCCTCTTCCACCGAGTCCGGGCGCGCGCGAGCACAGCAGCATCGACCTGGTGAACAGCGAGATCCATCTCCCGGGCGGGAAAGTCCACGAGTCCCTGAGTACTCCCGAGTCGACCACCGCGTGGCTCATCACGCGGGGACTCGTCGGTGAGGGGTCTGTGTTGCAGTCCTACTGCCAAAATCGCCTCGTCGGGCTCCGCGAGGACCTCCGGAACGCCTTCGCCGCACGAGTCTCGGGGGACACCGTCGACTCCCGGGCGCTCGACGGCATCAACGCGGCCCTCGCGGCCGCCCCGAACACCTCATTGCTGCACTTCGCGCCCGGCGAGGGGTTCTTCCGCTCACTGGAGCACCCCGCGACGCGGCTCATCGAGCACGCGATGTCCGTGGTCGCCGAAGACGCCGCGGCCCTGCTCGCCGGCGAGGAGGCCGAACTGCTCGCGCAGTGCGAGGCGGAGCCATGCACCCGGTTCCTGTTGAAGACCCATGGTCGCCGGCAGTGGTGTTCTACCCGCTGCGGAGACCGCGTCCGCGCGGCCCGCTCGTACGCACGCAAGCGGGCCCAGGCGGAGGCGACCGCCTCCTGATCGGAGGGTGGGCTGCCCGGGACCGGCCGAGAGCGTCACGATCACTGCGTTAACTCAGACGCGTCCGGGCCGGTCAACCCGCGAAGGTGAGGGTCACCGCGCCGTCGGTGCCCGTGGCCGGGGCCCAGCCGTGATCCGCCCGGACCCAGCCCTGCCCGCCGAACGAGGCAGAGGTGATGCCGAACTGGTCGGCGTTGGCCACGGCCCACTGCACGAGAGCCCAGCCTCGCGTCCCGGAGGCCGGGATGGTAGCCGTCCGGCCGTCGTCGGACACCCGGGGCTGCGCCGAGGACAACTGGTCCTGCAGTGCAGCGGTCATGGCCGTGGCGTCGCCGGGCTCGGCCGGCGACTTGAGCACACAGTTCAGGGCCGCGGGGGAGTGCCCGGTCAGCGCCGAGGCATAGGCCCGGCCCTCGGGCTCGTGGTCCGCGTAGGCGTCGGGGAACGCCGAGCGCTGGACCTTCTGGGCGGCCACCGTGATGTCGAGGTCCTCGAAGTCCGGCACCAGCTCCTCCAGCTCCTGGTAGAAGCGGTTCGCTGCATAGACCGGATCCATGACCTGTTCCTCGGAGCCCCAGCCTTGGGACGGCCGCTGCTGGAACAGGCCCCGGGAATCCGGGCCCGCCTCGTCCCCGTAGTCGATGTTGCGCAGCTTCGACTCCTGGAAGGCCGTGGCGATGCCGATCGAGGCGGCCCGGGCCGGCAGGCCGCGGTCCAGGGACACCGCGGAGATCAGGGCGGCGTTGGCCGCCTGGTCGGGCGCGAGCCTGAAGGAGTCGGCTCCCACGATCGCCGTGCAGTGCTCCCGGACCAGGATCTCCGAGGAGTCGATGAACCGGGAGGCGGCCCACGCGCCGGCGCTCACCACGGCCAGGCAGATCACGAGGACCACGAGCGCGCGCCAGCGCCGCCGGGAACGCTTGCTCATCGGGGCAGCACCCCTCGTTCGCGGTCCAAGGTGGACGGCCTCAGTGGTCGTGACACGGCTGTACTCGGCATGGTCTGGCTACGGTGGAGTCAGTTGGCGTGCAGGGCGTCGTTGAGCGCCACGGTCTGGCCGGCGCGGGGCAGGGCCTGGACCTGGCCGGTGGAGGAATCGCGGCGGAACAGCAGGTGGGGGACGCCGGAGAGGTCGAGGGCCTTGACGGTGGTCGCGGGAGCGGTTTCTCCACCAGCCTCGCCGCCTGTCTCACCAGTGGATCCGTCACGGTTGCCCATGCGCACGGCCACCCGGGTGCCCGCCGTGATGTAGAGCCCGGCCTCGACCACGGAATCGTCGCCGACGGAGATGCCCACGCCGGAGTTGGCGCCCAGCAGTACCCGCTCGCCGATGGTGATCCGCTGGGATCCCCCGCCGGAGAGGGTGCCCATGATGGAGGCGCCGCCGCCCACGTCGGAGCCGTCGCCGACCACGACGCCGGCCGAGATCCTGCCCTCGACCATGGAGGCACCGAACGTGCCGGCGTTGAAGTTCACGAAGCCCTCGTGCATCACGGTGGTGCCCTCGGCCAGGTGGGCCCCGAGCCGGACCCGGTCGGCATCGCCGATGCGCACGCCGGTGGGCACCACGTAGTCGGTCATACGGGGGAACTTGTCCACGCCGTAGACCTGCACGGGACCGCGGGCGCGCAGCCGGAGCCGCGTGGCCTCGAATCCGGCCGGCAGGCAGGGGCCGAAGTTCGTCCACACCACGTTGGCCAGCACCCCGAACACGCCGTCCAGGTTGATGGTGTTCGGCCGCACCAGCCGGTGGGACAGCAGGTGCAGGCGCAACCAGGCGTCCAGGGTGTCTGCGGGCGCAGCGTCGAGATCGATCTGCACGGTGTGGACCTGCTGGCTGGTGCCCCGGTCGGCGTCGGTGACGGCCACCGCGGCCAGCTCGGCCTCCAGCCCTCCGCCGTCCGTGCCGAGCACCGGGGCGGGATACCAGACATCGAGCACGGTGCCGTCGTCCGCCACGGTGGCCAGCCCGACGCCCGAGGCCGTGCGCACGCCGCCTGGGCGAGCAGCATCGGCGTGGTCGGAATGGTCGGCGGACAGGCTGGAACCCGGCTGGGTGGGGGTTGAGGTCATGGGAAATATCCTACTGGCACGGACTTAGACTGACGGGCATGAACAGCACCAGCCACGCCGGGCCCGCTTCCGGCCATCCGGTCCCCGTCCTGCCGCCCCTCGACTCGGATGTGGCGACGCTGACGGCCGCGCTGCTGGACATCCCCTCGGTCTCCGACCACGAGACCCCCCTGGCCGACGCCGTCGAGGCCGCCCTACGCCAACTGCCGCGGTTGGAGATCCACCGCATCGGGGACAGCGTCGTGGCGCGCACCGACTTCGGGCTGCCGGCCCGCGTCGTGCTCGCCGGGCACCTGGACACGGTGCCCCTGCCCACCACCCCCGGCGCGCGCGGTACGGTGCCCTCCAGCTGGGAGTCGCCGGCCGGCGCTGAGGCCCTGACGCCCGGGTACGAGACGTCCGGCGCCGAACCAGCCAGTCCGTTCAGTCCAGCCAGTCCAGCCAGTCCGGCGGACGCGGACGTGCTCTACGGCCGGGGTGCCACGGACATGAAGTCCGGGGTGGCCGTCCAGCTGGCGCTGGCCGGATGGATCGGGCACGACGCCGGCCCCCTCCCCGCGCACGACGTCACCTGGGTGTTCTACGACCATGAGGAGGTCGGTTCCGAACACTCGGGGCTGGCCCGCGTGGCCCGCGAGGCCCCGGAGCTGGTGCAGGCCGACTTCGCCGTGCTGCTGGAGCCCACCGACGGTGTGGTGGAGGGCGGCTGCAACGGGACCAATCGCTACGTCGTCACGGTGCCCGGGGTGGCGGCCCACTCCGGGCGGGCCTGGAAGGGGGAGAACGCCATCCACGCGGCCGGGCCCCTGCTGGCGGTGCTGGCCGCCTATCGGCCCGCCACCATCACGGTCGAGGGACTCGACTACCGGGAGGGCCTGAACGTGGTCCGGATCCACGGGGGGACCGCCGGCAACGTCATCCCGGACGCCTGCACCGTGGAGGTCAACTACCGGTTCGCCCCGGACAAGGACCTCGAGCAGGCCCATGCGCACGTGTACGCGGTGTTGGCCGAGGCCGGCATCGGACGTGACCGGGTGGAGATCGTCGACGAGTCGCCCTCGGCCCGGCCCGGACTGGACCGGCCGGCCGCCGCCGCCTTCGTCGCAGCGGTGGGGGGAACGCCGATGCCGAAGTATGGCTGGACGGACGTCGCCCGGTTCTCCGAGCTCGGGGTGCCCGCGGTGAACTTCGGCCCCGGGGACGCCCTGCTGGCCCACACGGACGACGAGCATGTCACCGCCGGTGCCATCCGTGACTGCCTGGCCGCCCTGCGCCGGTGGCTGGTGCCGGCCGCCGGCCCGGCATCCGCGTCGTCCTGACCCGCTGCGGATCGGGTTCCGCGCCGACTGTCTGACCTGCTACGGACCTAATGCGGATTTACTTGGCGACCTCGATGGTGGACACCATGGTGGTGGAGGTGGCCGGGGCCGTGTCTCCACCGGTGCGGGAGGACAGGTTGCCGGCCAGCTTCGTTGCCAGCCAGGTCAGGATGAAGTTGATGACGATGAAGATCAGCGCCGCCACCACCAGCGTCTGCAGGATGTTCGAGTACCCGGAGCCCAGCTGGCGGGAATACTGCAGCAGTTCGTAGAAGCCGATCAGGTAGCCCAGGGCGGAGTCCTTGAGGATGACCACGAACTGACTGAGCAGGGACGGCAGCATGGCGGTCAGCGCCTGCGGTACCTCCACGAGCCGCAACGACTGGTTGTTCGTCATGCCGACGGCCGCCGCCGCCTCGCGCTGGCCCTTGGGCAGGGATTTCACACCCGAGCGGACCAACTCGGCGATCACGGCCCCGTTGTACAGCGTCAGGCCCACGATCACGCCGTAGTAGGCGGCGTCCGCTGAGGCGATGAAGCCGGTGGGGGCCACCACGCGGGAGAAGAAGAAGTACAGGAAGAACATCATCACCAGCACCGGGACGGCGCGGAAGAACTCGACGATGACACCGGAGATCCCGCGGATGATGGCGAACGGCGCCAACCGCAGGAAGCCGAAGACCAGCCCGAAGACGAGTGCCGTGACCACGGCGATGCCGGAGGACTGCAGGGTGAACTGCAGGCCCGGCAGGTAATAGTTGGTCCAGGCGTTGGCGTTGAGGGCATTGGTCCACTGGGCGGGGGCCAGCTGACCCTGCCGGTCCAGCTGCATCAGCACGAGGACGACCACGACCAGGACCACGGCGAGGGCGATCGCATTGGAGATCAGGATATTGCGCCGGGCCCTGGGACCCGGGGCGTCGAAGAGGACCGAGGCCTGTGCCTTCATCGGGCCACCGCCAATTTGTCGGAGAGCCAGGTGGTCAGGATGCCCATGGGAATCACGATGATGCAGAATCCGATCGCGATGGTGAGGAAGATGTAGATCATCAGGTCCGGGTTGAACTCGATCATGGTCCTCATCAGCCCGGAGGCCTCAGCCACGGAGGCCGCCGCGGCCACCGTGGTGTTCTTGGTCAGGGCGATGAGCGTGTTGCCCAGCGGCGTGATCGCGCCGCGCAGGGCCTGGGGGAGCACCACCAGGCGGGCGGCCGGGAGGAAGCTGAGCCCGATCGCCCGCGCGGCCTCGGCCTGGCCGAGGGGCACCGTGTTGACGCCCGAACGGATCGCCTCGCACACGAACGCCGCGTGGTACAGGATCAACGAGATCACGGCGTAGGTGAAGAAGTTCAGGTCGAAGTCCGAGGAGAACGTGATCTGCAGCTGGCCCCACACGGCCAGCACGCCGAGCACCATGATGATGGTCAACGGGGTGTTGCGGACCGTATTCACATAGGCCGTGCCGATACTGCGGAGGGAGCCGACGGGAGAGATCCGGAAGACGGCCAGGATGGTGCCGAGGACGAAGGAGCCGATGGCCGCCAGGAATGTCAGCCTGACGTTCATCCAGAAGGCGCCGAGGATGTCATAGTCGGCGAAGAGTTCGAGGAATCCGTTCATGAGCTTCCTGAGTCGGAGGCCGGCAGCTGGGGGTGCGCTGCGGGTGCTGGCCTGAGGGGGACGACGGCGGCGAGCCGGGCGGGTGCCCGGCCCACCGCCGCATCACGGTGCGATGGTGGTGATCAGGCCTCGCAGGATTCCAGCTCCGCCTCGGGGCCGTTGTTCAACTCCTCGTCCGGTGTGTATCCGGTGCCCTCGGTGTTGGCGGTCAGGGCCTCTTCCCAGGCGCCCTCGTCCTTCATCTTGGTGATGGCGTCGTTGATGGCCTGGCAATCCTCGGAACCCTGCGGGATGCCGACGCCGTAGCGCTCCACGGTGAAGGCGTTGCCCACGACCTTGAACTTGCCCGAGTTCTCCGGGGTCGCGGCGAGGCCGGCGAGGATGATGTCGTCGGTGGTGACGGCGTCCACCTGGCCGGACTCGAGGTAGGTCACGCACTCGGCGTAGCCGCCCTGCTCCACCAGTTCCACGCCCTCGGCGTACTCGTCCTGGATGGTCTGCGCGGAGGTGGAGCCGGTCACCGAGCACAGGTTCTTGCCCTCCAGGTCCTCCGGGCCGGTGATCTCGGTGTCGTCGGCGCGGACCAGCAGGTCCTGGCCGGCCACGAAGTACGGTCCGGCGAAGCCCACGCGCTCGGCGCGCTCGTCGGTGATCGAGTAGGTCGCGAAGATCATGTCGACCTCGCCGCCCTCCAAGGCGTTCTCCCGGTTGGCAGAGGGGGTCTGGACCCATTCGATCTGGTCCTCGGTGTAGCCCAGTTCGGTGGCCACGTACTTGGCCACGTCCACGTCGAAGCCGGTCGGGTCGCCGCTGCCCTCGCGGAAGCCGAGGCCCGGCTGGTCGAACTTGATGCCGATGCGGACGGATTCGCCTCCGCCGCCGGCGGTCTCGGAGCCGCCCGGCTCGCCGCCGCCGTCGTCGGCGGAGGGCGAGCAGGCGGACAGGACGAGGGCGGCCGACGCGGCGATGGCGGCGGTGGAAAGGAGCTTCTTGCGCATTGTTCCTCCAGGAGCGGTGCTCGAGTGATGAGCGGTTGGGTGCGGTGTGAGTGCGGTGTAAGGGACGGGGTCAGTGGGTGAGGATCTTCCCGAGGAAGTCCTTGGCCCGGGGGTGCTGCGGATTCATGAAGAAGGATTCCGGATCGGTGTCCTCGAGGATGGCGCCCTGGTCCATGAAGATGACGCGGTCGCCGGCCTTGCGGGCGAAGCCCATCTCGTGGGTGACCACGACCATGGTCATGCCCTCGTGGGCCAACTGGACCATGACGTCCAGGACCTCCTGGACCATCTCGGGGTCCAGGGCGGACGTCGGCTCGTCGAAGAGCATCACCTTGGGCCGCATGGCCAGTGCCCGGGCGATGGCGACGCGCTGCTGCTGGCCGCCGGAGAGCTGGGCGGGCATCTTCTTGGCCTGCTGCGCGACCCCGACGCGTTCCAGCAGCGCCATGGCCTCGTCGTTGGCCTGAGACTTCTTGATGCCCTTGACCTTGATCGGCCCCAGGGTCACGTTCTCCACGATCGATTTGTGGGCGAAGAGGTTGAAGGACTGGAACACCATCCCGACGTCGGCCCGCAGCTGGGCGAGTCCCTTGCCCTCCGCGGGGAGCGGCTTCCCGTCGATGCGGATGGTGCCGCCCGCATCGATGGTCTCGAGGCGGTTGATGGTGCGGCAGAGCGTTGACTTGCCCGAGCCGGAGGGGCCGATGACGATCGCCACCTGCCCCTCGGGGATGGTCAGGTTGATGTCCTTCAGGGCCTGGAACGAACCGAAGTGCTTGTTGACGTTGTCGAGTTCAACGAGGGCTCGCTTCGCGGTGGAGTCGGCTGCGGGGGGATCCGTCGGGGCCGGTGTGCTCTGCGTCATAGGGGAGAGACTATAGGACAAGATCGGGCCAGATCATCAAGAGGTGGTCGTCAGGGTGCATTTAATCCAATCGTTGCCGTTCTGAAACACTTCTTGCGCGATTCGGCCGGGAGTCGTGAGTCCCGGTGCGGCGATAGGCTGGGCTCATGTCACATCACGGCGATGCGGACGCCTCCGGTCCGCGAATCCGGCGCGGCCCTCAAACCCTGCGCGGTGCTGCTGCTGCCGGTCCGACCTTCGACCAATTACTGCTGCGTTCCGACGACCCCCGCTCATCGGAACGGCAGTCCACCACCACGGACGCGTGGCGGGTGCTGCGCATCCAAGGAGAGTTCGTCGAGGGTTTCGGTGCCCTGGCGGACCTCGGGCCGGCCATCTCCGTGTTCGGATCCGCGCGCACCGGACCGGGCGCGGTCGAGTACGAGCAGGCCCGAGAGGTGGGGCGCCGGCTCGCCGAGGCCGGTTTCAGCGTGGTCACCGGAGGCGGGCCCGGGGCCATGGAGGCGGCCAACCGCGGCGCCAAGGAGGCCGGCGGGCTGTCGGTCGGCCTGGGTATCGAGCTGCCCCATGAGCAGGGCATGAACGACTGGGTCGACCTCGGCGTCGACTTCCGCTACTTCTTCGTGCGCAAGGTGATGTTCCTGAAGTACTCCCAGGGATTCGTGGTGGTCCCCGGTGGCCTGGGCACCCTGGACGAGCTGTTCGAGGCCCTCACCCTGGTCCAGACCGGGAAGGTCACCGCCTTTCCGGTGGTGCTGCTCGGGCGGGACTTCTGGGGCCCGTTGGTGGACTGGATCAGGGACAGCCTGGTCGCGCGCGGCATGGTCAATCCCGCCGACGTGAGTCTGCTCCAGCTGGCAGACTCCCCGGAAGAGGCCGTGGACCTGGTGCTCAACACGGTGGCCGGGGGGCGTTGGCCCGACCGGGAGGACTGGGACCCGGACCATCAGCGGCTCACGGCGGACCACGGGTTTGCGTCGGGTGATCCCCAGTGAACGTGTTCATGGTGCTGGTCCTGGTGGCCGCCGTCGTCGTGGTGGGGCTTCTCGCCCTGGCCGTCACGGGCAGGACAGGGTTCGCAGCGCCGCTGTCCGAGCCCGTGCGCGCCCTTCCGCCGGTCCTGCTGCCTCCGGCCCCGGAGGCGGGAGACGTGGACGCGCTGCGCTTTTCGCCGGGCCTGCGCGGATACCGCATGGACCAGGTCGACGAGGTGCTCGAGACACTGTCCGGGGCCCTGGCCGAGCGGGATGCGGAGATCGCGAGGCTGCGTCGACTGGCGGGGAGAATACCCGGCAAAAGTGCAGATGACGTCGTGTGATTAGCGGCACCGCGCCGAATCCGGAATAATAGGGGTGTCAAGCGCTCCGCGGGCCGCCAGGGGATGCCTTTAGCCCTGACGACCGCACGTATATTCTTGCGGCCTCGCTGTGACGAGGGGGACCGCATCGAGAAGGGAACACAGATGGCAGCCATGAAGCCTCGTACCGGGGATGGTCCCATGGAAGTGACCAAGGAGGGCCGGAGCCTGATCATGCGCGTGCCGATCGACGGCGGCGGCCGCCTGGTGCTTGAACTCAACAAGGATGAGGCGAACGCGCTCAAGGAGTGCCTCGTCGGCGTCACCGACGCCTGACCTCCCTGACCGGCGTTGCACGTCCGGTACCAGGAAGCCCCCGGATCCACGGCTCGAAGGCGGTGGAACCGGGGGCTTTCTCCTGCCCGGACGGTGAGGGTCTATGCGTTCAGCGGGAAGCGCGGGCGTTCAGCGGCGCACGGCCAACAGCACGCCGGACCCGGTGGGGACCAGCGAGGAATGCCAGGTCTCCTCGTCCCGCAGCAGCTTGCCGGCCTCCCTGGCGGCCACGGTGGACGCCTCCCGGACGGCGGGCTTGGGGACCCGGTCCTCGTCGAGGGCGTCGTTGACGATCAGCAGGCCCCCGGGACGCAGCAGCCGGGCTGACTGCTCCACGTGGAAGACCAGCGAGGCCTTGTCCGCATCGAGGAACACCAGGTCGTAGGCCTTGCTGTTGAGCCGTGGGACCACGGTGCGGGCCCGGCCCGTGATCATGCGGGTGCGGTTGGCGGGGAACCCGCCCTCGGCGAACCCCTCGCGCGCCGCGCGCAGGGCCTCGGCATCGGGGTCGATGGTGGTCAGCATGGCGTCCCGGGTGAGACCGCGCATCAGGGCGATGCCGGAGACGCCGGCACCGGTGCCGATCTCCACCAGGGTCGAGGGGGAGCGGGTGGCGGCCAAGACGGTCAGCAGGGCGGCGGTGCCCTCGGTGACGGGCACGATCCCCAAGTCGGAGGACCGTTCCCGGGCCCGCAGGAGCACGTCGTCCTCGGCCGGACGGGACTCCGCGAATGCCCAGCTGGCATGCTTGTCCGTCTGGTGGGGGCTCAGGGCCTTCATGGGGCGTGCTCGATTCTCTCGTGCGGCGGGGGAGTCGGGGGTGCCGACCGGCAATCCAGTCTACGGCGATTCAAGCGACACACTCCCATGCTCAGGCTCCTCTCAGCAAAAGGGGCCAGACTGGATGGGTACGGAAAGGAGTCGACTGCAGTGACCATTCCCACCTGCACCACCCCCTTCGTGCCGCTCCCCGCACACACCTCCGGAGGGAAGGGCCCGCGCTGATGGCGGTCTTCCATCCCCGGGCACGATTCGACTCCTATGTGGAGGATGTCCTCTCCCCGGCCGCCCGTGAGCGGATCTCCCTCCATCTCGAGCAGTGTGACGCATGCCGTCACGAGGTGGAGCAGCGCGAACGCATCCTGCAGGCCGCCTCATCCTTGTCCTCCCTTCCCGCTGCCTCCTCGACGTACTCGTCGAACGCGTCCTCGACGTCGTCTCAGTCTGATCCGGCCTCTCCGGCCTCCCAGTGGGCGGTGCCGCCTTCGCCCTACGCCTGGCCGTCTCACGCCGGGGAACCCATCACCGGGTCACGTCCCGCCGTGCCGCCGGTGCTGGAAGAACGCCAGGGCGTGGCCGGCTGGAAGGTGGTCATGGGACTGGGGGCCATCGGCCTGGCTGCCGTGGCGGTGTTGTCCACCGCCTGGATCGCGGGTGATCCGGAGGCCGTCGCCGGCTCGGAGACCGGGGAGAACCTCCTTCTGCCGTCCGCCTCCGTGAACTCCTCCACCGCTGATCCCGACGCCGGCGTGTCACCTGCGCCGTCCGGGTCGCCGAACGCTGGGAGCGCCGGCGCCGCGGACTCCGAGACCGGTGACCCCGGCGCGGGCACCACCGACGACCCCAGCGATCCCGCGGTGCTCTCGCCAGCCGGCATCGGCGGTCCGGCGCTGGCCCCCTCCCTCCCGTCGCCGTCGGCATCCGCCAATCCAGCTGAGGGCAAAGTCTCCGCCGGAGTCGCCCTGGCCGAGACCATGGCGTTGACCCCGGAGATGGTCAACGATCTGCGGCGACTGGGGTGGAACGTCCCCTCCTTGAACGGACTGGGACTGCACCACGAATCCACGGGTTGGACCGTGGAGGAGGAGACCGCCGAGGTGGTGATGTCACTCCAGGGTGAAGAGGCCTCCCTGGTGCTGCACGAGTGCCGATCGCTGGGCGAGGACGCCGGGATCCCCGGTTGTCCACTGGCGAACGGGGACGCCCGCGCCGCAGCCCGGGCCGACTCCGTGGCCGCGTCCGGGGAGACCCGCAGACTGCCCGTCGGCGTGGAGATGTCCGTCCTCGACCTGGGTGACGGCACGTGGACGGCCACGGCGCAGACCGCCAACGCCTCCTACACGGTGGATTCAGACCTGCCGGTGGACCGGGCAGAGCGGGTGATGACCCTCGTGGTCATCTCGGAACAGTCCCGTGTCCAGTCGGGAGAAGGGCCCGAACGGCCTGCGGACCGCCTGGCCCGGGGTTTCGAACGACTCCTGCCCTGGATGGACGAGTACGAGGATGGCACCCGATGACCGCTGCCGAGTTCGGCACGGGCAGATGACGGACGAGCACAGGACGGGCGGCCTGACCACCTCCGGCGACGCCCTGCCGCTCGGGTAGGCTGAGGCCTTGTGACCTTCGGTATCAACGGCGCTGAGCTGATCATCCTGGCCCTGCTGGCCGTGCTCATCCTCGGACCGGAGAAGCTCCCCGAGTACGCGCGGAAACTCACCGAATGGATACGGAACCTGCGGCGAATGGCCGAGGGCGCCAAGACCCAGTTCAGGGAAGAGACGGGCACCGACTTCGACGAGATCGACTGGAAGAAGTACGACCCCCGCCAGTACGACCCCCGCCGCATCATCAAGGATGCCCTCGCCGACCCCGTGGACGGGGAGGCCTCGGGTTCAGGCGCGGCCGGCGCCTCCGGCCCGTCCGGTGGATCCCACACGGTGGCACGGAGCGGACGGAGCGGTCTCCGGGGTGAACTCGACTCCGTGCGCTCCCAGCGCGATGAGCTGCGCGAGGACCTCAAGGACATGGATCCCCGAGCACTGTTCTTCGGCAAGACCTCCAGCCGATCGACGACCCACTCCGCAGGAAGCGCGGGTGGCGGTGGCAACGGCAGTGGCAGTGGCAGTGTCGACGCAAGTGCAAGTGCAAGTGCAAGTGCAAGTGCAAGTGCAGGTGCAGGTGCAGATGCCGATGCAGATGCAGATGCAGGTCAGCCGGCCGGCGCCGCCATTGCGCCGGCTGCCCCGCGCGATCCGGCACCCTTCGACGTGGACGCCACCTAGGCCGACCACCCTTCGACGTCGACGCCAGATAGCCGGGACGCGCGGGAGACCCGACCGGGACGCGCAGGAGACTCGATCAGTCCCGCGGTGTGACCGGCAGCTTCAGGCCGGAGAGACCGCGCGGTCGCACGGCCAGGGAAGCCGCGATGCGCCGCAGCTCCGTGCCCGCCGCGGAGTCCGGATGTTCCAGGACCACCGGGGTGCCGCCGTCGCCGTCCTCGCGCAACAGGGGGTCCAGCGGGACCGAGCCCAACAGCGGCACCGCCTGACCGAGGGACCCGGTGAGCCGGTCCGCGACGGTCTGGCCACCGCCGGAGCCGAAGAGGTCCAGGACGGTGCCGTCCGGCAGGGTCATGGCCGCCATGTTCTCGATGACACCGGCGACCTGCTGGCCTGTCTGTTCAGCGAGCTCACCCGCCCGGGCTGCGACCTGTGCCGCCGCCTGTTGCGGCGTGGTGACGATGAGCAGTTCGGAGGTCGGCAGCAGCTGGGCGGCAGAGATCGCGATGTCCCCGGTGCCCGGCGGCAGGTCGACCAAGAGGACGTCGAGGTCTCCCCAGTAGACGTCCGTGACGAACTGCTCGAGGGCCCGGTGCAGCATGGGCCCACGCCAGGCGACCGGCCGGTCAGCGTCGAGGAACATGCCGATGGAGATGACCTTCACGCCCTGGGCCACCGGAGGCAGGATCATCTCGTCCACCCGGGTCGGCTTGGCCGTGGTGCCGAGCAGGCCCGGAATGGAGAAGCCATGGATGTCAGCGTCCACCAGTCCCACGGAGAGACCCCGCTCCGCCAGGGCGGTGGCGAGGTTGGCCGTGACGGTGGACTTGCCGACGCCCCCCTTGCCGGAGGCGACCGCATAGACCCGGGCCAGCGAGCCCTTCTCGAATTGGTTCTTCGGGCGGCCGGCGGTCAGCAGCTCCTTGAGCGAGGCACGCTGCTCGGCGGTCATGACGGCCATGACGACCTCGGCGCCCGTGCATCCGTCCAGTCCCTCCAGTGCCCGTTCCACGTCCTGCGTGATGGTGTCCCGGAGGGGGCAGCCGGCGATGGTCAGGCGGATGCCGATGGTCAGATGGCCGGTGCCGGTGCCGGTTGATGACTCGGCTGGTTCGGTTGACTCGGTGATCGACGCGACCATGCCCAGTTCGGTGACGGGGCGCCGGATCTCCGGGTCCAGGACCGAGCCGAGCCGGGCCCACGCGGCCCGTTCCAGAGCGGTGGACAGTTCGGGGGTGTCGAAGGTGCCAGCTGCGTCGGATGCGCCGGGGGTGTCGGTCATGCGGAGGGGGTGTCCTTGGGCTCGTCCTGCGAGTCATCGCGGTCAGCCGAGGAGGCAGGCTGGTCTGCCTCCTCGGCGGCCATGATGGCCAACGTGGTGGTCTGGGGGCCGTCCTCGTCGCCCTCGATGCGTTCGCGGGCTTCGCGGCTGGGCCGGTTCTTCTTCTTCTTGTGCTTCCGGGGGCTGGACCCGGACGGCTTCGGCGCCGGGCCGGCGTCGGGATTCTGGTCCATCTCGGCCAGGATCTCGGCACGCATCTTCTCGCGCACCTCGTCCTTGAGCTCCTCGGTGATCTCGGCGACGGCATCGCGCATCTCCGAGCGCACGAAGTCACGGGTGGCCACGTCCTGCAGCGCGATGCGCAGACCGGCCAGCTCGCGGGTCAGGTATTCGGTGTCCGCGAGGTTGCGTTCGGCGCGGTTGCGGTCCTCACGCAGGGACACCTTGTCCCGGTCGTCCTGGCGATTCTGCGCCAGCAGCAGCAGGGGAGCGGCGTAGGAGGCCTGCAGGGACAGCACCAGGGTCAGGGCGGTGAAGCCGATGGCGGCGGAGTCGAAGCGCCACATCTCCGGGGCGAAGGTGTTCCAGCCGAGCCAGACGGCGCAGAAGATGGTCATCCACAGCAGGAACTGGGGTGTCCCCATGAACCGGGCGAAGCCCTCCGTGGCCTCGCCGAACGCGTCCGGATTGGGGTTCAGCCGGGGCCAGCGGCGTCCTCGCGCGCCCAGCGGTGTGTCGAGGCCGGTACGGCGCGGGCCGGTGGTCTCCGGGTTCTTGTCCGCCATCAGGACACCTCCTCAGGATCGTCCATGCTGCGCCAGTCGTCGGGCAGCAGGTGGTCCAGCACGTCGTCCACGGTGACGGCGCCTACCACCCGGTGATGCTCGTTGACCACGGGGATGCAGGTCAGGTTGTAGGTGGCCAGTTCACGGGTCACGACCGGCAGGGGCATGAGGTCGGAGACCGGCTCGAGGTTCTTGTCCAGGATGTTCCCCAGCGGCTCCGGCGGGGGATACCGCAGCAGGCGCTGGAAGTGCACGACGCCGAGGTAGCGGCCCGTGGGGGTCTCCAGGGGCGGCCGGGCCACGATCACCAGCGAGGCCATGGCCGGGGTGAACTCCTGCTGGCGGATGTTCGCCAGGGCCTCGGCCACCGTGGCCTCGGGCGGCATGATGACGGGGACCGGAGTCATGACGGACCCGGCGGTGTTCTCCTCGTACTCCATCAGGCGGCGGACATCGTCGGCGTCCTCGGGCTCCATGAGCTCCAGGAGCAGTTCCTGCTGGGAGTCCGAGAGTTCGTGGAGGAGGTCGGCGGCGTCGTCCGGGTCCATCTCCTCGAGCACGTCGGCGGCGCGCTCGATGTCCAGGTTGGAGATGATCTCCACCTGATCGTCGTCCGGGAGCTCCTGGAGCACGTCCGCCAGCCGCCCGTCCTGCAGCTCGGTGGCCACCTCAACACGGCGCTTCGTGGTCATCTCGTGCAGGACATCGGCGAGGTCCGCGGCCTTGAGGTCCTCGTGGGCGGCCACGAAGCTGGACGCACCCTGTGGTTCCTCGCGGGCGGCCCAGCGGGCCTCGCCCCACCCCACCAGCAGATGCTCGCCCCGGACGCGGCCGAAGGCGCTGCGGCCGGCATGCCGCCGGACATACAGGTCGCTGACCAGCCAGTCACCGTTGCGCTGCTGCTCCAGGCCCAGGTCCTCGAGCACGGCCTGCCCGGTGCCATCGGCGAGGGTGACACGGCGGTCGAAGAGATCGGCCGCCACCATCAGCTCGGCCCCGCGCCGCTCGAAACGGCGCAGGTTGATCAGACCGGTGGTGATGATCTGCCCGGCGCCCATGGAGGTGACCCGTGTCATCGGCACGAACACCCGCTTCTTGCCCGGAACCTCGATGACGATCCCGACGGCGACCGGCGGCTGACCCGGTCCGCGCTCCATGACGACGGCATCACGCATGCGGCCCAGACGGTCACCCAGGGGGTCGAACACGTCCAGGCCCAGCAGGCGGGCGACGAAGATCTTCGGGGCATTCACCCATTCAGCCTAGTCGGCCGGAACGGGGTGTGGTCCCTGCCCTCCGGCCACGGTTGCTCACGTCTCCTTACGCCGGTGGCGGAGAACCCGGGTGCCGTGATGACCCGCACCGGAACCAGCGGCACAATGGAGCCCATGTCCATGCTCTTCGGTCCCACGTCCTCCGACCCCTCGGTCAGCGGCTTGCCCCGCGGTGAGGTGCTGGGGTCCTTCCCCACCTACGCCGAGGCCCGGAAGGTCGTGGACCGGCTGGCCGAGCAGGAGTTCGACGTCCGCACGGTGTCGGTCGTCGGCACCGACCTGCGCACCGTCGAACGGATCCGCAACCGCCTGACCTACCCGTCCGTGGCCCTGCGCTCGGCCATCCAGGGTGCCTTCTTCGGTGCGATGCTCGGCATCCTGATGACGCTGATCGACCCCTCTGGATCCGGACTCCAGATCCTGTACACGGTGGGCCTCGGCGTGGCCATCTGGGTCCTCTTCGGCGTGATCGGGCACGCGATGCGCAAGGGCCGTGGCGTGAACTCGGTCCAACAGCTGGTCCCCTCCAACTTCGACGTGGTCTGCGAGTTCGAGACGGCGCAGCAGGCCAAGCAACTGCTGGGCCGCCCAGCCCAGGCCCCGACGACCGCAGAGCCGACCCCCGCCCCGTCGGCCAACCAGTCCGCCGTCCCACAGCCTCCGGTCAGCCAGACTCCCGCTCAGGAGCCCACGGTCAACCCGGGCCCGACGCCGGCCGCCCACTCCGCGGACACCGCACCGGCGCCGTCGGCACCGGAGACCGAGGCGCCCTCCCGCAACGGCACCTTCCCGGACCTGCCGGATGGCCGCCCCCAGTACGGGGTGCGGCTGCCGGAGGACGAGGCGAAGGTCGTCCAGGAACGCATCCTCAGCGAGAACGCCGCCAAGAACGCTCCGGGCGGCCCGGCCGCGGCGTCCTTCGAGGCACCGTCCTACGGCCAGCAGGGCCAGCAGGGCCAGCAGAATCAGCAGAAGTCGGGCCGCAACGGCCGTGCCGGTGGCTCCGGCCGCCGTTCCGACCCCAGCCGTCCCGTCGACGGGGAGGCCGTACCGACAGCGGGCGGTGACCGGCCGGCGTCGGGCACCGGGTCCGCGGAACAGGACCAGGACAGCACCGCGGCACCGGGCGAGACCGGTTCGGGGGAACCCGGCACGAGCGAGCCGGGCACCTTCGAACGGCCGGCCTATGGACGCCGGGCGGCCGTGGACCAGCCCGAGACCGATCAGCCCGGGGCCGATCAGCCGGACACCGCTCAGGACGAGCCCGAGCGGCGCGGCTGACGTATCAGACGGGCCCGTCAGCCGACCGTCCGTCAGCCGAGGAGCCGGGCCATCCATGCCTCGACGTCGTCGGGCGTGCGCGGCAGGGCGGCGGAGAGGTTCTCGGCGCCCTCGTCCGTGACGTAGATGTCGTCCTCGATGCGCACGCCGATGCCGCGGTACTCCTCCGGCACCGCCAGGTCCTCGTTCTTGAAGTACAGGCCGGGCTCGATCGTGAAGACCATGCCCGGGACGATCTCAGCGTCCAGGTAGAGCTCGCGCTTGGCCTGCGCGCAGTCGTGCACGTCCAGGCCCAGGTGGTGGCTGGTGCCGTGCGGCATCCACCGGCGGTGCTGCTGGCCCTCGGGTGAGAGGGCCTCGTCCACGGAGACCGGCAACAGGCCCCACTCGTGCAGTCGCTCGGCCAGCACCTGCATGGCGGTGGTGTGGACGTCCCGGAACCTCAGGCCGGGCTTCACCGCGGCGAAGGCGGCGTCGGCTGCATCGAGGACGGCCTGGTAGATGGTGCGCTGGATCGGCGAGAACGTGCCGTCGACCGGCAGGGTGCGGGTGATGTCGGCCGTGTAGAGGGAGTCCGCCTCCACGCCGGCGTCCACGAGGATCAGGTCCCCGGGACGCACCTCACCGTTGTTGCGGATCCAGTGCAGCACGGTGGCGTTGTTGCCGGAGGCCGCGATGGTGTCATAGCCCAGGTCGTTGCCCTCGAGGCGCGCACGGGAGAAGAACGCGCCCTCCACGATCCGCTCGCCGCGTTCATGGCCGCGGGCAGCGGGCAGAACCCGGACGATGTCCTCGAAGCCGGCGATGGTGGCCGCCACGGAGCCGCGCAGCTCCTCGATCTCCCAGCCGTCCTTGACCAGGCGCAGCTCGGAGAGGAACTCGGTGAGCTGGGCATCCAGGCCGTCCGAGAACTCCAGGTCCACCCCGGTGTTGATGCGGGAGGTGTCCACCAGTGCCTCGACGTCCAGGTCGGAGCCGCGCAGCAGGCGGATGCGGACCCCTCCGATCTCCACGGCACCGGCGTTCTTGGTGACGGCGACCTCCAGTTCGGACAGGTCGGCGGTGCGGATCCCGGTGCGGGCCTGCAACCCGCCGAGGGTGGGACGGGTGCCGATCCAGAACTCACCGGTGCGGGCGTTGGAGTAGAACTCCTCGGAGTCGCGGCCGGCCATGGGGCGGAAGTACAGGGTGGCCTCGTGGTGTCCGCCGTGGTCACCGGCGCCGTGATCCACCGGCTCCAGGACGAGGGTGGCCTCCGGCTCATGGTCCACGCCCAGGCCGGTCAGGTGGACGAAGGCGGAGTGGGCGCGGAAACGGTAGTCGGTGTCATTGGAGCGGACCTTGAGCGCGCCGGCCGGGATGACGAGCCGCTCGCCCTCGAACTGCTCGGACAGGGCCTTGCGGCGCCGGGCGGCGAACGGGGCCGAGGCATCCGGCAGGACCGGCGTGGTCACGGCGGGGGCCCAGTTCGAGCCCATGAACCGCTTGAACGCATCCGAAGTCGGCTTCTGGGACCGGTTGTTCACGCGGTCTTCTACGGGCTGGTCGGCTGCGGTGCCGGCCTGGTCGGCGGGCGTGGTCTGGTCGGTGGGCCGGGGTGTTTCGTCGTTCATGGTTTCCATCATTCCACTCATCGCCGCATTCTTCCCCGCGAGCCCGGGGCTGTTGGCTAGTCTGGGGGTCATGCCGTTCGACCTGCACACGCACTCCCACATCTCGGATGGCACCGAACCGCCTGCCGATGTGGTGCGGGCCGCTGCCGGGGCCGGCCTCACCGGCCTGGCCCTGACCGACCATGACACCACCGCCGGCTGGGCCGAGGCCGCCCACGCGGCCGTGGAGACGGGCCTGACGTTCATCCCGGGCATGGAGGTCTCCTGCGTCTCGGACACCGGGATCAGCGTGCACCTGCTGTCCTACCTGCACGATCCGCTGGCGCCCGGACTCAATGAGGAGATCGGCCGGGCCCGGTCCTCCCGGCTCATGCGTGCCCAGCGCATGGTCAGGCGGCTGGGGGAGGACTATCCCATCACGTGGGAGATGGTGCTGGCCCACGCCACCCCGGACGCCACGATCGGCCGACCGCATATCGCCGACGCCCTGGTCACCGCGGGCGTGATCCGGGACCGCTCGGCCGCCTTCACCTCGATCCTCACCCCGCGTTCTCCGTACTACGTGGGCCACTACGCCCCGGACCCGGTGGACGCCGTGCGGCTGGTGCTCGAGGCCGGCGGCGTGCCGGTCTTCGCCCACCCCATGGCGTCCATGCGTGGCCGCGTCATCGGCATGGACCTGTTCCGGGAGATGATCGACGCCGGACTGGCCGGCGTCGAGGTCTTCCACCGGGACAACCCGGACGAGGCCCGGCGCACCCTGCGGCTCCTCGCCCTGGAGCACGACCTCTTCATCACCGGCTCCTCCGATTACCACGGTGCCGGCAAGCCCAATCGGATCGGTGAGAACACGACTCCTGACGAGGTGGTCGCCCGGTTGGAGGAGCAGGCCACGGGCACGGAGGTCATCCGGCCGTGACATCGGCCGTGATATTGGCCCTGGCCCTGCCTGTGGTGGCGCCTGTGGCTGTACCTGTACCTGTACCTGTACCTGTGACCTAGCCGATCCGGGCCGCGAGGGCCGCCGTCTGCTCCGGGGCCAGCACCGCTGCCGGATGCGGTCCGGCGGCCAGTAGCCGGATGTGGAGGTCCGCCTGGTCCTGTCCATCGAGAGCGCTGCCGGCCGCCAGGACCGCGTTGCCGGCCTGCAGGCGGTCCAGCATCGTCGCGTCGGCCAGGGTCCAGGCCCCGGTGAGGCCCGCCCTGGCGGCGGCGCTCTCCAGGGCCTGGGCCTGCCGGGACAGGAACCGCAGGCCCGTGTCATCCCCGATGTTCACCAGCAGCACTCCGGATTCCGTCAGATGACCCAGCAGCTCACCGTAGAACTCGCTGCCCGTGAGATGCACGGCGGCGTCGACGGCGGTGTAGATGTCCAGGACGATGGCATCGAACTCCTGGCCCTCCAGGCGGGCGAGCTCGGCGCGGGCGTCTCCGATGACCACGGTCAGGTCCGTCCCCTCCGGCAGGGGCAGGACGGAGCAGACCAGCGTCGGCAGCTCGCGGTCGAGGTCCACCACCGTCTGGTCGGAGCCGGGACGGGTCAGCTGGATATACCGCGGCAGGGTGAGCGCACCCGCGCCGAGGTGGAGGATGCGGAGGGGCCGGTGGCCCGGCCAGCCGGCGTCGAGGACGTTGGCCACCCGGCGCAGGTACTCATAGCGGATCCGGGTGGGGTCGTGCAGGTCGACATGGGACTGGACCGCCCCGCCGATCTCCAGCACCCAGCCGTCGTCGTACTCGTCCGGGAGGATCCGGGCCTGTTCACCGCTCACACTCAGCTGGAGGCTCCGGCGGGTGGGGTGGAACGCGTCAGGATCGGCCATCACGCCATTCTGACAGGCTCCCGGTGCTCAGAGGTGGTCGGCCAGCCGGCGGCGCATGACCTCGAGGGCCTCGGGGTTCTGGTCCACGAGCACGAAGCGCCGCTGGAGCGCGGCCGCGGCGGCCCCGAGCGTGCCGGAGCCGGCGAAGAAGTCGAGCACCCAGTCGTCCCGGCGGGAGGACGCCGCCACCATCCGCTTGAGCAGGCCCAGCGGCTTCTGGGTCGGATAGCCGGTCTTCTCCTTGCCGGTGGGCGAGACGATCGTGTGCCACCAGACGTCGGTGGGAAGCTTGCCGCGGGCGACCTTCTCCGGGGTCACGAGCCCGGGTGCCATGTACGGCTCCCGATCGACCTCCTCGGAGTCGAACCAGTAGCCGTCGGGGTCCTTGACGTAGACCAGGATCGTGTCGTGTTTGCTCGGCCACCTCCGCTTGGACCGGCCGCCGAAGTCGTAGGCCCAGATGATCTCGTTGAGGAAGCACTCCCGGCCGAAGATCGCGTCCAGCATGACCTTGGCGTAGTGCACCTCCCGGTAGTCCAGGTGCAGATAGAGGGTGCCGTCATCGGCCAGGAGCCGCCAGGCCTCGCGCAACCGGGGCTCGAGGAACTCCCAGTAGTCGGCGAAGGCGTCGTCGTAGGAGGCCAGGGCGCCCTTGATGGTCTTGTAGCTCTGCCCGCCGAAGCCGACCCGGTCCGATTCCTCCGCGGCAGCCCGGACCATCGACATCTGCTGGCGCCGTTGGGTCCGCCCCGTGTTGAACGGGGGATCCAGGTAGACCAGGGTGAAGGCCCCGTCCGGCAGTGAGGGCAGGAACTCGAGGTTCTCCGCCCCCACCACCAGGTTGGGGCCGTCCGGCCGGAACTCATCCACAGCGGTCACCGTGCTGTGGCCGGCCACGATGCTGTGGTGACGGCGTACGGGGACACGTGCACGGTCGAGCGCCGGTCACTCGCCGGAGGGTGCCTGACCGCCGGTGGCCTCGCCACCGGCGCCGCCCTGCACCACGTTGCCGTTCTTGCGGCGCGTGCGGGACCGGCTCCGCGAGCGGCTGCGCGTGGCGCCACCCTCGGAGGCCGCGCCGGAAGCGTCTGCGATACCACGACGCCGGCCCGCACCCGCGGAGCGCGTCTCACCCGAGTCGCCCTCGCGCGGGGCGCGCTCGCTGCGGCCCGCGCGGTCTTCGCTGGAGTGCTCGCGGCCCTCGCCCGAACGCTCGCGGCCCTCGCCGGAGCGTCCGCGGCCCCGGCCGCCCTCGCGACCACCATCACGGCCGCCGCGTCCACCGCGCCCGGACCGGCCGCCGTCGCGCCCGCCCTCGCGGTCACCACGGCCCCGGCCGCCACGGTCGCCGCGGCTGTCCGACTTCGCGCCGGGACCGCCGAGGTCCTCGAGCGTCTCGCTCTCCAGGCCCGACTTGGTGCGCTGGTCGCGGGGCAGACGGCCCTTGGAGCCCTTCGGGATGTTCAGGTCCTCGAAGAAGTGCTTCGAGGAGGAATAGGTCTCCGGCGGCTCGGGGACGTCCAGTCCGAGGGCCTTGTTGATCAGACCCCAGCGCGGCATGTCCTCCCAGTCAACCAAGGTCACGGCGGTGCCCTTGTTGCCGGCGCGGCCGGTGCGGCCCACGCGGTGCAGGTAGGTCTTCTCGTCCTCGGGGCACTGGAAGTTGATCACGTGGGTGACATCGTCCACGTCGATGCCGCGGGCGGCCACGTCGGTGGCGACCAGCACGTCGACCTTGTCTCCGCGGAAGGCACGCAGGGCCTGCTCGCGCGCACCCTGGCCGAGGTCCCCGTGGATGGCACCGGCGGCGAAGCCGCGCTTGGCCAGTTCGTCCGAGACGCGCGCGGCGGTGCGCTTGGTGCGGGTGAAGATGATCGTCTTGCCGCGGCCCTCTGCGCGCAGGACTCGGGCGACGAGCTCGTCCTTGTCCATGTGGTGGGCGCGGTAGACCAGCTGGCGGATGTCCTTCTTGGTGATGCCCTCATCGTCGGGGTCCGCGGCGCGGATGTGGGTCGGCTGCGTCATGTACCGGCGGGCCATGGCGACCACGGGACCGGGCATGGTGGCCGAGAAGAGCATGGTCTGGCGGACCTCCGGGACGGCGGAGAGCAGCGTCTCCACATCCGGCAGGAAGCCCAGGTCCAGCATCTCGTCGGCCTCGTCCAGCACCACGATCTTCACGAGCTTGAGGTTCAGGTGACGCTGGCGCATCAGGTCGATGAGGCGGCCGGGGGTGCCGACGACGACCTCGACCCCGCGCTGCAGCTCCTCGATCTGGGGCTCGTAGGCACGACCGCCATAGATGGTGGCGATGCGTACGGAACGCTTGGATGCGGCGGTCGTGATGTCCTGGGCGACCTGGTTGGCCAACTCACGGGTCGGTGCCACGATCAACGCCTGCGGGGCGCCGGGGGAGTCGAGCCGGTCGAAGCCGGGCTCGCCCGGGCCCACCACGCGCTGCAGGGCCGGCAGGCCGAAGCCGAGGGTCTTGCCCGTGCCGGTCTTGGCCTGGCCGATGATGTCATGCCCGCCCAGGGCGACCGGGAGGGTCATGGCCTGGATGGGGAAGGGGTGCGTGATGCCCTTCTCGGCGAGGGCCTCGACCATGTCCGCGCGGACCTTGAAGTCGGCGAAGGTCTTCTCCGCCACGGGCTCGTTGGCCTCGGCGATGTCGATGGAGTCCTCCACCTCGATCGTCTCGATCTCGGAGGTGGCCAGGTCCTCGGTGTCGATGTCGTTGTCCGCGGCGATCTTCTGTTCAGGAGTCATGGGGAAATTCGGTCCCGTCATTCAGGCAGGGCGGCTCGGCGCGATGGCACTGGTTCCAGTGCACTCCGGCGCCTGGCTCCGGCTAGCTCGGCTAGCTGCGGGGTGGCGCGGATCGGCCGGACGCCGTGCGTCCATGGTGGAGCCGATCGCGGGAGGTGCAAGGCCGGCATCGAGGGGATGGGCCCTGGATTCGGGCTGGCCCTTCAGGGGCGCGTGCCGGATCCGGAGAGTCAAATCACGAGGGTGAACGCAGATGAACAATGCGATCGGTCATCCTTGATGAGGCCAGTCTACCGGGTCCGTGTGATCATCCGGTGCGAGGGCCCCTCCCGGGACCTCCGCGGGCCGGGGCGGAGGAGTCTGGCCGGCCACCCGGAACAGCACGGTGCGGTTGGCCATGTCCGAGGTGACGAGCACCGCCCGGATGCGCTGCCCGGCCTCGGCCTCGCCCTCGAAGCGGGCCAGGACCGGGGGCTGTTCCACCTGGATCTCTCCCCAGGGCAGACGCCCCTGGCTGCGGGCCTTCTCGGCCTGCTCGGAGCTCGGCGCGGAGATGACCACGGCGTTGAACTCCTGGCCCTCCATCCCGTGCAGGGACGCCGCCTCGACCAGGTCCAGTGCGGCATTGGTGGCCCGGGACGCCACGAGTGAGGAGTCCCTCATGGCCGCGGGCAGGCTCGGCAGCAGGCCGCGGACACCCAGGGGCACGTCCTCGCCGTTCTCCAGGGCCAGGCAGGTGGCCAGGACGAATCGGTCCACCAACCGCCGCAGTGGTGCGGTGGCGTGGGCGTAGGGCGACGCGATCGCGGACTGGACGGTCACCTCGGGCGTGTCGCCGTCGAAGGCGGTGTATCCGGCACCCCGGAACAAGGAGGTGGCCGCGTGCATGATGGCCAGCTCCTGTGGTCGCGTGATGTCCAGTTCCCGCAGGTATTCGCCGTACGGCTGGTCCTGTGGCCACGGATGTCCGAGGGCCCGCGTCCGGGCCCGGAACGTCGACTCCGCATCCGGGTCTGCCGGCGGCATGGTGCGCAGGATGCCCACGCCGCCTTCGAGCATGATGTGCGCCGCGGCGATGCCGGTCATCAGTGAGATCTGGGCATTCCAGTCCTCCACGTCCAGCGGAGGGGCGGTCAGGACCTGGTAGCCATGGTCCGTGGTGGTGATCTCCTGCTCGGGCAGGCGCAGGCTCGCTCCGCCGCGGGCCGTCTCCAGCCGCGCCCGCAGGAGCCCGACCTCCTTGAGCAGGGCCAGCGTGGAGCCGGGATCACCACCGGCGTCGATCCGGCACTGTGCCTCCTGGTAGGTGAGCTGTTCCCGGCTGCGCACCCGGGCGCGCTCCACCGTGGTGGAGACCACGGCACCGGTTCGATCCAGGCCGAACGTCCACAGGTACGCGCCGCGGTCCACGCCGGGCAGTAGGGACCCGGTGTCCTCACTGATGACCTCCGGGTGCAGCGGAATCCGCCCGTCCGGGAGATAGACCGTCTGTCCTCGGCGAAGGGTCTCGGCGTCCAGTGCGCCCCCGGGAGCGATGAACGCCGGGACGTCGGCGATCGCGTAGTGGACGGTGAAACCGTCATCCTGACCGCCGGAGCCGCGCTGCAGGTGGACGGCCTGGTCCAGGTCCGTGGAGCCCGGAGGGTCGATGGTGAGCAATGGCAGGTCCGTCCGGTCGTTGACCGGAAGGCGGTCCACGGCGTTCGCCGCGGCCTGCTCCGCCTCCGCCAGGACTTCGGGTGGGAACGCTGCGGGCAGCGAGAACTCCTGCCGCAGGGCGGCCAAGCGGCTGGCCAGCTCGGTCTGGGCGGCGGAACGGGCGAGATCCAGATGGTAGTGGGCCACGGGCTCACCCTATCCGGCGGCGGTGGCGTTGCCGAGAGTGCCGGGGGTCAGGAACCCGGGGTCGGGACGAAGCCGACCGGACGCGGGGTCTCGGTGCCGATCTCGACATAGCCGATGATGGCCGAGGGGACCAGAACCAGGCGGCCCTTGGTGTCCTTCAGGCGCAGGGTGCCGCCGTCGGACAACGCATCGGACACCAATCGGGCGGCGTCCTCGTTGGTGGCGTCCGACTCTATGACGACTTCGCGGGCCACGTTCTGAACACCGATGCGGATTTCCATGCCTGTCTCCTTCTGGTCACGGGGGCCGGTGCCCACGGGGTCCGTGGTCCGGCGAATACTGGTCCGACAGCAGACTAGAGGATCACCGGTCGCTGCGCGGTGGGGTCGGGCCCACTTCGGCCACGGGCGTAACGGCCAGTGACCTGTGCGCCCGGGACGTTCGCCAGCGGACTGTCAGCGTTCCTTGGGGAAACGGCTGATGCCGCGCCAGGCAAGACGGAAGGCCAGGTCGGCCGCGGTTTCCAGGTCCGGCCGCGAGTCGTCGCCGGACTGTCCGGCCCAGTGCCGAGCGGAGGACTTCACCAGTCCGGCCAGGCCGTGGCCCAGCAGCAGCGCCTCCTCGCGGGAGAGCGTGGTGTCGGCGGCGATGACCTCGGCGATGTCTGCGGCGAACCGGTGGTCCAGGCCTTCCATCCGCAGGGCGACGTCCGGGTCGTTGTTCAGCCCGGAGTCGAACAACAGGCGGTAGGCCCGGTCCGGACTGTTCACGAACTGGAAATAGGCGTGGATCGTGGCCTGCACGCGGGCCTTGTTGTCCGTCGTCGATTCCAACGCCGCGGTGATGGCGGACCCCAGCAGGTCGACCTGGGTGTCCATGAGGTCGAGGAAGAGCTCGTGCTTGCCGGGGAAGTGCTGGTAGAGCACCGGCTTGGAGACGGCGGCGGCCACGGCGATATCGTCCATCGAGGTCGCGTGGAACCCATGGTCGACGAAGACCTGCCGGGCGGCATCGAGCAACTGCTTGCGACGCTCCTCGCGGGGCAACCTCGACTGGCGCACGGGGGAGGTGCTCACGGTGATGCCTTTCTGGAATGACCCGTCAGGTGCAGACGGTGCAGGCCAGTCTACCGGCCGGTAGCCCCATCAGGCGATCCGGGCTGCTTCGGAGGCCGGCTCCACTGCTCCGGCGGTGGCGTCCGGTGCGACGTCCGCCGGGCAGGACTCGAGACCGGCCTGGGCCACGGGTGCGGAGACCTCCAGGCCGAACAGGATGTTCAGGGCGTTCTCGTACTCCTCGAGACGTCCCTCGGCCGCCATCTCCTTGGCCCGGACCGTGGGCTCGTGGAGCATCTGGCGGACCATGCGGCGCAGGGCGAACTCCACCTCTTCGGCGGCGGCGGTGCAGCCGTGCTTGCCGCGGACCCGCTCCATCTCGGATTCCAGCACCTGTTGGGTGTGCTTGCGCAGGGCGACGATGGCCTCGTTGGCGCTGCGGGACTTGCGCTCCTGCACGTACCCGGCCACCGCGCCGTCCACCAGTCGGGCGGCCTCCACGATCGATTCCTGCTGCCCTTCCGGGGCGGCCATCTTCACCGATTCGAGGGTGATCAGGTCCACGCCGGGCAGGTCGGCGATGGCCGGATCGAAGTCGTGGCTGAGGGCCAGGTCCAACACGGTCAGCCGGGTCTCGACGCCCTCGCGGAGCCGGCGCAGGGTTTCCGCTTCCAGTCGCCGATCGCCACCGGAGCAGCCGATCAGGACGTCGGCCTCGGCGATCGCACCGTGGATCTTCTCCCCGCCGAGGGCCATGGCCCATCCGCCGCGGTCGGCCACGAAGGCCTCCGCGCGGCCGGAGGCGGAGTGCACGCCCACGTGGACGGCGCCGCGATCGGCCAGCTGAGCCAGGGTGGTACCGGCGTAGGACCCGGTGCCGATCACCAGGATGTTGGCCTGCTCCCAGAAGGCGCGGGTCTCGGCGTCGGTGACCCCTGCATGCAGGTCTGCCGTCAGGTCAAGTGCCACGGAGACGATGGAGCGGCCTGCCGATCCCAGCGCGGTCCGCGTGCCGACGTCCTTGGCGGTGCGGGTGGCCGATTCGAAGAGCTTGACCAGGGTGCCGGTGGCGGTCCCCGTCTCTTGGGCGGTGCCCAGTGCGCGGCGCACCTGCCCGGCGATCTCGCGTTCACCCACCACGGCGGACTTCAGCCCGGAACCCACCTCGAACAGGTGGCGTACGGCGGAGTCACCGGTCAGGACCTTGAAGGAGGACTCGACCGTGGACGGAGCCAGGCCGGAGCCACGGGTCACAGCCTGCAGCAGCTCGGCGCGGGCCTGCTCGACCGACTGGTCATCCGGGGCCTCGGCGTAGATCTCCACCCGGTTGCAGGTGGCCAGCACGACCGCACCGCTGACGGAGGATTCGGGGATGACAGAAGCGACCTCGCCGGTGCCGTTGCTCAGCTGCGCCACCGTGTCGAGGTCAAGGTCGGTGTGCGAGGCAACCAGGGAAAACAATGCCACAATGCGCCGATTCTAGTCCCTCCGATCCTGTGGGTCTAAGAAGGGCACCCTGTGTTGATCGCCACGGCGCCGTCGCGATCCGTCCGCGATCCGTCCGCGATTCACCACTGCAGAAGGAAAATGGGACAATGTCGGTCATGTCCGAACCCCTGACCGGCACCTCTTTGCCTGCCGACCATCCGCTGGCCACCACCGACCCGGCCCGATCCACCGTCCGATCGCCCCTGGTCACCGCCTTCCGCGGCGGCACCCCCTCCCGCACCCCGGTGTGGTTCATGCGGCAGGCCGGCCGATCACTGCCGGAATACCGGGAGGTGCGCGAGGGCATCGGCATGCTCGAGTCCTGCCTGAGGCCGGAACTGGCCTCCGAGATCACCCTGCAGCCCGTGCGCCGGCATGACGTCGATGCCGCCATCTTCTTCTCCGACATCGTCGTCCCGCTCCGCCTGGCCGGCGTCGATGTGGACATCGTCCCCGGCACCGGCCCCGTGCTCGGTCAGGCGGTGCGCACCGCCGCTGATGTGGCTGCCCTGCCCGAACTGACGGACGAGTCCCTCGAGCCGATCCGGGAGGCCGTGCGCCTGACGGTGGCCGAGCTGGGCAGCACCCCGCTGATCGGCTTCGCCGGCGCCCCGTTCACCGTGGCCGCCTACATGGTGGAGGGCGGCCCGTCCCGCGACCACCTCGGTCCGCGGACCATGATGCACGCGGATCCCGAGACCTGGAACGCCCTGGCCACGTGGGCCGCCAACACTGCCGGCGCCTTCCTCCGGGCGCAGATCGAGGCCGGGGCCTCCGCCGGCCAGCTCTTCGACTCCTGGGCGGGATCCCTGTCCCTGGACGACTACCAGCAGTACGTCCAGCCGCACTCGGCCCGTGCCTTCTCCCACGTCCGTGACCTGGTGGACGGCAGCGGCCAGCCGGTGCCGCTCGTGCACTTCGGTACCGGCACCTCGGAGATCCTCCCGGCCATGCGCGACGCCGGAGCCTCCGTCATGGGCGTCGACTACCGGTTGCCGCTCGGCGAGGCGCACCGCCGCCTGGGTGCCACGCCGGGCCCCGACGGGCGCGGCACCGTCCCGCTGCAGGGCAACATCGACCCGGCCCTGTTGTCCGCCCCCTGGGAGGTGCTCGAAG
This sequence comes from Citricoccus parietis, assembly GCF_042433045.1. NCBI lineage: Bacteria > Bacillati > Actinomycetota > Actinomycetes > Micrococcales > Micrococcaceae > Citricoccus > Citricoccus parietis. The sequence continues at coordinate 139,327 of NZ_JBHLWH010000014.1, read as the reverse complement.
CCCACGTCCGCGAGGTCGTCGAGGCCGGTCGCGTGGCCCCCGGGCATGTGGTCAACCTCGGTCACGGCGTCCCGCCCACCACTGACCCGACGGTCCTGACCCGGATAGTGGACCTGATCCACTCGATCCAGCCGTGACCTCCCGGCCGGCAGACACCCCCACCGCCCTCGTGGTCGGTGGGGGAGTGTCCGGGTTGCTCTCGGCCTGGGAACTGGTGCGCGCGGGATACGAGGTCACCCTGGTGGAGGCCGGCGCCTCCCTCGGCGGTTGCGTGGCCCCGCGGACGGTGGCGTTGCCCGAGGGCCGCGAGCTCACCCTCGACGCCGGCGCGGAGTCCTTCGCCGTCCGCACCCCGGCCGTGCGCGACCTGGTGGAGGAGCTGGGACTGGGGGAGGCCGTCGTCGCGCCCCACCCGGGCGGTTCGTGGCTGTATCTGCCGCCGTCCGGACCGGGGCAGGACCACCGCGCCGTGCCCGCACCGCGCCTGGGGATCCTCGGGATCCCGGGTGACCTGGAGGCCCCCGAGGTCGCCGAGGCGCTCGGCGCCGACGCCCTGGAGCGGGCCCGCCGGGACCTCGAGGACTCGCCGGTCGGTTCAGCGGATGCGACGTCTGCCACGCACACGATGCCCGCGCCGCCTTCACTGGACACCTGGCGCCAGGCCGTCGAGGAGGGGACCCCGGTCACCGTCGGCGCCGTCGTCCGGGACCGCATGGGGGAGGGGGTGCTGCAGACCCTGGTGGCGCCCGTGGTCGCCGGGGTGCACTCCGCGGACCCGGACACCCTGGACCTGCGCACCGTCGCGCCCGGCCTGCTGGAGGCCCTGGTCGCCGAGGGGTCACTGGCCCGCGCCGTGGCCGCCCGACGCGCCGCCGCCCCGCCGGGAGCCGTGGTCGCCTCCCTGCGCGGGGGCATGCACACCCTGACCGCTGCGCTCACCGAGGAATTGCGCCGCGCGGGTGCCCGCGTGCTGACCGGCACCCGCGCGGTCACGCTGGCGCGTGCCGCTCGCGAACCGCGTGCCGCAGCCGAACACCGTTGGACCGTGGAGCTGACCGCCGGCGCGGGCGGCACCGAGGCCGTCACGGTGGATCGCGTGGTCGTGGCCACGGACGGTCCCCGAGCCTGGGACCTGCTCGCCCCCGCCTCCGGCGGGGCACTGTCCGCCGAGGACCGCCCGCAGGAGGGGGCCGGCGTCGCGCTCGTGACCTTGGTGGTGGATGCGCCCGAACTGGACGCGAACCCCCGTGGGACCGGTCTGCTGGTCTCACCGGCCGTCTCCTCGGATGTAGTGGGTGCCAAGGCCCTGACCCAAGTCAGCGCCAAGTGGGACTGGGCTCGGCAGGAGCTCGGCGGCCACCGCCACGTGGTGCGCCTGTCCTACGGCCGGGTGACCGACGCCCCCGATTCGGCCGCGCCGGGGTACCGCACGCCGGAGGAGGACCTGCGGGCCAGGGCCCTGGCGGATGCCACCGCCCTCACCGGGGTGGACGTGGCCGCGGGGCTGGTCGACTCGTTCGTGGTGCGGTGGAAGTCCGCCCTGCCCGCGGCCACCACGGACCACCGGACCCGGGTGGAGGCGGTGCGCACCTGGCTGGCGGACCAGCCCGGGCTGGACGCGGTCGGGGCGTGGCTGGCCGGGACCGGACTGGCCGCCATCGTGGCCGATGCCCGCCGGCGGATCGTGCCGTGATCCCTCCACCGGTCCCGCGGGCCGACTGAACCCGGCTGAGGCATCCCGCCGCCGGGAGGGGTAGGCTGGGACCGCTCGTTCTACCGCTTGTAGAAACCGGCGGTGGGGACGGAACCCAGACCCTAGGTGACACCACAGGAGTTGTGACGATGACCGAGAACCAGCCTCATGGCGACGCAGACGCCGGCACCCAGGGAGTAGACAGCCCCGGCGATGCCGCGAAGGTCGAGTGGTTCACCACCTATACCGTCTTCGCGCGGAACGCGGTCGGCAACGGTGCCGGGGGCCAAACCGAGACCGAGCGGAATCGGGCTGTGGAGCAGTTCGACGCGGTCGTCGCCGGGCTCGCCGAGAAGGGCGTGACCGTCCGCGGCACCTATGACGTCTCCGGCATGCGCGCCGATGCCGACCTGATGGTCTGGATGTACGGCCACGTGGCCGAGGACCTGCAGGCCGCCATCCGCACCCTGCGCCGCACCGAGCTGCTGGCCGGAACCACCATCGTGCTGTCCGCCATGGGCTCGGACCGGATGGCCGAGTTCGCCAAGGACCACATCCCGGCCTTCGCCATGGGACGCAAGCCGCTGAAGTGGCTGTGCTTCTACCCCTTCGTCCGCTCCTACGACTGGTACCTGCTGGAGCCGGCCGAGCGTGGCCGGATGCTCAAGGAACACGGCATGCTGGGCCGCGAGTTCCCCATGGTCTGGGCCAACACCACCAGCGCCTTCGCCCTCAACGACTGGGAGTGGCTGCTGGGCCTCGAGGCACCGGAGCTGAACAACCTCGTGGACATGATGCGCCACCTGCGCAACAACGAGACCCGCATGCATGTGCGCGAGGAGGTGCCCTTCTACACGGGCCGCCACATCACCACCAGCGAGATCGCAGAGGTCCTGGCCTGATGACGGACACCGCCAAGCACGCGGCAGGGAACCAGCCCTTCGATCCCCTGGCCGGGGTGGATGAGAACGGCACCATGGCCGCGAAGGACTACGACTCCATCCTGCTGGCCTCCTTCGGTGGACCCGAGGGGCAGGATGATGTGATCCCTTTCCTGCGCAACGTCACCGCAGGCCGCGGCATCCCCGATGAGCGTCTCGAGGAGGTGGCCACACACTACCGGGCCAACGGCGGCATCAGCCCGATCAACGAGCAGAACCGTGCCCTGCTGGACGCCCTGCAGACCGAGCTCGCCGCCCGCGGGATCGACCTCCCGGTCTACTGGGCCAACCGCAATTGGGCGCCCTACTTCCCCGAGACCCTCAAGCAGATCTACGCCGACGGGCACCGGAAGATGCTGACCGTGGCCACCTCGGCCTACTCCTGCTACTCCTCGTGCCGCCAGTACCGTGAGGACCTGGGGATGACCCTGCGATCCACCGGCCTGGAGGGCAAGCTCGAGGCAGACAAGATCCGCCAGTACTTCAACCACCCTGGATTCGTAGCCCCCTTCGCCGAGGGCCTGAGTGCCGCGCTGGCCGAGATCCAAGCCGAGCTGGCGGCCGCCGGCCGGGCCGACGGCCGGCTGCACATCTTCTTCGCCACGCATTCCATCCCGACCTCGGATGCCGAGGCCGCCGGGCCCCGCCCGGTGGCTGCGGAACTGCAGGAGAAGACCGGGCTGGCGCCCGGCGAGGGCAACGGTGCCGACGTCTACTCGGCCCAGCACCTGGACGTGGCCGAGGAGATCCTGCGGCGCGTCCCCGAGGCCGCCGGCATCGAGTGGTCACTGGTCTACCAGTCCCGCTCCGGTGCCCCGCACGTGCCGTGGCTCGAGCCGGACATCAATGATGCGATCGAGCAGCTGGTGGCCGCGCCCGCCGGCGCGAATGCGAACCAACGCGAAGGCGAACGTGAGGGCGAACGCGAGAACCACGGCGAAGGGGCCGACGCCGGCCCGCTCGCCGGGGTGCTCGTGGTGCCGCTGGGCTTCGTGTCCGACCACATGGAAGTGGTGTGGGACCTGGACACCGAGGCCAAGGAGACCGCCGAGGACCTCGGCCTGGCTTTCCGCCGCACCCCGACGCCCGGGACGCATCCGGCCTTCGTCTCGGGCCTCGTCGACATCGTCGAGGAGCGCCTGGGCCGACGAGAGGGCCGGGCCGCTGTGGGCTGCTTCGGCGCGTGGAATGACGTGTGTGCGCCCAACTGCTGCGTCAAGGTCATGCGGGACGGCACCGTCCGCCCCACGGTGGCGGCCTTCGATTCCGAGGTGGGTGTTCCGACCCGATGACCGGTACCTTCACGATCGGCACCCGCGGATCCCGACTGGCCCGCACCCAGACGACCACTGTGGCAGAAGCACTGGCCGGCCTGTCCGGGCTGGACGCCGAACTGGAGATCATCCGCACCGAGGGGGACGTGACCAGGGGCTCCCTGGCCTCGCTCGGCGGCACCGGTGTCTTCGCCTCGGCCCTGCGCGCCGCGGTGCTGGATGCCAAGGTCGACCTCGCGGTGCACTCCCTCAAGGACCTGCCCTCCGTCCAGCCGGACGGCCTGGTCATCGCGTCGATCCCGAAGCGGGTGGATGTCCGTGACGCCCTGTGCGCCCGGGACGGCCTGCGGCTGTCCGAGCTACCGCAGGGTGCGAAGGTCGGCACCGGCTCGCCCCGGCGGGTCGCCCAGCTCAAGGCCGTGCGCCCGGACCTGGACGTCGTGGACATCCGCGGCAATGTGCAGACCCGCCTCGCGCGGGTTCCGGGGCTGGAACAGCACGATGATCACGCCCCTGCGGCTGCCGGCGCCCCGCGCGGCGATCTGGACGCCGTGATCCTGGCCTGCGCCGGACTCGACCGGATCGGCTTCGACTGGGCGATCACCGAACGCCTCGCGCCGACTGTCATGATGCCGGCCCCGGGGCAGGGCGCCCTGGCCGTGGAGTGCCGTCCGGAGACAGCGGTGACCGGCGCCGGGTCCACCCATCCGGTGGCGCAGGCCCTGGCCGGGTACGACGACGCCGTCACCCGGCTGCAGGTCACCGCCGAGCGGGCCCTGTTGGAGCGGCTCGAGGCCGGATGTGCGGCACCGATCGGCGCCCTCGCCCGGGTGGAGAAGGAACCTGCCCGGCTGGTGATGGACGCCGTGGTGGCCGCGACTGACGGCAGCCGCCTGCTGCGTGAGCACGCCTCCGTGGACCTGCCGGCCGTCCGTGTCCGCCTCGAGGACGGCTCCGCCGACACCGAGACGCTCGGGCTGGCCCGCCAGCTCGGCATCGACGTGGCGGAGGCCATGCTGGCCGGCGGCGCCGACCTGCTGCCTGCCCCGCAGTGACCTCCTGATGCCCGTGGCTGCCGGCCGTCCCGTGATCCTGACCCGCCAACCGGCCCAGGCCGGGGCGGTCGAGGCCGGCCTGGCCGAGGCTGGCTACCGGATCGCCTTCCTTCCTCTGACCGACTTCGCCTTGCCGGAGGACCTGACCGGGCTCCGTGGCCTCGTGCGGGACATGGCCCTTGATGAGCGGCCGGCACCCGTCCCGGCGTGGCTGGTCCTCACCAGCCCGAACACCGTCCGGGCCCTGGTCCGCGCCGGCTGGGACGGGCGGGTGGCTGCCGGCATCCGGGTGGCCGTCACCGGCCCTGGGACCGCCCGCGTCCTGGCCGAAGCCGGCTGCACCGAGGTTCCCTGGATGCCGGAGGGCGACGCCTCCGCGGCCGGGATCCTCGCTCAGTTTCCGCCACCAGGTGAGACTCCCCGCCGGGTCCTGTTGTTGCCGCAGTCCGCTCTTGCCACGGACGAGGTCGCAGAGGGGCTGGCCGAACGCGGCTGGGAGGTCCACCACGTGCAGGCGTACCGCACCGTGCCCTACCCGGCGGCCACGGATCGGCGGTTGCTGGAGGGGCCGGGGGGCGAGGGCGTGGCGTCCGCGGATGCCCTGGCGACTGTCGACGACGTGCCTGGGGCCGACGTCGTGCTGACGAGTCCGAGCGCGGTGCGGGAGCTGGTCCGCCGCCGGGGCACCTCCGTCCCGGCCGGTACCCGCTTCATCGCCCTCGGCCAGCCCACGGCCCGGTCGGCCGCTGAGGAGTCCCTGGACCTGGCCGCCACCGCACCGAGCCCGGACGCCCTCGGGGTCCTGGCCGCGTTGGACCTCGGCCGTCGCGTCTAGCCCACGCTGTACGCATCGGATACGTGGGCCCTGGTCAGAGTCGTGGAGGTCGGGCGACGACGTCCCGTAGGGGCCCGGACATCCACCGCTCGACCTGGGCCGGTGAGCGGAGGCGGATGATCGGCAGCTCGGGCCGCGCCGCGGCCAGGGCAGGGATCTTCTGGTGATACTTGCGGCGGCCGGTGACCGCATAGCGGACCACGTGATCGCTGTCCCGGAGGACCGTCCACAGTGGCGGTTCGACATTGCCGTTCCACAGCACTTCGCGGTGCCAACGTCGGCGGAGCGTCCGCTGCACCAGCCGGGGGAGAACGACTCGGGTGAAGGGCAGGTCGAGCCAGATCAGCACGTCCGCACGTTCTGCCAAGAGCTCCCTGACCTGGCTGTACTGCCATTCGGTGATCCACCGTTCCCGGCCGACCAGCTCTCGCACCTCGGTGACGAACTCCCCGCGCGGCACCCAACCGGGTCCATGGTGCAGCGCATCGATCTCCGTGTGCGGTATGCCGGTGAGTGCGGCGATTCGGCCGGCGAGCGTGGTCTTCCCGGAACCGGAGACGCCGGCCACGAGGATTCGGGACGGTGGCAGGAGGAGGGGATCATCCGGACCTGCTGCCGTCCACTCCGCCACCATGGTCTGAGATTACTGGAACGCCTTCTTCGGGACGAACAGCAGCAGGACCGCGGCCGCCAAGGCGGTGGCCGAGCAGACGATCCACACGGTGAGGTAACCGGAGAACGAACCGGCCGTGCCGACGTCGGGAGCTCCCGCGACCTCCGGGAGGACCTCGGGGCCCGGTATCCCCGCCGCGGCGGTGGTGGCCAGTGCCAGCCCGAAGATGCAGGAGGCCACCGCGCCGCCCACGGTCTTGACCGAGTTGGTCAGTCCGGTGGCCACGCCGGTCTGCTCTCGCGGGGCGGCCGCGGCGGCCGCCGCCGGCAGCGAGGCCACCAGGGCGCCGGAACCGAGGCCCACCACCACCATGTTCGCCACCACCTGGCCGATCTGGTCATGGAACGGCAGGAACAGGCCGAAGCCGACCGCCACGCACAGGGTGGCGAACAACAGGGCCAGCCTCGGACTCGTCCACCGCGAGGCCACCGGCAGCAGGCCGGCCCCGGCCACCATGGCGATGAGATAGGTGCCGATGATGAGGGAGGTCTGGAAACCGGTGGTCCCCAGTCCGTAGCCGTAGATCTCGGGGTCGGTCCGGGCGAACGTGGACAGCGGTGCCTGGGCACCGAGGACCGAGACCCCGAACAGGCCCGCGGTGGCGAAGACCGGCCACAGGGCGGGGTCGGTGAACATGCGGATGTCGATCAGGGGATCGGGATGTTCCCGCTCGACCCGGACGAACCGCACCAGTGCGAGGGCGCCGGTCACGAGCATCAGTGCCGAGAGCCAGAACCCGGGGCGGTCCGGTGCGAGGCCGGCACCCCGCAGCACGAACAGCGACCCCATGATCAGCACGAGGGCCACCGTGACCCAGAACAGCCCGGCCATATCGAAATCCCGGCGTCGGAAGTTCGCCAGGGAGGCCCCGGGCGTCTCCTCGACCCCGAGGATGATGGCCACCAGGCACAGTCCCACCACGACGGCCGGGACTACCAGCACGGCCTGGACGTCCATGGTGTCCACCAGGGCGCCGGCGGCCAGGGCTCCGGCGATGGCTCCGACCTCCAGGGCCCCGACCAGCACGGCGGCGGCCCGCCGCGTCAACGCCGCCGGCCCCGCTGTCGGCCCCGAAGTTGCCGCAGCGGCGTCCTCTCGTGCCGCGGTCCGCACGTAGATCAGGGCGACCTCCAACGGCAGCCACACCACATAGAACCCCTGGAAGGCCCACGCGACCAGGAACACCCAGAACTCGGGCGCCACCACGAGGGCGATCGATGCGGCCAGGGTCACGGCGGTGGACCAGATCAGCACCTTCCGGTGACCCACCTGGTCTCCGAGCTTGGAGAGCATCGGCACCACGAGCGCGGACAGCATCAGCTGGGAGCCCTCCAGCCAGTTCACATCCGCGTCATTCACCCCGAGGTGCCGGGCGATGTCCGTCAACAGGGGCGCGTAATAGCCCTGCAGCACCCCGGAGGTGAACTCGACGAAGGCGAGGAACCCCACGACGGAGGCCAGCCCGCCGAAGAGCAGCGCACCACCCCGCTGACGCCGCCGGAGGCCCGCCTTCACCCCTGGCCGCCGGGAGCCGTCATGGCGCCGGGGGCCGTCACGGCGGAGTCGGGGAAGCGGCCGCCTCGGCCGGTGATGAGCTTGCGGTGGAAGCGTTCACCCCGCTCCAGCGAGGCCACGGACACCCACTCGTTCTCCCCATGGATGGAGGCCCTTTGAGCGTCATCCATCCACAGTGGGGCGAACCGGTAGACGTGGCGGCACCAGGCATGGAAATGCCGGGAGTCGGTGGCGGCCATCAACAGGTAGGGCACGGTCGTCGCATCCGGCCAGGAGGTCCCGACGGCGGCGTCCAGCGCCGCGAAGCGATTACCGTCCGCGGGGGATTCGCCGGAGGGGTCCTGTCCGTGGAGGAGCTCGACCTGCACTCCGGGGTCGGCGATGCGGTGGACGATGCCGTCCCGGACACCGGCCACGGTCTCCCCGGGCACGATCCGGCAATCCAGGGTGGCGCTGGCCGTGGAGGGCAGCACGTTGTTCGCTGTCCCGGCCTCCAGCCTCGTCTGGGCCACGGTGGTGCGCACCATGGCGGCCGCCTCGCCGCCCATCGCGCCCAGGGCCCGGGCCGCCACGGTCCCGGAGCGGAGGGCCCACGGCAGCGCGCGGCCGGCCGCCCCGGAGGCGAGAGGGGTGAGCGCGCCGAGCATGGCCGACGTCGTGCCGTTCAGCCGAGCCGGGAAGGGCCGCCGCTCCAGCCGGCGCAGCGCGCGGGCCAGACGCGGGATGGGGGTTCCGGAGGGTGGGGAGGAGGCGTGGCCGCCGGCTCCGGACACGGTGAGCCGCAACTGGGCCTGACCCTTCTCGGCGAGGCCCACCATGGCACACGTGCCCTGGACGAAGGACAGCGGTGCGGGAACCACCGCGCCACCTTCGTCGAGGACCAGCCACGGTTCGGCGCCCTGGCCCTGTTCCTCTCGCAGGCGCTCGCGGAGCAGGTCCGAGATGGCCGCCGCGTTGCGTCCGCCGACCTCCTCGTCGCCGCCGAAGACCAGCCAGACATCGTGATCCGGAGTGAATCCTGCGGCCAGGAGGTTCTCCACCGCCTCCAGGAGGGCCACGAGCGGGCCCTTGTCATCGAGGGCGCCACGGCCCCTCACCACGGGTTCGCCGGACACGTGGTCCTCCGTGCCGGCGAACGGGTCCGTCTCCCAGCCGACGGCAGTCCACTGGGCCTGGTCCGCGGGTGCCGGGACCACATCCCAATGTGCCATGAGGACCAGGGGGTCTGCGGCCCGGGCACCCCGCCAGCGGAACAGCAGGCCGGTGGAATCCACGATCTCGTGATCCAGCCGTTGGTGGACGAGTGGGTAGAGCCGGGCCATGAGCTCCGGGAACGCCTCGAAATCCGCGGCGACGGCGGGCTGCTCCGGCTCACCGTGCAGGGCGGAGACGGTGCGGAGACGGATCAGCTCGGCCAGGCGGTGGCCGGCGCCGGGCCGGGGTGTGACGGGGGATACAGGCATGCCGGTCAGGGTATCCCGAAAGTTCCGGCGGGTAGCCGGGCCGGGACGGTCACATCCGGTTTCTGCCCTGCTTGAGGCGGACCTGCATGCGGGAATCGGCCGTGCGGTGTTCCAGGTAGGGCTGTTCGGAGACCAGGGTGCTCAGCTTCTGATGCCCGAAGTCACGGGGGTCGAAGTCCACGTGGGCGCGGCTCAGGTGCTGGCCGACACGGCTCAGGGAGGCCCAGCCGTCGTCACCGCTGGTGGCGTTGACGGCCTTGGACAGGGCGCTCTCGAGGTTGATCCGCGGGGTGTCCTCGTCCGCTGCATCTGGTGCGTCAGATGAGTCAGGTACGTCGACGGCGCCAGGTGCGTCGGCTGTGCCATCGGCGGCATCGGTGTCGTTGTCGTTGGCGACACCGCCCCTGCGGCCCCGGCGCGTGGCCCGCCGGGGCGGGGCGGGGTCTTCTGGGGCGCCCCCGAGCAGCTCGAGGTAGATGAACTGGTCCACGGCATTGCGCAGGGACTCCGGGGTCTTGCGCTCGCCGAGACCGATGACGCGTTTGCCGGACTCGCGCAGCCGGGTGGCCAGCCGGGTGAAGTCGGAGTCCGAGGACACGATCGCGAAGGCCTCCACGTTGCCCATCCAGAGCAGGTCCATGGCGTCGATGATCAGGGCCGAGTCGGTGGAGTTCTTGCCCACGGTGTAGGAGAACTGCTGGGTGGGCTGGATGGCCAGCCGGTTCAGTTCGTTCTTCCAGCCGCTGAGCTGGTTGGTGGTCCAGTCCCCGTAGGCGCGCTTGATGGTCGGGGTGCCGTACGTGGCCAGCTCCTCCAGCACCGCGCCTGCGTGGGTGGGGGAGACGTTGTCACAGTCGATCAGCACGGCGATCCGGGTGGTGGCGCTCGAGGTTTCGGTCATGGTGTCACCGTACCGGGATCCGCCGGACCCGCCGGAATCACAGGGATGGACGGCGGCGTTCCCGCCCCTCGGCACACCGGTCCTCCAGGACCCTTACATGCGTGCGGAATGTGGGCTACGGTGCGGGGAACGCCGCTACCGGAGAGCGTCCCGACCATTGTTCAGACATCCCTGAGGAGGGATACCGGTGACTGCACCCCTCGATCTCCCTGACCTGACTTCACTTCCGCTCGATCTGGCCAGGCCGCGATTGGTGCAACCGGGGCTGCTGCCCGTGGTGCCGGGACACGAACGGTATTGGGTCCGCCCCGGCGGCGTGACCGCCCTGGAACTCGAGTCCGGGGACGAGCTCACCGTGGTGGACCGCTTCGGGGCCCAGGCCGCCGAGCTGACCGTGCTGGGCAACGGCGGGGAGGACTTCTCCGCCCTCGGACTGCGGGCTGATGCGCCGGCGACGGTGCTGGGCGCGTTGACGGAGGCCTCATCCTTCGACAACCAGCAAGTGGCCACGGTGGTCACCGCCCTGGCCCTGCGCGGGCTGCGGCCGGATGCCGCCCACGGCGTTCGCCTGTTCGGCGGCTGGTCCCCAGCCGGGTCCCGGGAGACGTTCACGGCGCAGCGGCCGGTGACGGCCGTCGTCGGGAACCCCACCTGGGCCATGTCCTTCGAGGAGCAGAACCCGCCCTCGGACCTGATGATCGAGGTCCAGCGGGCGGACCCGTACCGGCCGCGGGAGATCGAGCTGCCCCCGCCCCTGGCCGAGCCGGTCCTGGACGTGCGGATCGACCACAGCACGGCGATCGGCTACGAGGTCAAGAAGGGCGACTACATCCAGATCATCGATGTGGCCGGCCGCCAGTGCTCGGACTTCCTGGCCTTCGATGCTCGGGCCCTGCAGGAGGGCCGGGAGCTGGGGCTGGACGCCAGCACCACCCGGCACATCGTGGGTCAGGCATACGCCCAGCCCGGGCTGCACGGCAAGTTCTACAACCAGGACATGGACCCGCTGGTCTCGATCGTCCGGGACACGGTGGGACGTCATGACGCCTTCACGCCGGCCTGCAACGCCAAGTACTACGAGGACTTCGGCTACCCGGGGCACGTGAACTGCACGGACAACTTCAACGGCCAGCTCAAGCGGTACTCGGTGGCCGCCCGGAAGTCCTGGCCGGCGCTGAACCTCTTCTACAACACCATGTTCGACGAGCACAACATGCTGGTGTTCGACGAGCCCTGGTCCCGCCCGGGGGACTACGTGATGATGCAGGCCCAGCAGGACCTGGTCTGCGCCTCCTCCGCCTGCCCCGACGACATCGACCCCTCCAACGGCTGGGTCCCCACCGACATCCACCTGCGCGTCTACCCCTCGGAGCGGAAATTCTCCATGGCCATCACCCACCGCACCAACCCCGACTCCGTGCCCAAACTCACGCGTGAGACCGCCTTCCACGAGCGGACGAGTGCGCTGACGAAGCAGTTCACGGAGTACCGGAACTTCTGGCTGCCGACGCACTACGACGGCTACGGGCCCAAGGCCGAGTACTGGGCGTGCCGGGAGAAGGCCGCCGTGATGGACCTGTCTACCCTGCGCAAGTTCGAGGTGATCGGCCCGGACGCCGAGGCGCTGCTGCAGTACTGCATGACCCGGAACATCCGCAAGCTCTCCGAGGGGCAGGTGGTCTACACGGCGATCTGCAACGACACCGGCGGCATGATCGACGACGCCACCGTGTTCCGCTGCTCCGACACCAACTTCCGGGTGATCCCCGGGGAGGACTACACCGGTGAGTGGATGCGGCAGGTGGCCACCGAGCGGGGCCTGGACCGGGTCTGGATCAAGGACTCCACGGACCAACTGCACAACATCGCCGTGCAGGGCCCGGCCAGCCGGGACATCCTGAGGGATCTGATCTGGACCCCACCACACCAGCCGGACTTCGACTCGGTGACCTGGTTCCGCTTCACGATCGGCCGGATCGGGGACCACCAGGGCACGCCCGTGATCGTGTCCCGCACGGGCTATTCCGGCGAGCTCGGCTACGAGCTGTTCTGCCATCCCAGCCACGCCAACGCCGTGTGGGACGCGGTCTGGGAGGCGGGCGAGCCCCACGGGCTCACGCCACTGGGACTCGATGCGCTGGACATGCTGCGGATCGAGTCCGGGCTGGTCTTCGCCGGGTATGACTTCAACGACCAGATCGACCCCTTCGAGGCCGGCATCGGCTTCACCGTGCCACTGAAGACCAAGGAGGACGACTTCTCCGGCCGGGATTCCCTGCTCAAGCGCAAGGAGAACCCACAGCGCAGGATGGTCGGCCTCGAACTGGCGGGCAACGAGCCCGCCGGGCACGGGGACACGGTGCACGTGGGCCGCTTCCAGGTCGGCGTGGTCACCTCCGCCACCCGGTCCCCGGTCCTGCGCAAGAACATCGCCCTGTGCCGGATGATGGTGGAGCACGCGGAGGTGGGTGCCGAGGTGGAGATCGGCAAGCTGGACGGCCAGCAGAAGCGGATCCCCGCCACCGTGGTGGCCACGCCCTTCTACGATCCGGAGAAGCTCAAGCCGCGGTCCTGAGGCCCGGGCCCCTCGCCACGGGCCCGGGGCCGGCGTAGCGTTGACGGGAAGACGAATTCCCTAAGGCGGACCTCCCATGGCATCCAAGCAGCGCAGCAAGTGGATCCCGGCCGTGGCGGCGCCGGTGATCGTGGGCGTGGTCGCGCTCGGCGGCGGCCTGACGGCCAACGCCCAGGCGGACCTGCCGGAACGGACAGCCGAGGAGGTCCTGGCGTTCGCCGCGGGGCACCACGACACCTCCTTCTCCGGCACCGTCGAGGCCAGTTTCGCGCTGGGCCTGCCACAACTGCCGACGCGGCAGGGCCCGGAGCGGGGCGGACCGGAAGGGTCGAGTGCCGCCGGAGCTGTGCCGGAGGGCCTCGCCGAGGCGTTCTCGCTGCTGTCCGGAACCCACGAGGCGCGCGTCTTCGCGGACGGTGCCGACCGGCTCCGGGTGCAGGTCTTCGACGGCACGGACGAGCGCAATGTGGTGCGCAACGGACAAGAAGTCTGGGCCTACGATTCGGCGGAGGGCCGGGCCACGCAAGTCATCCTGCCGGAGGGACCCGACGGTGCGGGCCCCGGCCACGGCATGGCGCGTGTCCCGGAAGGGGACATGACCCCGGAGCGGCTGGCCGAGAAGGCGCTGGCGGGGCTGGATCCCACCACGGAGGTCACCGTTGGCGAGGACACCCGAGTCGCCGGCCGGGACGCCTACACGCTGCGGCTCGACCCGCACACTCCGGACACGCTCGTCGAGGACGTCACCCTTGCCGTCGACGCCGCCACCGGCGCGCCGTTGAGCGTCCGTGTCCTGGCCGTGGGTCAGGAGGACCCGGCCATCAGCGTCGAGTACACGAGCTATTCGACCGAGGCCCCGGACGCCGGTCTGTTCGAGTTCACCCCGCCCGCGGGCGCCGAGGTCGAACGGCTCCGGCCCGACGGCGGCATGTGGCCTGATGCGCACCGTTCCGGTCCGCAGGGCGCCGGCGGACATCCGGCCGGCGGTGACGCCGTGCTCGGTTCCGGGTGGGACGCCGTCGCCGTCATCCCCGCCGAGAAGGTGCCCGCGGGCCTGACGGACTCGCCGCTCCTAGACCAGTACGCCATCGACTCCGCGGCGGGCCGGGTGCTGAGAACGCCGCTGGCCACGGTCCTGCTCGCCGACGACGGCCGGGTCCTCGCCGGTCCGGTCCCGCTCGAGCGCCTGCTCGATGTCGCCAGTTCCGGATGAGCACCGGGCGAGCTCCGCGTGAGCGGCCGGTGAGCCCCGGGTGAGCGTGCCCTCCGCCGACCATGGCGAGGCCGAGTCGGCCATCCGTACCCGGGGACTGAGCAAACGGTTCGGTGCCCGATTGGCCGTGGAGGGGCTGGACCTCGAGGTCCCCCGCGGCTCCGTGTTCGGCTTCCTGGGCCCCAACGGCTCCGGCAAGACCACCACCATCAGGATGCTGCTCGGCCTGGCCGCGCCGAGTGGTGGGACGATGAGCGTGCTCGGCCGGCCCATGCCCCAGGCCGCCATGGAGGTCCTGCCGCGCGTCGGGACCCTCGTGGAGGGCCCGGCGTTCTACCCCTACCTGACCGGGACGGCGAACCTGTTGCGCCTCGACGCGGCAAACCGGGCCACCGATCCCGCCACGCGGAAGCGGCGCATCGGCCGGGCCCTGGACCGGGTGGGCCTGGGGCAAGCGGCCGGGCTGGCCGTGCACGCCTACTCACTGGGTATGAAGCAGCGCCTCGGGCTGGCCAACGCGCTGGCCTCCGAGCGCGAGCTGCTGATCCTGGATGAACCGACCAACGGCCTGGACCCGCAGGGCACCCGGGAGGTCCGCCACCTCATCGGATCCCTGGCGGAGGACGGGGCCACCGTCTTCGTCTCCAGCCACCTGCTCAGCGAGATCGAGCAGGTCTGCACCCATGCGGCCGTGGTGGGCCGTGGCCGCCTGCTGGCCCAGGGGACGCTGGCCTCCCTGTTCGACGACGGCCCCCGCCGGATCCTCGTCCGCACCCGGGACGTCCCGCTCGCCGGGGACGTCCTGCGCGGCCTGGGCCTGGCGCCGGTCGATGAGGGCGTGCCCGCACCGGGTGCCGGGACATTGCGCGCCCCGCTGGGCGAGGACGGGCCGGAGCCCGAGCGGATCGTCGCCGCCCTCGTGGCAGCCGGGGTCGGGGTGCGCGGCGTCGAGGTGGAGCACGCCAGCCTGGAGGACCGGTTCGTGGAGCTGACGGGGGAGGGGTTCGACGTTGAGCAGTGACCCCGAGAGCCAGGTCCGTCCCACACGCACCGGAACGGTCCTGCTGGTCTCCGAACTGGGACTGCTCTTCCGGCGCCGGCGCACCTGGACGCTGCTGGCCGCACTGGCCGCGGTGCCCGTGCTCATGGGGGTGGCGGTGCGGGTGACGTCCGGGCCACCGCAGGGCAGGGGCCCGGCCTTCCTGGACCAGGTGGCCGCCAGCGGCCTGTTCCTGGCGGTGGCCGCGGTCATGGTCTGCATGCCCTTCTTCCTCCCCTTGACCGTCGCCGTCGTGGCGGGGGACTCGATCGCGGGGGAGGCCGCCCACGGCACGCTCCGGTACCTCCTGGTGGCCCCTGTCCGGCGGGCCGGTCTGTTGGCCGTGAAGTACGCGGTGGCGCTCGTCTTCTGCCTGGCCGCGGCGCTGGTGGTGGCCGCCGTCGGCGTGCTCACCGGGCTGGCGCTGTTCGGGACCGGACCGCTGGTGCTGCCCTCGGGGATGACCATCACCTCGGCGGAGACGCTCGGCCGGATCGGGCTGATGGTGCTCTACGCGACCGTCTCACTGAGCGGACTAGGCGCGATCGCCCTCTTCGTCTCCACGCTGACGGACGTGCCCGTCGGGGCGATGGCCGCCGCCGTGGTGCTGACCATCGTGGCGCAGATCCTCGGTGCCCTGCCCCAGCTGGCGTGGTTGCACCCCTGGCTGTTCACCCATCACTGGATGGGCTTCGCGGACCTGCTGCGCGCGCCCCTCCTCTGGGACTCGTTCCGGGAGAACGCGCTGCTGCAGGCAAGCTACGTGGCCGTGTTCGGGGCGCTCGCCTACGGCCGTTTCACCACGAAGGACGTGTTGAGCTAGCTCAGTAGACTGGGACGGCACCGACCGACCCACGGACCGTCGCAGACTGCCGAGAAAATGCCGAGGTACCCATGTCCTTTCCCACCCACCGTCCGCGCCGACTGCGCCAGAACGCCGCGATGCGCCGACTGGTCGCGGAGACCAGGATCCATCCGGCGGACCTGATCCTGCCGGTGTTCGTGCGGGAGGGCATCACCGAGCCGGTGGCGCTGCAGTCCATGCCGGGAGTCGTCCAGCACACCCGGGACACCCTGAAGGCCGCGGCCGCCGAGGCCGCCGGGCTGGGTGTGGGGGGCATCATGCTCTTCGGCATCCCCGAGACCCGGGATGCCACCGGCTCGGCCTCGCTGGACCCGGACGGGGTGCTCAATGACGGCATCCGCGCTGTCAAGGAGGAGGTCGGCGACTCCCTGGTCGTCATGTCCGACCTCTGCCTGGACGAGTTCACCGATCACGGACACTGCGGCGTCCTGACCGAGGGTGGGGCCGTGGACAACGACGCGACCCTGGAGATCTACGGCCGGATGGGCGTGGCCCAGGCGGAGGCCGGTGCCGACCTGGTGGGTCCTTCCGGGATGATGGACGGCCAGGTGGCCGTCATCCGTCAGGACCTGGACGACGCCGGCCACCAGGACACCGGGATCCTCGCCTACGCCGCGAAATACTCCTCGGCGTTCTACGGTCCCTTCCGCGAGGCCGTCGACTCCCAGCTCACGGGTGACCGCAAGACTTACCAGATGGATCCCGCCAACCGCCGCGAGGCCCTGCTCGAGGTCTCCCTGGACCTGGACGAAGGTGCGGACATGGTCATGGTCAAGCCCGCCATGAGCTACTTGGACATCCTGCGGGACGTGGCTGACGCCTCTGATGTACCCGTCTCCGCCTACCAGATCTCCGGGGAGTACGCGATGATCGAGGCCGCCGCGGCCAACGGCTGGATCGACCGTGACGCCGCCGTGATGGAGTCCGTGCTGTCCATCCGCCGGGCCGGGGCGGACACCGTGCTGACGTACTGGGCCACCGAGCTGGCCCGCTGGATCAAGGAAGGACGCCTCTGATGACCGAGACCACCTCGAACACCGCCAACACCGCTCCCACCACCAACGCCGCCCTGTATGACGCCGCCCGGGCCGTCATCCCCGGGGGCGTGAATTCCCCGGTCCGCGCCTTCGGCTCGGTCGGCGGTGCCCCGGTGTCCATGGTGAAGGCCGCCGGCCCCTACCTGACCGACGCCGAAGGCCGCGAGTACGTGGACCTGGTGTGCTCCTGGGGCCCCATGCTGCTGGGGCACAACCACCCCGCCGTCGTGGACGCTGTCCACCGGGCCGTGGATGCCGGGCTGTCCTTCGGCACCTCGACCCCGGACGAGCTGAGACTGGCCGAGCTGATCGCCGGGAAGGTCCCCGTGGACCGCGTCCGCATGGTCTCCACCGGCACCGAGGCCACCATGACCGCCATCCGCCTGGCCCGTGGCGCCACCGTACGCAACCTCGTGGTGAAGTTCGCCGGCTGCTACCACGGCCACTCGGACGGCTTGCTCGCCGCCGCCGGTTCCGGGGTCGCCACCCAGTCCCTGCCCGGGTCCGCCGGAGTGACCGAGGCTCAGGCCGCGGAGACCCTGGTGCTGCCCTACAACGACCGCTCCGCACTGGAGGAGACCTTCACGGCCCGCGGGCAGGAGATCGCCGCCGTCATCACCGAGGCCGCACCCTGCAACATGGGCGTGGTGACCCCGGAGGAGGGCTTCAACCAGTTCCTCCGCGGCATCACCGAAAGCCATGGCGCCCTGCTGATCTGGGACGAGGTGCTCACGGGCTTCCGTGCCTCGGAGACCGGCTACTGGGGCCTGTCCGGGAAGGTCGAGGGTTGGACCCCCGACCTGTGGACCTTCGGCAAGGTCATCGGCGGCGGCATGCCGACCGCAGCCGTGGCGGGCCGTGCCGAGGTCATGGACCTGCTGGCCCCCCTGGGACCCGTCTACCAGGCGGGCACCCTGTCCGGGAACCCGGTGGCCATGGCCGCCGGCCTGGCCACGTTGCAGAACGCCACGGGCGAGGTCTATGACGCGATCACCCGGCGCTCGCAGCAACTGGAGCAGATGCTCGTCGGGGCCCTGACCGAGGCCGGGGTGGACCACTCGATCCAGCGGGCCGGGACCCTGTTCTCGGTGGCGTTCGGCACCTCGGCCGGCGGTGTCCACAACTACGCCGACGCCCAGGCCCAGGACACCTTCCGGTATGCACCGTTCTTCCACGCGATGCTGGAGCACGGGGTCTACCTGCCACCGAGCGTCTTCGAGGCCTGGTTCGTCTCCTCCGCGCATGACGACTCCGCCATGGAGCGGATCGCCGCCGCCCTGCCGCATGCGGCCCGGGCTGCTGCCGCCGCGACCGCTCCGACCTCCTAGGGGTCGCCGACCTCTCAGGACGAGGTCCAGGGTGAGGATCAGGTGGAGGACGCGGACGAGCCCTATCGCAGCTGCACGGGCCAGTCGCCGTTGATCACGGCGGCGGGGTCCTTGCGGCGCAGGTAGTCCTGGAAGCTGGCGGCCTGCTCGGCCTTCCAGCGCACCTGGAGCGAGTGGAGCTCGGCCAGCCCGACCTGCAGGGCGGCGTACTTGACCGCCAGGCCGTCCGCCACGCCGACGGCCGCCAGTGAGTCCGCCGCGGAGGTGTGGGCGTCCAGGAGCGTCACGCCGTAGTGGGCGCAGACATCGGTCAGGGTGCGTTTGCCCTTGCGGAAGCGGTCCACCTGCTTGTCGATCACGAACGGGTCGATGATCCACCGGTTCTGCAGCGGTTCGAGGCCACGGCGGGCGAGCTCACGGTCCATGACGGTGAAGTCGTAGCAGGCGTTGAACGCGATGACCGGGATCCCGGCATCGAAGAAGTCCCGCAGGGTGTCGGCGATCTCCACGACGGCCTGGTCCGCGGGCATGCCCTCGGCCTGGGCCCTCTCGGTGCTCACCCCGTGGACGGCGGCGGCCTCCTCCGGGATCGGCACGCCGGGGTCCACCAGCCACTCGTAGCTGGCGGCGAGGTTGCCGTGCGGATCGACCACCACGAGGGAGGCGGTCACGATGAGGGCCTCGTTGGGGTCCCGGCCCGTGGTCTCCAGGTCGAAGCCGACACGGATCTGCTGGTGCCAGGGCAGCGCCGCGACGACCGCCTGGGCTGCCTGGACGGCGGGGTCCGAGACCGGCGCGGGGGCCGGCACTTCAGTGGGGGAGGATGCTGTTACGTCGCTCACGCCATCACGGTACCGCGTGGCACGGACGCCCTACACCCGCAACGCGGCCCGCTGTGGACAGGTCCGGCAGAATGGACACCCGTGGGCACCTTTCCCGACCTTCCCCCCGGACCATATGAGCTCTCTGAGGCGCTGGTCCTGGCTGCCCAGCTCGTCCCGCCGGGCCTTGCCGTGAGCTATGGGGGACTGGCCGGGCTGCTGGGTGCCGGCGGGCCGCGCCAGGCCGGCCGGGCGATGTCCCAGGCGCCCGAGGGGACCTGCTGGTGGCGGATCGTGCGCGCCGATGGTTCCCTGCCGGCGTCGTTGTCCGCGCGGGCGGCGCCGCACTACGCCGAGGAGCGCACACCGCTGAAGGGGCAGGCTGCCGGTCCTCCCGACGCCGGCCAGCTCGTGCGCGTGGACCTCGCCCGGGCACGCTGGTCACCGGACGAGGCCGCGAGGGCGGTGCTCGCGGAGCTGAAGGCCCGGCTGGGCTGATCAGTGGGGGTTTGGGGTCACGAGCCGGATTGACCAGTGTGGTTCGTTAAGTTGTCCGGGGCGGCTGGTTGAATGAAGACATGTCCCCCGAAGCGCAGCATGACGGCCTCCGCCTGACCGCACCGAAGCAGGTCCGCGCCGAGACCTTCACCCCCGATGCCGACCAACAGCAGGTACTGGACCTGGCTCCGGGGCACGGCGCGGTCCTGGTGCTCGGCGGACCCGGCACCGGACGCAGTACCCTCGCGGTGGAGTACGCGGCGCGGCGCATCGAGGCCGGGCTGGACCCCTCCCGGCTGCTGGTGCTGGCTCCGACCCGTCAGGCCTCCGCTCGGTTGAGGGACGCCCTGTCCGTGCGGTTGGACCAGGCCGGCCGGGGCACCCGTGCGGCCACGCCCGTGCGGACCTGGGCGGCGTATGCCTTCGACCTCATCCGCCGGGCCAGGACGGCAGGGTTCCTGCCGACGGTCGAGCGGACCCCGCGGCTGCTCTCCGGCGCGGAGCAGGACACGGTGATCGCGGAACTGCTGGAGTCCTACGCCTCCGGGGAGCGCGGCGGCCCGGACTGGCCCGAGGACCTCTCCGAGGCGGTGACCACCCGGGGGTTCCGCAAGGAGGTCCGCGAGCTGATCGACCGCACCAGCGAATATGGGATCGAACCCGGGCAGCTGGAGGACCTGGGCGGCCAGCACCGCCGCCCCGAGTGGACGGCCGCTGCCGTGCTCCTGCAGGACTACCGGGACCGGCTGGACCTCGGGATGAGCGAGGCGTTCGACCCGGCCGGGCTGATCACCACGGCCTCCCGCCTGCTGGAGGACTTCCCCGAGCTGCTGGACGCCGAGCGGGGAAGCCTGCCCGTGCTGGTGATCGACGACCTGCAGGAGGCGACACCCGCCGTGCACCGCCTCATCCGCGTCCTCGCCACCGGGCAGGACGTCATCGCGACGGCCAGCCCGGACACCGTGGTCCAGGGCTTCCGCGGCGCCCGGCCGGACCTCGTCCGCGACTACCCGGAGTGCCTGGCCACCGCCCAGCGGCCCGGCCGCACCCTGACCCTCACCACGGGCCACCGGATGGGCGGGGGAGTCCTGGCGGCTTGGCAACGGGTGGCCCGCCGGATCCCGGCACTGCCCGGCACACTGGCGCTGCGTCAGGAGCTCCTGCCGTCCCCGCCGGAGCCAAACCCGGAGGTGAAGGCCACGGTCCATGTCGTGGCCTCGCCCCCGCACGAGCAGCTCTTGGTGCTCCAACAGGTGCTGCACCTGCACCACCGCGGCGGCGTGCCCCTCGGGAACATGGCCGTCATCGCCCGCTCGGGGCCGCTCGTCGCCGAACTCGGACGGTACCTCGAGGCTGAGGGCATCCCCGTCAACCGCTCTGTGACGGACACCGTGCTCAAGACCGAGCCCGCCGTGACACCCCTGCTCTCCCTGCTCAGGACCGTCTCCACCCCGGCCGGGGAGCCGGACTCGGTGCTGGACCTGGACCGGGCGCTGTGGCTGGCCGGCGGCAGCTACGGAGGGGCGACGGCCCTGCACCTCCGCCAACTGCGCCAGCGCCTCCTGCAGGACGAACGCGCGGCCGGCGGCACCCGGTCCAGCACCGAGCTGCTCCTGCAGGCCTTCGAGGATCCGGAGGCGCTGGCGGACCACCCCGTCCCGGGGGCCGGCGTGCTGCGTCTAGCCCGGATGGTCTCGGCCGGCCGGGCCGCCGCGGCGGACCCGGCCGCCACCGCCGAGACCGTGCTGTGGGCCCTGTGGGCGGCCTCGGACCGGCCCGCGCGCTGGGAGCGGGAGGCCGTGACCGGTACCGGCCCCGCGGCCCGGCGCGCCGACCGGGACCTGGACGCCGTCGTCGGGCTCTTCCAGGCGGCCGAACGCTATGTGGACCAGTTTCCGGGGGCATCCCCGCTGGCCTTCGCCGACTACATGGAGGCCCAGGATCTGCCGATGGATTCCCTGGCCTCGACCGCCGTCCAGGAGGGGTCCGTGTCCGTGGTGACGCCGGCCTCCGCGGCCGGGAGGGAATGGGACGTGGTGATCATCGCGGGACTGCAGGACGGGGTCTGGCCCAACACCCGGCTGCGCGGACAGCTGCTCGGGGCCACGGACCTCGCCGATGTCGCCCAGGGCAAGGCCACCCGCATGGATCACCGCTCCCGGCTGGCCGAGGTGCGCCAGGATGAGCTGCGCAGCTTCGCCACCGCCGTCTCCCGAGCCCGGGAACGCGTCATCGGCATCGCCGTGTCCTCGGAGAACCACCAGCCCTCCGACTTCCTCGATCTCGTCGAGCCCTGGAGGGACGTGGAGAACGAGCGGCCCCTGACGGACGTGCCGCGACCCCTGACCGCCGGTGCCCTGGTGGCCGGGTTACGCCGCGAGCTGGAGCAGGAGGCCACCACCGGCCTGCAGGAACGTTCGCAGCAGCCCGATACGGTGGCCGCCCCCGGCGTGACGGGACACGGCACGGGGCCCGCGGGGCCGGAGCCGGCGGACGACGTCGGCCCGCCGGCCCGGGTGCGAGCGGCCGCCTCGGCCCTGTCCCGGCTGGCGGACGAGGGGATCCGCGGGGCGGATCCCGCCGACTGGTGGGGGCTGCTGCCACTGTCCACCGAGCAGCCGCTCGTGGACACCGCCTTGACAGCGGTGCCGGTGTCGCCGTCGCGGGTCGAATCGGCCCTGAAGTCACCGTTGAACTGGTTCATCTACCAGGCCGGCGGTCAGGCCGGGACCACCCAGGCCCAGTCCATCGGCACCTTCATCCACGCCATCGCGGAGCGCCACCCGGACGGCCCCGCCGAGGACCTCCTGGCCGAGCTGGAACGCCGGCTGCCGGGCCTCGGCCTGGAACCGGGATGGGAGGCGGAGCGGGTGGCCGCAGACGCGCGGCGCATGATCGGCTACTTCGTCGGGTATCTGCGCCAGATGGAGCAGGACGGCCGGTCGCGGGTCGCCGTGGAGCACCAGTTCCACCAGGAGCTGGAGCGTGACGGGCTGCGGGTCCAGATCAA
This sequence comes from Citricoccus parietis, assembly GCF_042433045.1. NCBI lineage: Bacteria > Bacillati > Actinomycetota > Actinomycetes > Micrococcales > Micrococcaceae > Citricoccus > Citricoccus parietis. The sequence goes on along the minus strand of NZ_JBHLWH010000014.1, from coordinate 116,591 downwards.
CGGCATCATCGACCGGCTGGAGAAGGACGCCGAGGGGCGGCCCTACGTGGTGGACCTCAAGACCGGCAAACGAGCACCCTCGAACGACGAGCTGCAGGAGTTGCCCCAGCTGGGCGTCTACCAGGCGGCCATCGCCGCGGGGGCCCTGCCGGCGGAGGACTTCGAGAGGCCCACCGAACCGGGCGGGGCCGCACTGGTCCAGCTGCGCACCACCAACAAGAGCGTCAAGATCCAGGGCCAGCCCGCGTTGGACCCGGGTCGACAGTGGGCGATCGAGCAGATCTTCACCGCGGCCCGCGCCATGATCGGGCCCCGGTACCTGGCGATCCACGGTGGTGCGGACAACCCCGGTTGTGCCCTGCCCGCCATCTGCCCGATCCACAGCATCGGAAGGCAAACCACCGAATGGCACCGATGAGTCCGGACGTGAGCACCGCCCGGTACAGCCCGGAGGAGCTGTCCCGGCTGCTGGGACAGCATGAGCCCACCGCCGAGCAGGCAGCCGTGATCACCTCGCCCCTGGAGCCCCGGCTCGTGGTGGCGGGGGCCGGCTCGGGGAAGACAGCGACCATGTCCGACCGGGTGGTGTGGCTGGTGGCCAACGGCTTCTCCGCCCCGGACCAGGTGCTCGGCGTGACCTTCACCCGCAAGGCTGCCGGCGAGTTGGCGCAGCGCATCAACCGCAAGCTCGATCTGCTGGTCGAATCGGGCCTGGACCTGTCCCCGGTGGCCTCCGACGCCGAGACCGAGGACGGACTGACGACGGAGGGTCCCGCCCGGGCAAGCGTCTCCACCTACCATTCCTATGCGAACACGCTCGTGCGGGACCACGGGATGCGCATCGGCCTGGAACCGGACACCGGCATGATCGGTGAGGCCCAGTCATACCAGCTGGTGTCCCGCATCGTGCGCGCCTACGAGGGCGACCTCGGCTTCGCGAACATCCCGGCCTCCACCCTGGTGAGGGGGACCATCAAGCTGGCCGCGGACTGTGCCGAACACCTTGTGGAACCCGACGAGGTGGAGAGATGCCTGGCCGAGAAACAGGTCTTCGGGGAGAACCTGCCGTTCAGCGAGAAGGCCGTCGAGGGCAGCAACGCCACGGTGGCCTCGGTGTTCACCATGCTCCGGCTGCGCCGGGTCATGTCCGAACTCGTGGTCGCGTACCGCCAGGCCAAGCACGACGCCGGCGTCATGGACTTCGGCGATTTGGTCCGGTATGCCGCGCGGATCGCCCAGGAGGTCCCCGCCGTCGGGGAGATCGAACGCTCCCGCTACCGGGTGGTGCTCCTGGACGAGTTCCAGGACACCTCCCATGCCCAGCTGGAGCTGTTCCGCGGGTTGTTCGGGGTGGACGGCCACCCGGTCACCGCCGTCGGCGACCCCAACCAGTCCATCTACGGATTCCGGGGGGCCTCCGCCGGTCAGCTGTTCTCCTTCCCGCACAGCTTCTCGGTGCCCGGCCCGGAGGGTGCGGCGGGCCCGGCGCCCGTCAGCTACCTGACCACGGCGTGGCGCAACTCCCTCACCGTGCTCGCGGCGGCCAATACGGTGGCGGACCCCCTCCGCAGCGAACCGGTGGGCGGAATCCAGGTGAAGCCGCTGGAGCCGTCGCCGGTGGCCGTCGAGGGCGAGGTCCGGGCCTCCTGGCTGCCGGACTCCGAGCAGGAGGCCGCGGCCGTCGTCGCCGCCCTGAAGGAGGCCGCACGCCAGGACCTGCCGGTGGCGAAGCGGCCCACGCGGGCGATCCTGTGCCGCACCCGCAGCCAGTTCGAACCGCTGATGGAGTCCATGAACGCCGCTGGCGTGCCCTATGAGGTCCTCGGGCTGTCCGGACTACTCTCCGTGCCCGAGGTGGCGGACCTCATCGCCGTGCTGCAGGTCATCTCCGATCCCAGCCGGTCTGACCACCTGATGCGCCTGCTGGCCGGTGCCCGCTGGCGCATCGGTGCGGCCGACCTGGTGGTGTTGCAGGAGCGGGCCGCGATGCTTGCCCGCACCCGGCGCCGCAGCCCCGGGGAGCCCGACGGCGGCGGGGCGGCCGAGCAGGACACCTCACCGGAGGAGGACGCCGAGTCCTCCTCCCTGATCGAGGCCCTGGACTGGCTCCCGGACCCCCACTGGACGAGCCGGTCCGGACGGAGCTTCAGCGCCCGGGGCCGGGAACGGCTGGAGCGGCTGTCACGGGAACTGCGCTACCTCGCCGGGCAGACCGGGCTGGACCTGACCGCCCTGATCCGGCTGGTCGAGTCCACCCTCGGGCTCGACATCGAGGTCGCTGCCCGGCCGGGACAGTCCGGAGTCACCGCCCGTCGGCACCTGGACGCCTTCCTGGACGCGGCCCGGGACTTCACCAACGGAGCCGCCGAAGGATCCGGCTCAGACCTCACGGCGTTCCTGGCCTGGCTCGAGGCCGCCGAGGAACGCGAGAAGGGCCTCGGCATCGCCGGCGTGGAACCCCGCCATGATGCCGTCCAGCTGCTCACGGCCCACGCCTCCAAGGGGCTGGAATGGGACATCGTGGCCGTGCCAGGGCTGGTGGACGGGCAGTTCCCCGGCAAGACCTTCGACACCTGGACCTCCGAACGCTCCGGACACCTGCCCTGGGATCTGCGGGGTGACCGGCACAGTCTGCCGCAGTGGAACACCGACTGGGAGAACCAACGGGACTGGGCCGGGCACGCCGTCGGGTGGTTCCTCAAGGGCCAGAAGGAGAACTACCCGGATTCCTACAAGGACAGTGCCGCCGTGCACCACCTCCAGGAGGAGCGGCGCCTGGCCTACGTGGCCTTCACCCGGGCCAGGACACTCCTGCTGCTCAGCGGCAGCCACTGGCGCGGTGTCACCAAGACCCCGTCCACACCGTCTCCGTTCCTGCAGGAGCTCCTCGACTCCAGCCGCGTACACATCACCACCGGCCCCTGGGCGGACCCGTCCGAGGCCGGGGAGGAGAACCCCTTCGCCGAGCGAAGGTTGTCCGCCTGGTGGCCGTTCGACCCGCTGGACGGTCCCGAGGTCCTCGTCATGGACCCCGCGGCCCCCGACGATCTCGACCGGGCGACGGCCCTGCCACCGAGGGCTCGTCCCCGTCGGGCGGCGCTGGAGACGGCAGCCCGCTGGGTGCGGGACGCCGATCCGCTGCGGGTTGAGGCAGACCAGACCGAGGCAGATCAGACCGAGGCCGAGCTGACCGAGGCCGACCTGAGAGAAGTCGGTGATGATGAGCCGGCCAGCGATCTGGCGCGTCAGGTGGAATGGGTCCTCGAACGGTCCACCCCGGTGAACCACCGTGGGAACCTGGTCGAGCTGCCCAGCCACGTCAGTGCCTCGACGTTCGTGGAGATGGCCAACGATCCCGAGGCCCTGGCCCGTCAGCTCCGGCGGCCGATGCCCCGTCCACCGGCCCATGCCGCCCGGCGGGGGACGGCCTTCCACGCCTGGGTGGAGGACCATTTCGGCAGCACCGGCATGCTGGACTTCGACGACCCGGAGGACTCGGCGGACCATTGGGTGGAGGATGCCCTGGACCTGGAGCCGATGAAGCAGAGCTTCCTGGCCAGCCGTTGGGCGGACAGGGTGCCTGCCTACATCGAGCCACCGGCGGAGACCACGGTCGGGGGAGTCACCCTGCGTGGCCGCATCGATGCCGTTTTCCGCGAGGGCGGTTCACCACAGGAGCCGAACGATCCGCAGGCGCGATGGGAGCTCGTCGACTGGAAGACCGGCGCGGTGCCCTCCGGCCGGGACCTGGAGGTCAAGTCCCTGCAGCTGGCCGTCTACCGACTGGCCTGGTCACGGCTGCACAACATCCCGCTGGAGAACATCAGTGCCTGCTTCGTCTACGTGGCGCACGGCACGGAGCGGGCCCTGCACAACCTGGCCGGCGAAGCTGAACTCGAGGCGATCCTGGCGCGGGCAGTCATGCCCCAGCGTGACTGATCCACGTCTATGCCGGGCCGGTCTTCATCGGTTCAGGACGGGTTTGAGGCCCGGCGGATGTCGAGTTGCCGGACCTCGTCCAGGTCCAGGGCCGTCGTCGGGGGCCCCTCCTGGTGGGGTGCCGCGGCATGGCTCCCAGAAAGATTGTGTTCAGAATCGTCGTTCTCGGAATCGCCCTGTTCTTCGGCGTGCTCCTGAACCTCGGTGCTGCTCACATGCTCGGCGTCTTCAGGGTCGTCAGCATTGTCCGGGTCGTCAGCATCGTCCGGGCCGACGGTCTCGCTCGGGTGGCCGGACTCGGCCGCATCTGCCGCCAGTTCGTCCGGCACCAGCTCATCCTCCGAGCCATCCGATGCCGCATCATGCGTCACCGACTGATCTGCACCAGGCGCTTCATCGGTGCCGTCTTGCTCGGGGGAGCGTGCGTGATCCATGATGACGGCGTCGTCATCGTCAGCGCCTTCCCCGGTGTCTTCATCGTCAGCAGGATCATCGGTGCTGGCGGGGGCAAGGCCCTGAGGATGCGCAGCGGGTTCCACAGCGGGCGCAGCGCTGATGACCTGCCCGCCGTGTTCCTCCACATCCGCCTCCAGTTCCTGCAGCATGGCCTCGGCCTCGGCGGCCATCTCCTCGTCATCGGCGGCGATGCCCCGGACGAGCCATTGGGCCAGGGCGAACTCGGCCGCCAGGACGGCCCGGCGCAACAGGTGCCCGTCCTGGACGGTTCCCCCGGACCGGTGCTGCCAGTAGGCCTTGACCACCTGGTCCGTGAACTCCTGGTTCCCGGAGGACGCCAGCCAGGCGAAGTCCTCGGCCGGATCGCCGATGTGCAGATCGGTCCACCCGGTCACCGAGACCAGCCGGCCCTGGTCCACGAGCAGGTTGTCCTCGTGCAGGTCTCCGTGGGCCACCACGGGGGAGAACTCCCAGAGCTCCATCTCCTCCAGCGCGTTCTCCCAGCGACGCAGCAGTATGGCGGGAATGCGGCCCGTGGTCGCGGCCTGGTCCAGCTCATTGAGGCGGCGCTGGCGGAACTGGTCCGCGGTGTAGACGGGAAGGTCGGCGTTCTCGACGACGGCGGCCGGCAGCGCGTGCACCGCGGCGATCACCCGCCCGATGTCATCGGGAGTCTTGCCGCCGAGCTCGGTGAGGTCCTCGAGCTCCATCTCCTCGCCCGGCATGTCGTGGTAGACGAAGGTGCGCATACCGTCGAGGCGAACCGCCCCGGCCACGGACGGCACCCGGAACGGCAGTCCGGCGCGGATGCCGGGCGTGAAGCCGGACAGCACCTGAAGCTCGGTCTCCAGCCGCATCGCCGCCTCCTCGTGGAGGGGGGACCGCACCCGCCACCGGCTTCCGTGGCGGTCGAAGACGACGGCGGCCGAGAAGTCCCGGGGATCGTCCGGGGAGCCGACCACACCGGTCGGGGACAGATCGGGGATGGCGGCGCTGGCCAAGGCAGCAAGTTCCATGGGCGTACGGTTCACACCCACCACCGTACTTTCCCGCCCCGGCGGCAGGGGGGCTCAGGTGCGGCGAGTCGCCGAATGACCGGACGTGGCGGATGGCGCCCTGGTGTGTCGCCGTGATGTGCCGCGGTGGTTCCAGCAGGACCCGGTCCTGCTCCACAGCCACTACCGGATCGACGCAACGGTGTCCGCACCGGGCGGTACCGTGGAGGTATGCGTACCTCGGACGAAATCCTTCCCGCCCTCGGCCGGCTTCCCCTGGCTCGGGAGAACGTGGACCGGGGTTGCGAGGAACGGGCCCGTGAGGGATGGCTGGAACAGGTCTGGGCGCAGCCGGAAGCCCGCGTGCTGTGGTTGACCGGCGGTCGTGCGCCCGTTCTCGGCGGTCAATTGGTCCTGGTCCGACCGGACGGTGAGCTGCCGGACGGTGCCGTGTACCTCGGCCGTTCGGCAGCCGGCGTCGAGCCTGATGCCGACGGGAGCGATCGGGAGACCCAGCCCCGGGCCGAACTGATCCTGCTGGTCGCCGACGAGCAGCCCACCCTCACGGAGGGAGAGGCCGGAGGCCGGCCGGTGAACCAGCCGGAACAGGTCGCCTGGGTCGGCCTGCGGGACGCGGCGGCGGCCCTGACAGACCGGGACGCCGGGGTCTTCGTGGAGGCCGTGGCGATCGCCAACTGGCATGCCGGGCACACGCATTGCCCGCGGTGCGGCACCCCGACCGCGATCACCCAGTCGGGCTGGGTCCGGGTGTGCCCGCAGGACCGCTCGGAGCACTTCCCGCGCACGGACCCGGCCATCATCGTGACGGTCACCGATCAGGATGACCGTGTGCTGCTGGGCAACAACGCCGCCTGGGGACCCGCGATGTACTCGACCTTGGCCGGCTTCGTGGAACCGGGGGAGTCGCTCGAGGCAGCTGTCGTCCGTGAGGTCCACGAGGAATCGAACCTGCGCATCCATTCACCCGTGTACCTGGGATCGCAGCCGTGGCCGTTCCCGCAGTCCCTCATGCTGGGCTATACAGCGGTGACCGACCATCCTGACGAGGCCGACGCGGACCGGGACGAGGTGGCCCACGTGCGGTGGTTCACGCGTGAGGAGCTGGAGGAGACGGTGGCCAGCGGAGACATCACCATCCCCGGGGCCGCGTCCATCTCCCGTGCCCTGATCGAACACTGGTTCGGCGGACCGCTGCCCGAACCGCGCACACTGCAGAACTGAACGACACCCTCCGGAGGACCGTGACCGACCACCCCGATATCGCCACAGACATCCTGGCGGGCCTGGACGCCGAGCAGCGCCAGGCCGCGACCACCCTCAACGGGCCCCTGTGCATCCTGGCCGGGGCCGGGACGGGCAAGACGCGCGCCATCACCCACCGCATCGCCCACGGCGTGCAGACCGGCGTCTACGACCCGCACCGCACCCTGGCACTGACCTTCACGGCCCGCGCCGCCGCCGAGATGCGCACCCGGCTGCGGGACCTCGGCACCCACGGGGTCCAGGCGCGGACCTTCCACTCGGCCGCCCTGCGCCAGCTGCAGTACTTCTGGCCCCAGGCGGTCGGCGGAGCCGTCCCCGAGTTGGTGGACCACAAGGTGAACATGCTCGCCGAGGCCGCTCGGCGCCTGCGCACCACCACTGACCGCGCCGCGCTGAGGGACCTGGCCGGCGAGATCGAGTGGGCCAAGGTCTCCATGCGTACCCCGGACTCGTATGCCGCCGCTGCGGCCGGCCGCGAGATGCCGACAGGCTGGGACGCCAACGGCGTGGCCCGGTTGTTCCAGGGGTACGAGGACGTCAAGACGGACCGGAACCTGATCGACTTCGAGGACGTCCTGCTGATCATGGTGGGCATCCTGGAGACGGAGCCGAAGATCGCCGCCCAGGTGCGGGACCAGTACCGCGTGTTCATCGTGGACGAGTATCAGGACGTCTCGCCTCTGCAGCACAGGTTGCTGGATCTTTGGCTGGGGGGACGGAACGAGCTGTGCGTGGTCGGGGACGCCTCTCAGACCATCTACTCCTTCACCGGGGCCACGTCCCGCTTCCTGCTCGACTTCCGCCAGGAACACTCCGACGCCACCATGGTCAAGCTCGTCCGGGATTACCGGTCCACCCCCGAGATCGTGGACCTCGCCAACCGGCTGTTGTCCGAACGCACCCGGCAACGGGTGCCCGTGCCAGGACCGGACGGTGTCCGTGGGTCGATGCCGCGGTGGGCCGAACCCCTGGAGCTCGTGTCCCAGCGGGACCACGGTCCGGCACCGGTGTTCGCCGAATGCTCGGACGATGAGGCCGAGGCCGGGTGGATCGCGGCCCAGGTGAAGCAACTGCTCGATGAGGGCATCCAGGCCGCAGAGATCGCGGTCCTGTTCCGCACGAACGGCCAGTCCCAGGCGTTCGAGTCCGCCTTTGCCGCCGCCGGCATCGGCTATCAGCTCCGGGGCGGAGAACGGTTCTTCTCCCGACGCGAGATCCGGGACGGCATACTGCAATTGCGGGCCGCGGCCCGGTCTGCCCAGGACGTATCCGGTGACCAGGTCCCCGGCCGGGTCAAGGACGTCCTGGCGTCCCTGGGCTACACCGAGGCGGCTCCGCAGGCTTCGGGTGCCACCCGCGAGAAATGGGAATCGCTCAACGCCCTGGTCGCCCTGTCCGAGGAACTGGCCACCACCCGTGGTGACCAGTTCACCCTCACGGACCTCGTGGCCGAACTGGACGAACGCGCGGCCAGCCAGCACGCGCCCACCGTCCAGGGCGTCACGCTGGCCTCACTCCACTCGGCCAAGGGCCTGGAATGGGACGCCGTCTTCCTCGTCGGACTCTCCGAGGGCCTCATGCCGATCAGCTTCGCGGACACCCAGGAGGACATCGACGAGGAACGGCGCCTGCTCTACGTGGGCATCACCCGCGCCCGGCTGCGTCTGTTCCTCACCTGGACCCTCTCCCGCGGCACCGGCGGACGCTCCACCCGCAAGCCCTCCCGTTTCCTGGACTCACTGGACCCCGAGGCGGACTCCCGGCATGGGGCCCAGAGCCAGGGCCGACGCCGGCCCGGCACCGCGGGAACGTCCGGTTCCGGTGCGCGCGGCTCGGGCCGCAAGCGCGCCCACCCGGCGCAGTGCCGCTCCTGTGGCACGCTGCTGGAGACCGGGGCCGAGCGCAAGACCGGCCGGTGCCTGGACTGCCCGCCGACCTATGACGAGGGATTGTTCGAGAACCTCAAGGCATGGCGCCTGTCCACGTCCCAGGAGGCCTCCATGCCGGCGTTCGTGGTGTTCACGGATGCCACCCTGGTGGCGATCGCCGAGGCCGCTCCGAAGACGCCGGCCGAACTGTTGCGCATCGCCGGGGTCGGCAAGTCCAAGCTGGAGAAGTACGGCGAGGATGTGCTCGAACTCGTCAACGGAACACCAACTGCCTGACTGACGGCCTGATGTCCTGACGGCCTGGCGACATGACGGTTTGGCGGTCCGACGGTTTGGCGGCCTGACAGTGTCATCCGGAGGTGGTACACCCGCACTCCGGGTGGGTGGCAACCGTGAGCGTGTCGATCCGGCTGCCGTCTCCGTGCACGTGCAGGACCGCACCCGCCGGGGCGGTTCCCGTCTCAGCCCATCGGATCACCTGGCGGGCCGCCAGGGCGCCGGCGGTCGTCGCCACGGCCACGTCCTCACGGCCGGCCCGTTGTCCCAGGAGGGCTGCGGTCCGCCGGTTCCGAGCCGGGTCCGCATCCCGGGCCGCGAGGTCCCAGCACAGGGGACACCGGCCCTGACCAGGCACGAACCAGGGGCCGATGAGTGCGTCGTCGTCCCGCATCACCACCGGCAACACCGGATGGTCGGCCGTGCGGGCGAGAGCGATGTAGTCATAGTCCGCGGCACCCCGGGTGACGCTGATCGTGAGGGCGCCCCCGGGGCCCGGGCGTACGGGGGAGGTGAGTGGCAGGACCACGGTGCCGAGGCCGGCGTCGTCCACGCGCCGTCCCAACGCGACGGGCCGGCTCCGGCCGAGGTCTGGGGCCAGGTAGGCGGTACCGAGATCCGCGGCCGTCACCGCCTGCGGATCCCACACCGCCAGCCGGCCGATGCCGGCGGCGGCCAGGACCCGGGCGATGACGGACCCGGTGCGCCCCAGTCACAGGATCTGGACCTGGATGCCCTGACGGCGGTCCAAGACCTCGGACACGCGCTCCAGTGCCTCGGTGCCGCGATTGCCAGGGGCACCATGAATGCCGTCAGTGTCACCAGTTCCATCGGTGCCGGTGGGCGCCGCGTCCAGGGCCAGCGCCATCGCCAGATCGTCGGCAAGCAGGTCGGCGGCATGGCCCGCGCCGGCGCGCGCGGGCGGATCATGCCACCGCAGGAAGTCCTCCAGGGACGACTCCAGGTCCCGGGCAACGGCCGGATCCAGGCCGCAACAGCGGGCGGCGTCCGCCTCCTGTCCGGCAGGGATCCCGTCGACGAGCCGCTGCAGGTACTCGACCGCGGCCGCTGAGCAGCCGGAAAGCTGGGTAGAGCGCGTTCCCGAGCCGATCTGAACGGTGTCCTCGGCGATCTGGAGCAGCGTGAGCCCGGGATCGAGACGCATGGAATCCTCTTTCATCAGGGGTGGACGGCCGGAAGTCGTCGGACGGCCCCCCACGGTGAAAGCGGGATGGTCTGCGCCGGTCGGGTCCGCCTCCGGAACGGGGCCGCCGTCTCATCGTGGCACCAACGTCGGTCCGGCGCGTGAGGTTATCCACAAGGGGGAGTCGATGTCCGCACCCTGGCGGAGGGAGCGGCAGAATGGGACCATGACGTCCTCACGGCCCGATGCCCGGCCTTCCACGCGAACCCCGGCCCGCACTGCGTCCGGGACCGGCCGTCGTCGTGCGTCGGGGCCCGGCGGCCCCGGGCGGGAGATCGAGGACCTGGAGGTGGATGGCACGTTCGTGAGGATCGTGCGGTCCTCGCGACGTACCCGCACCATCTCCGCTGCCTGGCGTGACGGCCGGGTCCAGGTCTCGGTGCCGATGGGCCTGGGCGCCGAAGCGGAACGGGACTGGGCGCGCCGGATGCTGAAGAAGGTGGCCTCACGGCAACCGGCGGGTCCCGACTCGGACGGGGACCTGCTGGCCCGCGCCCGGAAACTGGCCCGCACCTGGCTGGGCGGCGAGGTGGATCCAAGCGAGGTGGTGTGGTCCACCCGCCAGCAGCGCCGCTGGGGTTCGTGCACACCGACGACGGGCCGCATCCGCATCGCCGCCGAGGTGGCGGGGATGCCCGGGTGGGTGCTGGACGGCGTACTCGTCCATGAACTCGTGCACCTGAAGCACGGTGACCACTCGGCGGCGTTCCACGCGATGGCGGAACGCTATCCGCGGCAGAAGGAGGCCATGGCCTTCCTCAACGGCGTCAGCCACGCGACCGGGCGGGGCCTGACAGGGCCGGACGGAGAGCCGGACAGCGGTGAACCGGACACCGGCGATATGGACGACTGACTGGTCCGTTGACCAGCCGGTACCCCTGCTTCTGCCCTACTTCGTGTCGTCCCGAGAGGTGCCGTCGCCGTCGAACCCGCCCTCGAGGAGTCTGCGCAGCTCGTCGTCCAGGCCGGCCGACTCCTGTTCGCGGGTCTCGCGCCGGGTGACGTAGCCGTCCGGGTCGTCCAGGTCCTCGGCCGTGGGCTGCAGGTCGGGATGGCGCCAGATGGTGTCGCGGTATTCGCGGCCGTTGGCCTCGCCGATCTTCTCCCAGAGCGTGGCCGCCTCACGCAGCCGGCGTGGACGCAGGTCCAGGCCGACCAGGGTGCCGAAGGCGTGCTCCGCCGGGCCACCGGTGGCCCGGCGCCGATTGATGGTCTCCCGCAGGGCATTTGCCGCGTCCAGGGGCTTGGCGGCCTCGGTGACCACCACGTCCACCCAGCCCTCGATCAGTGCGAGGGTCAACTCGAGGCGCTCCAGTGCCGCCTTCTGCGTTCCGGTGGGCTCGGGGATGAACGACGCCCCGGCGAAGGCCTCCTGCATGGACTCCGGATCGGACGGGTCGATGGACCGGGCCGCCTCCTCGATCTTGGACATGTCGATGTGCACGCCCGAGGCATACTGCTCGATCGCCGCGTACAGGTCCCGTTCCAGCCAGGGGGAGTGCACGAACAGGCGCATGCGGGCCGCTTCCCGCAGGGCCAGGTAGATGCGGATCTGATCGTCCGGGACCTCGAGCCCGTCTCCGAACTCCTCGATGTTCACCGGGACCATGGCCAACTGGTGCCCGGCCACCGGGAAGCCAGAGTCGGTTCCGGAGAGGACCTCCTGGGCGAGGGCGCCGACGGCCTGGCCCAGCTGGAGGCCGAACATGGTGCCTCCCATGTTCTGCAGCATCGGCTGCATGCCGTCCAGCATGCCCTGCATCTCCTCGGGAACCTGGCCCGGCAGCTGGTCTCTCATGGCCCGGGACATGGCCTCGGACATGGAGACGGCAACGGGCTCGGTGAGTCGTTGCCAGGTGTCCATGGACGCCTCGACCCATTCGGCACGGGACCAGGCCTTGCCGAGCAGGCCGGTGGACTCGATCTCGGTGGCACCGTCCAACCAGAGTTCCGCCAGCCGCAGCGCCTCGTCGATCTCACGCCGGGCGAAGGTTCCGACAGTCGGGTCCTGCCCGGCGGCGGCCTGGCGCGCGGACTGCCGGGCCAGGGTCCAATTCACCGGGCCATCCTCGGGCGAGGACTGCATCATGGCCTGGAACTGCTGCATCATCTGGCTCATCATGGCCGGATCCAGCTGGGAGGGGTCGAACGGAAGGCCCCCGGGGCCGCCAGCACCATCGGCGCCGCCCATCTGTCCGAGGGCACGGCGCAGTTCCTCGGGATCGGGCCCACCCTCGCCGAACATGCGGCGGAGCATGTCGGACAGCGGGTCTTCGCCGTCGTGGGGACCGGGGCCGTTCGGGGGATTCGTCATGTCCACCAGCGTATCGGCGAGCCCTGACCGTGTCCGCAGTGAATCCACCGGTTCACTCTGGGCGCACAGGGGCATTGCGTCCCGCGCCACACCCCGCGCGCAGACCCCCTAGAATGGACGAAGACCAGAGCGGCCCGGGCAGCGGGCCGTACGCCTCTGCCCGCGGCTCGTTGGACCCATCGTCCCGGGGCAGTTTTCGTGAAGAACAGGTGCCCTGACGTGTCAGAGACCGGACACCCGCCGTCGTCGCCGTCGGACGTGCCCGGTTCCGTGACCCCGTCCGCGGACCAGCCACCGGCTGATGCGCCCCACCTGAGTGACGCCACTGACCTCAAGGCCTGGACGCGTCGCGCCCACGCCGGTCGCCGCCGTCGCCGCATCACCGCCGTGGCCGGTGCCGTGGCCGGTCTCCTGACCCTGACCGCAGTTGCCCTGCCCAGCCCGTTCATCATCGAGTCGCCCGGACCGACCTTCAACACCATCGGCGAGTTCGAGGGTGAGCCGGTGATCACCGTCAACGGTGCCGAGACGTACCCGACGGACGGCAACCTGGATCTGACCACGGTGTACGTGTCCGGGCCTCCGACTGGCTGGACGACGTTCCTGGACGTGATGAGCAGCTGGGTCAATCCGACCGCATCCGTCATCCCCCAGGAACTCGTCTACCCCTCCGGGACCACCTCTGAGGAGGTCAACGCGGAGAATTCGGCGGCCATGGCCACCTCCCAGAGCTGGGCCGTGGCCGCGGCGCTCGAGAACCTGGGCATCGACTACCGGCAGACCCTGTTCGTCGCCGGCTTCACCGATGACTCCCAGGCGACCGACCTGCTGCAGCCGGAGGACCAACTGGTCACGGCGGACGGAATCGAGGTCACCGGGCTCGAGGGGCTGAAGAACCGGCTCAACGACTCCGGCGGTGAACCGATTGAACTCGGCATCGTCCGGGACGGCCAGGAGCGCACCGTCGAGGTCCCCGTCTACGAGGGGGCCGAGGGGGAGTGGCTGATGGGCGTCTTCCTGGACTCGGACTTCGAGTTCCCGCTGGACGTGGCGATCACGCTGGAGAACGTCGGCGGTCCGAGCGCTGGGCTGATGTTCGCACTCGGGATCGTCGATGAGCTGACCCCCGGGGCCATGGCTGGCGGCCAGCACATCGCGGGTACCGGGACGATCGATCCGGATGGGACGGTCGGGGAGATCGGCGGGATAGTGCAGAAGGTCGCGGGCGCACAGGCTGGCGGAGCCCGTCATTTCCTGGCACCGGCGGGCAATTGTGCCGAGCTGGCGGGCAGCGTCCCCGAGGCGATCGAGGTCTACTCGGTGACCACCCTCGAACAGGCCCGGACCGTGGTCGAGACCGTGGGGAGTGGTGAAACGCCGCAGGCACCGACCTGCGGCTGATCGGGGCAGCGAAGAGTGAGCACGGCGCGCCACAGCGCGGTAGAACGCAGAACACGTAGGGACAATGCAAGACCAGGGACTTCGGTGGCCACACAGGGCCGCCAACGCAGTGCAGGACACGACCGGCGCCAGGGCGCAGATGGGTAAGGACACGTGAGTTTCGGACAAGGGTTTGGCGGTCTCTTCGGAGGACCGGACGATGGACGCGGCAACGACCGCGGAACAGGGGGCTCCGGCGGCCTGTTCGGTGGCCCGGGAAGCGGCGGACCGGGAGGTCCCGGTGGTCCCGGTGGTCCGGGGCAGCCGGCCGACCGCGGCGGTGATTCCCCGGCAGGACGCCCCGCCGGCTCCCGCCGCCCCTCGGCGCTGGTGCTCACCATCGTCGTCCTGGCCGTGCTCGTGGTCGCCTTCATGTTCTTCGCGGGTGTCTATGCCGATGTCCTCTGGTACAACCAGGTGGACTTCTCCGAGGTGTTCTGGACCGAGATCTGGACCCGTGCCGCGCTGTTCGCGATCGGCGGTGTGTTCATGGGGGCCGCCGTGTGGCTGTCCATGTGGCTGGCGTGGAGGTCTCGGCCCCAGAACGTGCAGAGCCAGACCCGTGATTCCCTCGCGCAGTACCAGAAGCAGCTCGAGCCCATGCGCCGCCTGGTGTTCATCGGCATCCCCGTGGTGATCGGCTTCTTCGCCGGTTCCGCCGCCATGAACGGGTGGCAGGACGTGCTGCTGTTCTTCAACCAGGAGCCCTACGGCCAGGTGGACCCGGAGTTCGGCCTGGACTTCATGTTCTACATGGCGACCCTGCCGTTCCTCGGTCTGATCGTCGGATTCCTGGTCTCGGTCGTGCTGATCGCCGGCATCGCCGGACTGCTCGTCCACTATCTCTACGGCAGCATCCGGGTGAAGGAGCAGGGCGGGGTCGTCATCGAATCGCCCGCCCGCATCCACCTGGGCGTCTTCGTGGCCCTGTTCCTCGTGCTGCAGGGCGGCAACTACTGGCTGGACCGCTACCGCACCCTGCAGTCGCAGAACGGCAATTGGGCCGGTGCCATGTACACCGACGTCAACGCCGTGATCCCGACCTCGACGATCCTCGCGGTAGCGGCTGCCCTGGTGGCCATCCTGTTCATCGTCACGGCCATCACCGGCAAGTGGCGGATCTCCTTGGTCGGCGCGGCTGGCCTGGTCATCGCCGCGATCGTGGCCGGTGCCGCCTATCCCTTCCTCATCCAGGAGTACCAGGTCAGGCCCTCCGAGGTGACGCTGGAGCAGGACTACATCAACCGCAACATCGAGCACACCCGCGAGGCCTACGGTCTGGCCGACGTGGAGTCCACCGACTACGCCGGTGCCACCGACGCCGAGCCCGGAAGCCTGGCCGAGGAAGCGGACAACACCGAGAACATCCGCCTGATGGACCCGAACCTGCTCTCGCGGACGTTCGGACAGCTGCAGCAATTCCGCCCGTACTACGCTTTCCCGGAGACCCTGCACGTGGACCGCTACGACGTGGAGGGAGAATCCCAGGACACCATCATCTCGGTCCGTGACGTCAACGTGGACCCCGCCTCGTCCTGGGTGAACCAGCACATCACTTACACCCACGGCTACGGCCTGGTGGCCGCGGACGCCTCCGAGGTGGCCGCCGGAGGACGCCCGTCCTTTTTGCTCTCCGGGATCCCGACCTCGGGCGCCCTGGGCAGCGATGAGACCTATGAGCCGCGCATCTACTTCGGCATGAACTCCCCGAGCTACTCGATCGTGGGCGCGCCGGAGGGGGCCCCGGAGCGCGAGCGTGACCGTCCGCAGGATGCCGCCAGTGACCAGGACACCACCTATACCTTCACCGGTGAGGGCGGTCCGTCCGTAGGCAGCTTCTTCAACCAGCTGGTCTACGCCATCAAGTTCGGTTCCACGGAGATCCTGTTGTCCTCGGACGTGAACTCCGAGTCACAGATCCTCTATGACCGCAGTCCGATCGAGCGCGTCCAGAAGGTCGCGCCGTATCTGACCGTGGACTCCAATGCCTACCCGGCCATCGTGGACGGCCGCGTGCAGTGGATCGTGGAGGGGTACACCACCTCGGATAAATTCCCGTACTCCACCGCCCAGCAACTGGACTCGGCGACCCGGGACGGCCTGAACACGGACGCCAACGCCAATCTGTCCGGCCAGGTGAACTACATGCGCAACTCCGTCAAGGCCACCGTGGACGCCTATGACGGCTCGGTTAGCCTGTACGCCTGGGACGAGGAGGACCCTCTGCTGAAGGCTTGGCAGAAGGTCTACCCGACCTCGCTGCAGCCGTACTCGGAGATGAGCGCCGAACTCATGGACCATGTGCGGTACCCCGAGGACATGTTCAAGGTCCAGAGGGAACTGCTTGGCCGCTACCACGTGACCAACCCGGTGGACTTCTACGAGAACAACGACGCGTGGTCCGTGCCGGCCGATCCGACCCAGGACGACGGCACGGTCAAGGTACCGCCGTACTACATGACCCTGCGTATGCCGGGCAAGGATGAGCCGGCCTTCTCGCTGACCAGCACATACATCCCGCAGATCACCCAGGGCGCTCAGCAGCGCAACGTGCTCTACGGCTTCCTGTCCGCCAACGGTGACGCGGGAACCGGCGAGGACGGCCAGAAGGCCGAGGGCTATGGGCACATCCAGCTCTTGGAACTGCCCCGCCAGACGGCGATCCCCGGTCCGGGCCAGGCTCAGGCGAACTTCGACTCCAACGCTCAGGTCTCCCAGGAACTGAACCTGTTGCGTCAGGGCGCGTCGGAGGTCATCAACGGCAACTTGATCACGTTGCCCGTTGCTGACGGCATCCTGTATGTCCAGCCGGTCTACATCCAGTCCACCGGTCCGACGTCCTACCCGACGCTGCGCCGGGTCCTCGTGTCCTACGGTGACGAGGTCGGTTTCGCCAGCACGCTCGAGGAGGCCCTGGACCAGGTGTTCGGGGGCGATTCCGGTGCCCAGACGGCGGACGGGGAGGACCCGGAGGCGGAGCCGGGTGGTGAACCTGGTTCGCAACCGGAAGTTCCTGAGACCCAGAGTCAACAGGAGCAACTCGGTCAGGCCCTGACCGACGCCAACGAGGCCATCCAGGCTTCCGAGGAGGCCATGGCCAATGGTGACTGGACGGCATATGGTGAGGCCCAGACCCGCCTGAACGAGGCGCTGTCCCGAGCGCTGGAGGCCGACGAGGCCATCCGTGGCGAGGCCGAGGAGGGTGCTGAGGCACCTGCCGACGGTGAGCAGGCTGAGCAGACCGAGCCGCCGGCCGAGGAGGGCACCGAGGGCTGACCCTTCGACCCCGCCTCATCCCATGCAGCAGGGGCCGCCGTCCGGATCACTCCGGGCGGCGGCCCCTGCTGCATCCGGTGGTGGGCGGTCAGTCCTGTGGGGCCACCGCACCCGTTCGAGGACGGGCCGATGACCGAGCGGTGGAGGCCAGATGAACGGGGACTGGCCGGTGGTGGACATCACGGTGGCCTCGATTTGGCTTTCCGGCAGTGACCCCCGTATAGTCATAGGAGTCGCCGCGGGGTGGAGCAGTTCGGTAGCTCGCCGGGCTCATAACCCGGAGGTCGCAAGTTCAAATCTTGCCCCCGCAACGAGAAGGGAAAACCCCCGAACCATTGGTTCGGGGGTTTTCTGCTGTCTGGACCACGACGCCGGCCCCTCACCTTCCAGCCGCTGTCCCTGGCGGGCACGGGGAAGGGGAGGGGCCGGCGTCGTAGTCCGGGCCGGTGATCCCGGAGCCGGGTACCGGAATCAGTTGGACTGGGTGGTGGCACCCTCGGAGTAGTCCAGCTCGTTCTCGCCGGTATCTGTGGCGTTGCCGGCGGTCAGGGACTGGGTCCCACCAGCCTTCAGCGCGGCAAGGCGGGCCTCGACCTCAGTCTGCTCGCCCAGGTCCTCGAGGGACTCGAACTGGGCGTCCAGGGACGAGGCGGCCAGCTCGTTCTGGCCCCGCACGCGGGCCTCCTCACGGCGGACCTTCTCCTCGAAGCGGTTGACCTCGGAGGAGGGGTCCATGATGTCGATCGACTTCACGGCGTCGTGCACCGCGGACTGTGCCTGGGCGGACTTGGCGCGCGCGGTCAGCTCGTCCCGCTTGGAGACCAGCTGGCGGCGCTTGTCGTTCATCTTGTCCAAGCCGTCCTTGAGCTTGGCCACGATCTCGGTCTGCGAGGCAATGGTCGGCTCCGCAGCCTTGGCAGACTTCTCGGAATCCATCTGGCGCTCGATGGCGACCTTGGCCAGGTTGTCGAACTTGTCCGCGGAGGCCGTGTCACCGGCGGTGCGGAACTGATCAGCCTTGGAGGAGGCGGCCAGGGCCTTCTGGCCCCAGCTCTTGGAGGCGTCCAGGTCCTCGTTGTAGTCGTCCTGGATCATGCGCAGGTTGCCGATGGTCTGGGCCACGGCGGCCTCAGCCTCGGAGATGCTGTTGGTGTAGTCACGGACCATCTGGTCCAGCATCTTCTGCGGGTCTTCGGCCTTGTCCAGCATCGAGTTGATGTTGGCCTTGGCCAGGGTTGCAATTCGGCCGAATATGGACTGCTTTACCACGTTGTCGCCTTCCGCTCATTCCGTGAGGGCCCCGGGGTTTTCCGGAGCTCCGTCTCCCGTGTCCCGCTGACGGGCGTTGGGCCCGGCACCTCGCGGCACCGGAAAATCTGTGGACCGTGTCGCCCTCTGGTCCGTTCCTAGAAGCTACCGCCACCGAAGTCGCCGAAGCCACCGCCGCCGAAGTCCCCGCCGCCGAGGCCGCCGCCACCGCCGAAGCCTCCGAAGCCGCCGCCGCCCCAATCGCCGTGGTCATTGTCCCCGCCGAGGATGCCGCCCATGAGGATGCCGCCGAGGATGGCCCCGCCGAGCCCGGCACCGAAGCCGCCGCCCCCGCCCCCGCCATAACCACCACGGCCGCCGTAGCCGGCACCGGCGCCGGCGTAGCCGCCCCACTGATTGAGGTCCTGCTGGGCCAGCTGGCTGGCGCGGTCCGCCAGGGAACTGGACTGGTTCGCCAGGTTCAAGGCGGTCACCGGGTCCTGTCCCGAGAGCCGGACGGCGTCCTGAAGGGTCCGCTCCGCCTCGGCCAGCTTGGTCCGGGCCTGGCTGCCCACGGCACCGCGGCGGGCCGCGATGAAGTCCTGGGTGCCATCGATCTGAGCCTGGGCCTGCCGGATGGTGGACTGGAGCGCGGAGGCGGCCCGACGCTCCTGCTCCTGACGGTCCCGGATACCGGACAGGGGTGCGTCGAGCTGGCGGTGGGCCTGCTCCAATGACTGCAACAGTCGGAAGGGGGCCGGCCGGCCTGCGGCGATCTCTGATCTCACGCGGGACAGGGTCTGCTGCAGACCGGCCGCCGGCCCGGCCAGCTCGGTGTGTTGGCCGGCCTCCACGAGGGCCTGGGCCTGGGCGAGGTCCTGCTGGGACTGGTTGACGCCGGTCTGCAGGTTCTCCATGGCGACCTCCAGGTGCTGGCGGGCCTTGGCCACGGCCTCCACCAGGGTGGTGGTCTGGGCCACGGCCTCCTCGCCGGCCCGGATCGCCAGCACAGCGGTGGAGGGGTCGGAGGCGTTCAGGGACTCCTGGGCCTTCTGAGCGGCGGAGCGGACGAACTCCAGGCGCTCCCTGGCCTGGGTGGCGTTGTCGTTGACCTCGGCCAGCGCCACGTCCGCGTACCGGTGGTGCAGGTCAACGAGTTCCTGTTCGGCCCGGGCCACCGTGTCCGCCACCTCGTCGGCACGGGCGTTGAGGGACTCCAGGGCGACGCCGGCGTTCTTCTCCAGGTCGCGGAGCTCGTCGAACTCCCGGGTGTGGGCGGAGAGAGACTCGTTGACGGCCTGGCACCGGGCGATGATGTCCTTGAGCCAGGCGCGCTGCTGCTCCTCGGTGTCCGGGATGTGATCGTCCAGCTGGTTCTGCAGCTTGTAGGACTCGCGCATGTGGTCCTTGGCGGTCTCGATGTCCTTCGTGAAGGTCTCCACCGACCGCTCGCCGTAGGAGGCCATAGCGAAGCCGACCTCCTGCTCGGAGGACCGGATCGCGTCATCGGCGCCGATGAGCATGGAGCCGGCCTTGGTGCGCAGATCCTTGACGGACATCTCATCGAGGGGGTCCTTCGGCCCCTGCGCCCCGCGGGCGGGCTGACCCTGCTGCTCCGCCTTGGACTTGTTGCGGCGCATCAGGGCGTAGCCGCCGCCGGCGAGGGCGGCCACCGCCACGCCGCCGGCGATCCAGCCGCCGGCCCCGCCGCCCTCACCCGACGTGGAGGATCCGGAGACCTGGCCGTCGGCGGCGTCCACGATCCCGTTCACCGTCGAGAGCGCCACCGCCTCCCAGTCGTCCTCGCCCACGGACGGCAGCTCCGGGGCGACGTACTCCTGGATGATCTCGTTCTGCAGCGGATAGATGCTGTTGGCCTGGTCGGCGCCATAGCGGTAATCGCCTGACTCCACGGACACGGCCAGGAGGGAATCGGTGGACCCCATCGAGTTGGCCTGTGTCACCTCGAACGCCCACTCGCTGGGATCCATGGTCTGACCGGCCTCATCCGTGAACTCGTCCACGTACACCACGAAGAGGTTCTGCCCCTCCTCGGTGCGCAGGTCGTTAATGGCCTGGGTGATCTCCTGCTCCTGGGCGGAGGTCAGCACCTCGGCCTCGTCCACCACGAAGGTACGCGGGGGGATGTCCACGGGGGCCTCGGCCCGGGCCGCCTCGGCGAGGGCCAGTCCGCCGGCCATGGTCAGTCCCGAGGCCAGCAGGGCACTCGAGGCCAGGACGGCGGGGGAGAGACGGCGCGGTTGCACCGCAGGGGCCTGGGACTTCATGGATCACCCTTCAGGGGTACACGTGGGATGGTGGCTGCTAGCAGAAGTCTATGGGGCGTTTCCGGACGTTCGCCATGAAGACGTGTGCGCCGTCGGCGAACCGTCGAGCATGCACTCAGGATTCGTCCAGCGAACACGATCCCCGCAGACAGGATCGAGCGGCAGGATAGACGGTGCGGTGCGGCCCGAGCGGCCTGACCGACCACGACGACGGACAACCCACGGCGGGTGCTCCGGCAGGAAAGGACGACGACCATGAACGAAGCGGACCACAACGGCACCGAGGGTACCGGCGGGCAGCACGGGGAGACGCCTTCCGTCCCGCCGCGTCCTGAGACCCCGCCGACGTCCGCCCGGTCGTCTGAGCCGCTCTCGGCCAGCAGGGAGCCCTACCCCCGCTGGAATGAGACCCAGTCCCTACCCCGCACAGATGCCTCAGACCAGGCCACGGATGCGCCGGAACCGGGCGCACCTGTCGCGGACTCATCCCACCAGGCACATCATCACGACGCCGGCCCGGCGAGGAAGCGCCGCACCGTCGGCGTCGGTGCACTCGTCGCCGGCATGCTGGTGGCCGGCCTGGCCGGTGGCGGCGTGGCCGTCGGGGTCAACGCGGCCACGGACGACAACACCGGCTCGGCCGGCACGGGCTCCGTCCAGGAGCAGGGCCACGGCCTCGACATCAACCGCTCGGAGGATGCCACCGCCGTCACGGCCGCGGCTGCCAAGGCGGCCCCGTCCGTGGTGACCCTCTCCGTCTCGGCTGGTCAGGCCTCCGGGTCAGGTTCGGGGGTCATCCTCGACAACGAAGGGCACATCCTCACGAACACCCACGTGGTGACGCTGGGCGGACAGGCCGGAGATGCCGACATCACCGTCCAGACCGCCGACGGGGAGGTGCACACCGCAAGCATCGTCGGGACCGACCCGGAGTCCGACCTCGCCGTCGTCAAGATCGACGCCGAGGGGCTGACACCCATCGAGATGGGGCAGTCCTCTGAGTTGAACGTGGGCGATTCCGCCATCGCCATCGGTGCCCCCCTGGGACTCTCCGGCACCGTCACGGACGGGATCGTCTCCAAGCTGAACCGCACGATCTCCGTGTCCTCCTCGGCCGTGCCCGAGGACAGCGGGGAGGGCGGCAGCCAGGATGCACCTGACTTCGAGATCCCCGGGTTTCCCGCCCCCGAGCAGCAGCAACAGCAGGCCCAGGGATCGATCTTCATCAATGTCATCCAGACCGACGCCGCCATCAACCCCGGCAACTCCGGCGGCGCGCTCGTGGACGCCCAGGGCCGGCTGATCGGCGTCAACGTGGCGATCGCCTCCGCTGCCGGGTCCTCGGGCTCGGATTCCTCCGGCAACATCGGCGTGGGCTTCTCCATCCCCGTCGACTACGCCCAGCGCGTGGCCCAGGACATCATCGAGAACGGAGAGGCCACCCACGGCTTCCTCGGCGTATCCGTGACGCCCCAACCCGCCACCCCGGCCGGTTCCGAGCCGAGTGCCGAGGCCAGTGGCACCGGTACCAGTGAACAGAACGCCCTGTCCTCCGGCGGATTCAGCGCCGGTGCCCGCGTGGTCGAGGTGGTTCCGGACACGCCGGCCGCCGAGGCTGGGATCGAGGAGGGTGACGTCATCACCGGCGTCGGCGACCGATCCGTCGCGGACAGCGAGTCGCTGACCGCCGTGGTGCGTGAGTATCCCGAGGGCGGAACAGCGACGGTTCACTTCACCCGGGACGGCGAGGAACAGTCTGCGGAGGTCACGTTCGTCTCGGATGCGAACCAGGACTAGCGACAGAGGGCACCATGGAGGTCATGATGCCGCTGACGATGCCTCTCAAGACTCCTGCCGAACTGGCTGCCGACCACGGCTGGACGAAGGTCCTGGCCTTCGGCGCCCATCCCGATGACCTCGACTTCGGAGCCGCCGCGACGGTCGCCGGGCTGACGCGGGCCGGCGTCGAGGTGACCTATGTGGTCATGACGGACGGGGACGCGGGAGGCTTCGAGGCCGAGAACCAGCACACCATGACGGAGCGCCGGCACCGGGAGCAACGGGAGGCCGCTGCCCATCTGGGCGTGCGGGACGTGGAGTACCTGGGGGAGCGGGACGGCTACCTGGAGCCCTCGCACGCCGTGATGGCCAAGGTGGTGGAGGCGATGCGCCGTCACCGGCCTGACGCCGTGTTCACCATGTCCCCAGAACGGGACTGGGACCGCCTGCAGCGGTCCCATCCGGACCACCTCGCCGCCGGTGAGGCGGTCGTCCGCGCGAGCTACCCGGCGGTGGAGAACCCCTTCGCCTATCCGGAGCTGGCCGAGCGGGGGCTGGAGGCGTTCCACCTGAAGTGGCTCGTGGTGTACTGTCACCCGGCGGTCCGGTCCAACCTCGCCGTGGACGTGACCGGGTTCGAACAGGACAAGCTGGCCGCCCTGCGCTTCCACGCCTCGCAGCACCCCGACGTGGCGGCGATGGAGGCCTTCGTCCTGGACGGCATGGAGCAGCTGCACCGGGACTGGCTCGCCGCAGCGGGCCCACCTTCCGCCGCTGGAACGGCGGACTCGAAGGCCCCTGCCGACACGGTGTCCGTGCCGGATCATCCCACCGCGACCACCGCTGCAGTCACCGCCGACGGCCGCCGCCGGTTCGTGGAGACCTTCCAACTGGTCAGCGTCAACGACCCCACCACGATCAGCGGGTTCTAGGCGAGGGTCAGTCCTCGTCACCTTCGTCGCCACCGGCGCCTTCGTCGTCACCGGCGCTGCCGTCGTCCTCGGGCGGCGTCGGGGTGCTGTTCGGGTGACCGCCGTAGATCGGTCCTTGTGTCACCTGGTGGACGAGGTCGACGTTGCCCAGCGAGGCCGACGTCGGGGTGTCCGAGCCGCCCTCCGGCTCCAGGGTGACCACGAGTTCGCGGAATCGCTCGACGCCGCGGAAGGTGACCGGGTCCTGGAGGTCCTCGAGCGTGTGGGTGCCCAGACTGTGCGGTGCCGAGCCGTCGATGGGGAACAGCCACAACTGGAACACGTTGCCCTCGCCCGGGGACGGCATGCCGGCGAACGTCACGTACGCGAGGTCCTGGTCCTTGGACACGTGTCCCTGCATGGAACCGCCGTCCGTGAGCGAGGTCTCCCGGGTGGTGAAGGAATCCTCGGCGCTGTCCACTGCCGAGACGATGTCCGGTCCCACGATCAGCCGCACGATGGTCCAGACGCCCAGGACCAGGATCAGCAGCCAGGCCACCACGAGCATCCACTTCTTCACGGGGCGCTTGGGCGTCCCCCCATGGTCCGGAGACTCGGAGGGCCCCAGTCCGTCCACGAGTCCCATGCCGACGTCCTGCGCCGGCAACCGGTGCAGCAGCTCGTCGAGCAGTTCCGAGGGCGGTTCGTGCGCCAACCCGCGGAACGCCCACGTGACGGTGCGGCGGGCTCCCTCGATCCGGGCACGCCACAAGGTCGTGAACTCGGGGCCCTGACGGGAGAGGAAACGGTCCAGTTCCTCGCGTTCGGGATCGGCCACGGCATCGAGGGCCACCAGGTCGGCCCACTCCTTGGCCAGGCCGTTCTCCATGTCCTGGCTCAGGTTTAGGGTGAAGTTGCGCGTGGTGCCGGTGCGGGCCGCGATCTCCGGGGTGACCGCACGGTGCAGTACCGGATCGTCCTCACTGGACCGCCCGAGGAACTTCTCCTGGTAACGCGTGGAGACGCGCTGGACGGCGTCCCGCAGCCGGGACTTCACGGTGGGCACGGCGATGCCGAGTTCCTCCGCCACCTGGCGGTAGGTCCGGCCCCCGGCCCAGGCCAGGTCCAGCGCCTGGAACTGGGCCGGGGTCAGCACGGACAGCACTGTGGTCGGCTGGCGGTGACCGCCCTCGGCAGCACCGGCGCCGTCCGGCAGCAGCCCGGCACCGTATTCTGGCAGCGCATCCTCGCGCAGCAACCGCGTCATGGTCTCGTGCGCCAGGACCTCGAGCCAGCACAGGACCGAGCGGTGACGGGCGCGGACGGAGTCATCGTCGAACCGCTCGTGCGGGGCGGCGTCCCAGACCCGGACATAGGTCAGCACCGTGGCCTCGTCGGCGTCGGCCTCGGAGGCGAAGATGGAGCACGCCAACCCGTAGACCCAAGGGGCCGTGGCATCGTAGAACGCGGAGAAGGAGGCCTGGTCGCCCTCGCCGGCCAGTCGCAGCAGGTCATCGAGGCCGGGGAGGCCGAGGTCCGTCGCTGCGGGCGAGGTCGCCGAGGTCGCCGACGGGACAGGCTCGTCTTCCGGGACGGTCGGACGATCGGGGAGACCGGGAGCGTTCTTCTTCATGGTGCTTCCAGCATAGGAACGCTGGGCCACCCCGCCCTGATGCCACGCGGACCGTGACCGGTCCGCAATGCGGGGATCAGCGGGGATCAGCACGGATCAGCGGAACCCAACGGCATTCAGCGGGATCAGCGCAAGCCGGCAGGGAAACAGCGCGGGGTGGCCCACAGCTCAGGCGGAGCCCGCGAAGCCGTGCTGGCGCCAGGCCTCGTAGACCGCGATCGAGGCGGAGTTGGCCAGGTTCAAGGACCGCCGGGAGGGCTGCATCGGCAGCCGCACACGGGAGGTGACCCGGGGATCGCTCAGGACCTCGGCCGGCAGGCCCGTGGACTCGCGGCCGAACATCAGGACGTCACCGGGGCCGTAGTCGATGTCTGTGAACAGGCGATCGCCACCGGACGTGAAGGCGAAGACCCGGGCCGGCAGCAGGGCCGCCAACGCCGTGTCCAGGTCCGGGTGCACGGTCATCACGGCGAGGTCGTGGTAGTCCAGGCCCGCTCGGCGGAGCTTGGCGTCGGAGAAGTCGAAGCCGACCGGTTCCACCAGGTGCAGCTCTGCCCCGGTGATGGCCGCCAGCCGGATCACGTTACCGGTGTTGCCCGGAATCTCCGGGGAGTGCAGGAGGATCCTGAACCCCGGGGTGCCGGGGGCCGGGCCCCTCGGGGCCTCCAGATGTGGGTTGGTCGGAACGGCGTCGGGCGTCGCGGCCCGGCGGGACACGGGATCGGGGGAGTCGGAAGGCACCCGGCCCATAGTAGTGGGGCCGCGTACTCGACGGCTCAGTACATCGCGCCGAGCAGCCGGGCCAGGAGCCGGCGGTCCACGGTGCCGGACAGCGGGCCGGTGCCGAGGAACATCTTCACGTCGCGGCTGAACTGCAGTGCGTTGGCCGGCGGGTCCGTGAGGAATCCCGCGTCCGAGTCCAGCACCGAGCGTGTGCGCTCCAGCTGGATGACGGGGGCGTGCGGATTCTCGTCCGGGCCGAGGACCAGGATGAACCCGCCGACGCTGCAGTCCGGGAAGGCCCGCTGGAGGGCGACCATCGCCGGGGCCAGGGACGGCGGTGAGAGGCGTCGGTCGCCGCGCCACATCTCCGCCCCGTCCCACCGGTAGACCCCTTCGGGGACCTGCATGGATCCGATCACCGCCAGCCGGTCCCCGCACAGCACCACGTGGTCGATGGCCCCGGAGTTGAGCCGTCCGAAGGTCAGGTGCAGGCCGGTCACGAGGCGGCTGGCCGGCAGCGATCCGAGCACATGGTTCTGCAGCGTGCGGATGGTGCGTGCCTCGCGCACAAGTCGGTGGCCGGCCGGCAGGATGCCACGCTTGCGGGGTGCCCCGTGGATCTGCTGGGAGCTGCGGGCCAGGTCGAGCACCATCTCGTCCTCCAGCGACGGCACATAGGTGATGGTCCCGGCACCGTTGCGGTCTCCTCCACTGCCCCTGCCCGCGGACCGGCCGCGCCCGGACCGGGTGGAGAAGGCGGGGCCCGACGCCGGCCCGGCCGGCCGCGACGACCCGCCCCGGGCGCTGAAACTGCGATCGTACTCGCGCCGGGACTCAGGGGTGCCGACCAGTTCCCAGGCGTAGCTGACCAGCCGGAACTCTGCTGCGTCCCCGCCATAGTCCGGATGGGTGCGGCGGGCCGCGCGCCGCCAGGCCGACTTGAGCGTGGCGGTGTCCGCGTCGAAGGGGACGCTGAGGACCTCGTAGGCCGAGCGGCCACCGAAATCTGCGGGAGTCACGGTGCCGTCACCCGGTACCGCAGGAACAACGCCCCGTCTTCCTCGAGCAGGCCCACGAGGTCCATTCCGGCGGGGCTGGCCAGGTCCGCGCCCCCGATGATCCGGCCGCCCGCACCACCGGCGAGCAGTGGCGAGAGGGACAGGCACAGCTCGTCGGCCAACCCGGCGGCGGTGAAGGCCCCGAGCAGCGTGGGTCCACCCTCCGAGTGCACGAGCCGATGGCCGTGTTCGGCCAGCACGGCGCGGATCCGGGCCGGTTCGGCCTGATCCGAACCGCAGTCCACGACGTCGGCGACCTCGACGAGCGCGGCCCGCCGGCCGGCGTCGGCCCCGGTGGTGGTGAGGAGGAGCGGCCGGACCGGGGCCGTGGTGAAGAAGGTGCTCTCCGGGTCCAGGTCGAGGGATCCGGAGACCAGGGCGACCGCAGGGTGGGAGGGCAGCCCGCGGGCCTCACGCCAGGCCCGATCCTCCGCGGAGACCAGGTCGCCGCCGTAGCCTTCGGCACGAACGGTCCCGGCCCCTACAAGGATGACGTCCGCGGGCCGGCGGAGCAGGGCGAAGAGCCGCTGGTCGGCCGGCGTTCCGAGACCATCGGAGCGTCCGTGGACGGTGGCCGCGCCGTCGGCCGAGGACACGAAGTTGAAGCGCACCCACAGGCCGTCCCGCGAGAGGTCCCCGCGGCGCTGGTCCTGGCCGGGCGGGGCATAGAACGCCACGAGGTCGTCGTCGGTCAGGTCCGCGGTGAGGGTTGGACTGGCCAGGCCCGAGGGGTAGGGATGGACGAGTGCTCTCATGGGTTGACTCCTTCGGTCACGGGGGAGGCCGGTTCCCGGCCGTCCCAGTGGGCGGCATCCCCGGGTCCCGCTGAGCGGCCAGCGTCCCGGTTGAGTCCGTGCATGTTGTGCTCCAGTCGGTGCGGCTCACGCCAGCCCATGATGGCCTCGGTCATCCGGATCGCCGAGACCGACGGCCCCACCTGGTGCATGCGCACCACGCGGGCACCGTTCAGGACGCACACCTGGGCCGCCGCCAGGGACCCCGCCAGCCGGGCCGATTTGTGCTGGTCCAGGGTCTCGCCGATGAAGTCCTTGTTGGACACCGCCGCCAGGGCGGGGAATCCGAGGGTGGCGAAGGCGTCGAAGCGCCGGGTGATCTCCAGGGAGTGCCGCGTGTTCTTGTTCAGGTCGTGACCCGGGTCCACGATGATCTTCTCCTCCGGGACCCCGAGGGAGACGGCCAGGTCGATCCGCCGCAGCAGGTACTCGCGGATCTCGGCCACCACATCGTCGTAGCGGGGCGACGGCACCGGGGTGCGCGGCGTGGCGAGGGAGTGGGTGATCACCAGGTGGGCGCCACCGGCGGCCACCACGCGGCCGAGATCGTGGTGGAACAGACCGGTGGTGTCATTGACGACGTCGGCCCCGGCCGCGATGGCACGCTCGGCCACCAGCGGCTGGAAGGTGTCCGCGGAGAGGATCGCGGTGGTCGCGGGGCCGCGGCCGGACCGCAGGGCGGCGATCACCGGCACCACGCGGTCGGCTTCCTCGGCCGGGGGCAGCTCCGGTCCGGGGGAGAACGGGACCCCGCCGACGTCGACCCAGTCCGCGCCGTCCTCGGCCGCCTGCCGGGCGGCGCTCACCGCGGCATCCAGGGCGAAGGTCGCGCCGTCGTCGTAGAAGGAGTCCGGGGTGCGGTTGACCACGGCCATCAGCAGGATGCGCGAGCGGAAGTCCACGGTGCGGTGCGCGAAGCGCTGGACCGGGTGTCTGAACTCCGGCTCGACCATGGGCATCGGTGGCGGACTCCTCGGGTGGATGCGGCCGGCGGACCACGTGCCCGCCTGCAGACATTCTGGCAGGAACCGCCGGCATCGAGATTCCGATCGCCAACGATCATGGGGCCGCCTACGGGGCCGGGTCCACCACCACCGGCTACTTCAAAGACCTCGGCGGGACGATCTACTACGAGTACGAGCCGCCACGGACGCCGACCTTCAGCCGGCGGGAGTTCCTCCGCGGCATCCCCAACCTGGCCCAGGGACTGGATCCGGACGGCAAAACCGTCAAGGTCGAGCTGCCCGAGCCGGACTTCCACCGCCCCATCACGATCAGCGGCGACGGCCTGGACGCCGACGGGAACCGACTGACCCAGCCACGTGGCGTCCGGATCGGCGGAGGGGCACTCTCGGTCCTGGCCGCCGGATTCACGTTTGCCAGCGAGCGGGAGGCAGCCGAGGAACGCATCCTCCAGGAGGACCCGAACATCTCGGAGGAGGAATTCGAGAACCGGGTGGGCGAGGAGACCCTGATCCGCGGCGGCTCGTCCATCGCCACCGGTGCGGTCACCGGCCTGGCGATCGGTGCGGCCGTCGGCTCAATCGTCCCGGTGGCCGGCACCGCCGTCGGAGCTGTCGTGGGACTCGTCGGCGGTACACTCGTGGGCATCGCTCTGGAGGCCAGCGGTGCCCAGGATTGGATCAATGACCGAGCCATGGAAACCTGGAACGCCATCATGCCGGAGGCCGTCCAGGAGGCGGCCGGTGAGGCCGGCGATTTCGTGGGAGACCTCGTGACCGGAAAATGGGGAGAACTGTTCGACTGATGACCGTACAAGCATGGCGGCAGCGACGGTGGGACGGGATAGAGTTCGACACCCCCGAATCCTGGGCGGACGTTCCCGGTGAGACCTTCCGGATGATGCACCCCGAGCGGTCCGATCTGGCCTACCGGCCGACGTTCACGGCGCGGGTCATCCATCCACAGGGACGCTCGCTGACCCAGGTCGCCTCTCTCACCGCAGCGTTCAACTCCTCGGCACTGGGTGCCAGCCACTGGGTCGACGCCGCACCCAGCCGACTGAGTTCACCACGGGGCCTGATTGCCGGCCGTCGCATGGTCTTCCTCCACGAGTCGCCCGTGGGCGACCTGGTGACCTACAGCTGGGCGTATGTCCTGGACGAGGAACGTCTCGTGGAGATGAACGCACACTGCACCGTGTTCCAGAGCATCGACCTGCGGCCACTGCTGCTGCACCTGGGCGACACAGCACGGTGGGAGGGAGCTGCATGAGCGCCGAGGACACCGGATCGCTGGGCCGACGGCTCCGGGGCTTCCCGGACCGGGTGCCATCCCTGGACGCCAACGCCTCGTCAGCCCATGGAATGCCGCTGGAATCCCTCGACAAGGTGCGTTCCAGCCAACGCTGGGATCATGCCGGCGAATGGTTCACACCCCAGCAGATCCAGGCGATCCCCGGTGAAGGGCAACCCCTTGATCCGGACCTCGCCGGACGGCCGGGCCTGGATGCGGAGCAGCGCGACGGGTGGCCGAACGTGGCGGCGACCTTGAACTCACCACACGCCCACCGGGTGGACTGCTTCTCCGAGGTCGGCCACACGGCCCTGGAGCTCGTCCTCTCCCGGGACGGATTCGCCGGCTGGGCCGGGCCGGATCCCGTCCGCTCGCTGACGGGCTCCGGTTCCAGCGGGACGCCGACGTCCCACGGGGCACGCCAGTTCGTCACAGGCCCATGGTCGCTGTTGCCCCGACTCATCCTCTCCTGGGCGGGGGTGGCGCCGGTCTGGGCGGGGTGGCCGCCCCTGAGGGGCCCGGCCCGCCTCATCGAGGATCGGCTGTCCGGAGACCGCCTGCACACCGGCGGAACAGCCGACGTGGCCGAGGAACTGGGTCATTGGTGGCTCGTGCGCCTGTCCGGCATCGGACCCGGCGCCGAACCCTGGCTCATCTCGGAACGGCGGGGCTGCATGGTGGTGACCGGTGACTCCTCGTCGGAGGACGTGACGTTGGTCCAGGTCAACTCCCTGAGCATGCTCACGGCGGTGGTCTCCTATTGGGACGCCGCGTTGGCAGGCCTCGCAACGGAAGGTCGGTAAGCCACCATGTGGATCTTCGGCGTGGCCGGCCTGCCGGTACTCCTGCTGGGAATCAACGCCTACCGGGGCGTCTACCGCGGATGGATGGTCAGGCCGTGGATCTACCTGGGCTATCTGGGGCCCGCTGCCCTGGTCATGGGCATCGGCCTTCTCCTGATCGGGCTGGCGGAGACCGGCCGACTGTGGGCTCAGGAGGGCCCCACGACGATGAGCGGCATCATCGGTGTCGGGGGGTTCTTCGGCGGACTGGCCGTGGTGGTCATGGGGCACTTCTTCGCCCAGGTCGGGATGCCGGCCCGCCTGCTGCCGGGATGGGTTCGGGACATCGAAGGGCTGCCCACCCGTCCCCGGGATCCAGACCCCGACGTCTCCGCGATGGCGCCGGACTGGACGTCACTGAAGCGGGGAGCACCGGGCCGTCCCGGCACCGTTCCGGCGGATCCACCGGGCGGGACCGCCGGTTACCGGCCACCGCTCGAACCGGTGTCCGGCAGGACGGGGATGGCCCTGGAGTTCTCCCTCTACGGCAAAGCCAGAACCAAGCAGAAGGAAGGCGGCGAACTGGACCGCCTGCGTTCTTGGGGACTGCTGGATGAGAAATACCACCCGACGCTGGCCGGAAGCCTGATGTTGTCCCGGGTAGCCCGGCGTGGTGTCGACATCTACAGGGTCGCGGTGGAACCGGAAGGCCGGAGGGTGGTCCTGGCGACCCGGGCCGACGACGTCACGGTGCTGGAGTTCCGGCAGGACTGGGATGGCCGGAGAACCGACCTGGACGTCGCCCGCGTCACCTGGGACGTCGTGCAGATGACCGACCCGGAGGAAATCGGGGATCTGGCACACCACTGGCTCGTCTCCGCACCCTGACGGCTCTCGGACCCTCCTACACTGGAGACATGAGCACTTCCGCCTCCCGGACCCGTGTCTACCTCGACCACGCCGCCACCACGGCACTCCGCCCGGTGGCGCTCGAGGCGTTCACGGCCAGCGCCCGGACGCTCGGAAACCAGTCCTCGCTGCACCAGTCCGGCCGCGGAGCCAAGCTCCGGGTCGAGACGGCTCGGGATGCGCTCGCGGCCACTCTGGGCGCCCACCCCAGCGAGGTCGTCTTCACCTCCGGAGGCACCGAGTCGGACAACCTGGCGCTCAAGGGGCTGTACTGGGCACGCCGGGACCGCGCCCGCGCGTCGGGAGCACCAGAATGTCATCGCATCGTGCTCACGGGACTGGAGCACCATGCTGTCCTGGACGCAGCCACCTGGCTGGAGACCCATGAGGGCGCCCGGCTGGACTTCGTCCCGGTCCACGCGGACGGGCGGGTGGACCTGGACGCCTGGCGGGCCACACTGGCCCGGGACCCCGAGACCATCGCCGTGGCCACGCTGATGTGGGCCAACAATGAGATCGGCACCGTCCAGCCGATCGCCGCGGCGGCCGCCCTGGCGGCGAACCACGGGGTGCCGTTCCACACCGACGCCGTCCAGGCCTTCGGCGCCGTGCCCCTCGACTTCCAGGCCTCGGGCGCCACCACGATGGCGGTGACCGGTCACAAGATCGGCGCGCCGGTCGGCGTCGGGGCCCTGCTGGTGCGGCGGGATGCCGCGCTCACGCCGGTGCTCCACGGCGGTGGCCAGGAGCGTGATATCCGCTCCGGGACCATCCCTGCCGCACTCATCGAGGCCTTCGCCGCCGCCGCCACCGAGGCCCATGCCCACCTGCCCGCCGAGCGGGAACGCGTCGGTGCCCTGCGGGACCGGCTGATCGACGGGATCCGTGAGTTCCTGCCCGAGGCACGGCTGACGGGCGCGGAGGACCTCGATCCCCGCACCGGGGAGAGGCTGCCTCCCGGCACCCGCCGTCTGCCGGGCAACGTCCACTTCGTCTTCCCGGGGTGTGAGGGTGACTCCATCCTGTTCGGCCTGGACATGGCCGGCGTGGAGGCCTCCACCGGTTCGGCCTGTTCAGCCGGGGTGCCCCGCCCCTCGCACGTGCTGATCGCGCTGGGCATCGAGGAGGAGTTGGCCCGGTGCGTGCAGCGATTCAGCCTCGGGCATACATCGGAGCCAGCCGACGTTGAGCAGGTGTTGTCCGTGTTGCCGGATATCCACGCCTCGGCCCTGCGCGCCGGCCTGTCCGGGCACGACTCGAGGATCAAGACCGCGAACAGCCAACGCTGACGGGAACCACCGCAGATCGCCGTACACCGAAGGGAAACCACGAACATGAAGGTCCTCGCCGCCATGAGCGGGGGAGTCGACTCCGCCGTTGCCGCCGCCCGCGCCGTGGACGCCGGCCACGAGGTGGTCGGGGTGCACCTCGCCCTGTCCCGCATGCCCGGAACCCTGCGTACCGGCTCCCGTGGCTGCTGCACCATCGAGGACTCCCGTGACGCCTGGCGCGCCTGCGAGAAGCTCGGCATCCCCTTCTACACATGGGACTTCTCCGAGCGATTCAAGGAGGACGTGGTGGATGACTTCGTGGCCGAGTACGCCGCGGGCCGCACCCCGAACCCGTGCATGCGCTGCAATGAGCGGATCAAGTTCGCCGCCCTGTTGGAGAAGGCACTCGCCCTCGGCTTCGACGCCGTGTGCACCGGTCACTACGCGACCGTCCTCCGCAATGAGGCCGGCAGTCTCGAACTGCACCGAGCGGCCGACTGGGCCAAGGACCAGTCCTACGTCCTCGGAGTGCTCACCGCCGAGCAGCTCGAGCACTCCATGTTCCCGCTCGCCGAGACCCCGTCCAAGGACCTGGTCCGGGCGGAGGCGGCCGAGCGCGGCCTGTCGGTGGCCGCCAAGCCGGACTCCCATGACATCTGCTTCATCCCGGACGGGGACACCCGGGGATGGCTGAACGAGCGCATCGAGATGACCGAGGGGGACATCCTGGACACGGAGGGCAACCGCCTCGGCTCCCACCCCGGCGCGCAGGCCTTCACCGTAGGCCAGCGCAAGGGGCTGAGCCTCGGACGTCCCGCCCCGGACGGCCGGCCCCGGTTCGTCCTCGAGGTCCGTCCCAAGGACAACACCGTCGTCGTCGGGTCCAAGGAGATGCTCGCCGTGGACCGGGTCACGGGCATCCGCCCCTCCTGGGCCGGGGCGCCACTGGCCGAGGAGGCCACGGGTGAGTGGTTCGACTGTCACCTGCAGGTCCGGGCGCACGGGGACCCGGTGCCCGCCCGCGCCCGGGTGGAGCGCCCAGGCCGTCCGGACGCCGCGCCGGACAGCCCGGTCAGCCCGGTCGGTGATGGTGCTGCGGACGCTGAGCCTCAGACCCACGACGCCGGCACCTGGGTCATCGAGCTCTTCGAACCTCTCGCGGGGGTCGCGCCCGGCCAGACGGCCGTGCTGTACCAGGGCACGCGCGTGCTGGGCCAGTCCACGATCGACGCCGCCGTCAATGCCGCCCGGGTGGCCTGACGGGGTCTACCCACCGGTACGGTGCATGCGACTCGCCGGTAACTTGAGTTCGGAATTCGACGGATCGCGGCGTACAGTCTGATGTGATCCTGGTCATAGTGACCGTGATCACCTTCACTCGCACCCGCATTCGCACCCGGGTCGGTGGTGTCCTCTTCGGCGTCCACCGACCCTGAGGAGGACACCGTCATGGCCACTATCCGACGCCGCCTGAGCGCGGCCATCGCCCTGGGCGGGGTCACCGCCCTGGCCCTCACCGCCTGCACCGGGCCCGCCCCGAGCGGCGAGGGCAGCGAAGGCGGTTCCGGCGAGGGCGGCGCCAGCAGCGCGCCGATCGTCTACGGCACCACGGACAAGGTCACCAGCATCGACCCGGCCGGTTCCTACGACAACGGCTCGTTCATGCTGATGAACCAGGTCTACCCACTGCTGCTGAACTCCGCCCCGGGCTCCGCCGAGGTCGAGCCGGACCTCGCCGAGAGCGCCGAGTTCACCTCCCCGAACGAGTACACGGTGACGCTGCCGGAAGGCCTGACCTGGGCGAACGGGAACACCCTGGACTCCGCCGACGTCAAGCACACCTTCGACCGTCAACTCGAGATCGCCGATCCCAACGGACCGTCCTCCCTGCTGGGCAACCTGGAGTCCGTCGAGGCCCCGGACCCGACCACCGTGGTCTTCACCCTCAAGGAAGGCGACGACCAGACCTTCCCGCAGGTCCTGTCCTCGCCCGTCGGCCCGATCGTGGATGACGAGACCTTCCCCGCGGACGAGTTGCTCCCGGACGAGGACATCGTGGCGGCAGAGGCCTTCCACGGGCAGTACTCGATCGATTCCTATGAGAAGAACCAGCTCGTGAACCTGGTGCCGTTCGACGGCTACCAGGGCCTGCTGGGGGCGCCGAAGAACTCGCAGGCCTCCATCAAGTACTACGCCGACTCGAACAACCTGAAGCTGGACATCCAGCAGGGCAACATCGACGTGGCCGCCCGCGCCCTGACGCCGACCGACGTCGAGGACCTGTCCGGGGACGACAACGTGGTGGTGCACGAGGGTCCCGGCGGCGAGCTGCGGTACATGGTCTTCAACTTCAACATCATGCCCTTCGGTGCAGAGACCGAGGAGGCGGACGAGGAGAAGTCGTTGGCCGTCCGCCAGGCGATGGCCGATCTGCTGGACCGGGAGGCCCTGTCCGAACAAGTCTACAAGGGCACCTACACCCCGGCCTACGGTTTCATCCCGAAGGAGTTCGAGGGCGCCACCGAACCGCTCAAGGAGAAGTACGGAGACGGCGAGGGAGGCCCGGACCAGGACCGCGCCGCCGAGCGGCTGGAGGCGGCCGGCGTCGAGACCCCCGTGGCCCTGAACCTGCAGTACAACCCGGACCACTACGGCCCGTCCTCCGGTGAGGAGTACGCCCTGGTGAAGCAGCACCTCGAGGCCAACGACCTCTTCACGGTGAACCTGCAGTCCACCGAATGGGTGACCTACCAGCAGGACCGCATCGACTCCTACCCCGTCTACCAGCTGGGCTGGTACCCGGACTACTCGGACGCGGACAACTACCTGTCCCCGTTCTTCGCGATCGAGAACTTCCTCTCCAACGGCTATGTCAACGAGGAGGTCGACCAGCTGATCGCCGAGCAGCGGGTCACCCCGGACGAGGCCGAGCGCAGCGAGAAGCTCGGGCAGATCCAGGACATCGTCGGTGAGGAACTGTCCACGCTGCCGCTGCTGCAGGGTGCCCAGGTGGCCGTGTCCGGTCCTGACGTCGCCGGCGTGGAGGACACCCTGGACGCCTCGTTCAAGTTCCGTCTGGGAGCCGTGTCCAAGGAGGGCTAGTCCACCGTGACCGTAACCGCTGACCTGCCGGGGACCCCGGCCGGCGACGAACCGGTGGCGCTGCCAGGAGACGAGGGAACCGCCCCGTCCGCCCCGACCCGGAAAAGGGGTCTGGGCGGACTGGGCCGCTACATCCTGATCCGCTTCCTGCTCATCATCCCCACCGTGTTCATCCTCGTGACCATGGTGTTCTTCCTGATGCGGGTGACCGGCGACCCGATCACCGCGGCCATGGGCGGGCGCCTGACGCCGGCCCAGCTCGCCGAGCGGATCGCCGCCGCCGGCTACGACCGGCCGCTGCCGGTGCAGTACGTCGAGTACCTCGGCCAGTTGCTCACGGGCAATTTCGGGACGACCCTCTCGGACAACCGTCCGGTCACCGAGGTGCTGGCCACCTACGGCGCGGCCACCCTCGAACTCGTGTTCTTCGCCGTGATCGTCGCACTCGTGGTCGGCATCCCCCTGGGGATGGTGGCCGCGAAGTTCCGCGACCGCTGGCCGGATGCGTTCCTGCGCATCGCGGCGATCCTGTTCTACGCCACCCCGGTGTTCTTCGCCGGCCTGCTGCTCAAGCTCGTCTTCAGCGTGTGGCTGGACTGGCTTCCGACCAACGGGCGGCTGACCATCAGCAACCAACTGGCGCTGGACGGCCTGCAGGCGCCCACGGGCATCTACTTCCTGGACGCCCTGCGCTCCGGGAACATGGCCGCCCTCGGTGACGTGCTCGAACACGCCGCCCTGCCCGCCCTGGCCCTGGGGCTGCTGACCGGCGGCGTGTTCCTGCGCCTGGTCCGCACCAACATGATCGGCACCCTCGGACGCGAGTTCGTGGAGGCCGGCCGGTCCCGCGGAGTCAGCGAGTACCGGCTCACCACCCGCCACGCGTTCCGTCCGGCGCTGATCCCCATCATCACCGTGATGGGGATGCAGATCGCCATGATGATGGGCGGGGCCGTGCTGACCGAGACCACCTTTGAATGGAAGGGACTGGGATTCCAGTTGGCCGAGTACCTGGCTGCGCGTGACTTCGTGGCCGTGCAGGGGATCGTGGTCATGCTGGCCGTGATCGTCGCCGTGACGAACTTCCTCGTGGACATCGTCGCCGCCCTCATCGACCCGAGGGTGAGGTACTGACATGTCCCTGGCCACCACGGTCCGCAAACTGCCGGTCGTCTCCCACCTGGGCCAGTCGGCAGGACTCCAGCGCGGCATGCTCATCGCCGGGCTCGTCCTGACGCTGATCTTCCTGCTCACCGCGGCGCTCGCCCCGGTGCTCGCCCCCTACGGCTACGCACAGATGTCCCATCCCGACGGCGGCGGTGCCTTCCCCACCCAGGGCGCCCCCTCGGCGGAGCACCCCTGGGGCACCACGGTCGGCGGGTTCGACGTGCTCTCCCGCACCCTGTGGGGCGCGCAGACCGCCGTGGCCGTGATCGTCGTCGCGGTGGTGATGTCCCTGATCCTCGGCGTGCTGCTGGGTCTGGTCTCCGGGTACCTCGGCGGCTGGGTGGACCGCGTGCTCGTGGTCATCGCCGATGCAATCTACGCGTTCCCGTCCCTGCTGTTGGCGATCGTCATGTCGATCGTCATCAGCCAGGGCCAGTCGAGCCTGTGGGGTGGCATCATGGCGGCGGCCCTGTCCATCACCGTGGTGTTCATCCCGCAGTACTTCCGCGTGATCCGCGCCGAGACCATCCGCCTCAAGGCCGAGCCCTTCGTGGAATCGGCCCAGGTGGTCGGCAGCTCGCCGTGGCGCATCATGACCCGGCACATCCTGCGCAACGCCACCCGGTCCCTGCCGCTGATCTTCACCCTGAACGCCTCGGAGGCCATCCTCACCCTCGCCGGACTGGGCTTCCTGGGCTTCGGCATCCAGCCCACGGCCGCGGCCGAGTGGGGCTACGACCTCAACCGGGCGCTGTCCGACGTCACCAGCGGCATCTGGTGGACCGGCCTGTTCCCGGGCCTGGCGATCGTGCTCACGGTCCTCGGCCTGACCCTGGTGGGCGAGTCGATGAACGACCTGAACGATCCGCGTCTGCGCACCCGTTCACGGTCCCGCAGCAGGCGCGCAACCGCCGCTGCTGGCACCGCTGCTCCTGCGACGACGACCGCTGCCACTTCCACCGGCACCGCCCCGACCGGCACCGCCCGGACCGACCCGGAGGTCTCCCCGTGACCGAACAGATCGACAGCGCACACCGCCCCGGTCCGGCCGCCCCGGTCCTGGAGGTCCGGGACCTCTCGGTGACCTTCGCGACGGACGGCGGCGACGTGCATGCCGTGCGGACGGCCGACTTCTCCGTCGCACCGGGAGAGGTGGTCGCCGTCGTCGGCGAGTCCGGTTCCGGCAAGACCGTCACCGCCAAGACGGTGCTGGGACTTCTCCCCGAGACCGCGTTGGCCACCGGCGCCGTGGTGGTGTCCGGCCAGAACGTCCTCTCGCTCCCCGGCGCCGAGCTGCGCCGGCTGCGGGGCAGCGCTGCGGCGATGATCTTCCAGGAGCCCTCCACCGCCCTGAACCCGGTCTACACGGTCGGCTGGCAGATCATGGAGGGCCTGCGGGCCCGTCGTCGGGCGAGCACAGCGTCCGGTCGCAGGGCCACCCTCGGCAGGAAGGAGGCCCGGCGCCGCGCCATCGAGGCCCTGCGTGCGGTCGGCATCCCCGACCCCGAGCACCGGGTGGACTACTACCCGCACCAGTTCTCCGGCGGCCAGAAGCAGCGCGTGGTCATCGCCGCGGCCCTGGCCCTGGAACCCGGACTCATCGTGGCCGACGAACCCACGACCGCCCTGGACGTCACCGTCCAGGCCGAGATCCTGGACCTGCTGCGGGAGCTGCGGGATTCCCGTGGCGTGTCCATCATGCTGATCACCCACAACATGGGGGTGGTGGCCGATCTCGCCGACCGCGTGGTGGTGATGTACCGCGGGGAGATCGTGGAGCAGGCCCCCGTGTCCCAGCTGTTCGCGGAGCCCCGAGAGGACTACACCCGGTCCCTGCTGGACGCCGTGCCCCACCTCGGACGGAACTCCGCCTCCGCCGGGGACACCGAGCGCCGCCACCGTGAGGCCACGCCCGTGGTCACCGCCCGGGGCCTGGAGATCGAGTTCGCCGGACGGATGGGGCAGCAGCCGTTCCGTGCCGTCAAGGGGGTGGACTTCGACATCCACGCCGGCGAGGTCTACGGGCTCGTGGGCGAGTCCGGTTCCGGCAAGACCACGATCGGCCGCGCCATCGCCGGGCTCACCCGCGCCACGGGCGGCTCGCTGACGGTCTTCGGGCACGAGATGGTCGGGTTCAGGGAGAAGACGTTCAAGCCGCTCCGCCGGGACATCGGATTCGTGTTCCAGGACCCGGCCGCCTCCTTCAACCCGCACCTGACGATCGGCGAATGCGTGGCCGAGCCCCTCCTCGTCCATCCCGGGGCCCGCAGCGGTGGCGGCGTCAGCGCGGATACCGACCGCACGGTCGCCGAACTGCTGGACGCGGTCCAGCTGCCGTCCGACTATGCCCGGCGCTATCCGCACGAGCTCTCCGGAGGCCAGCGGCAGCGGGCCTCGCTGGCGCGCGCGCTGGCCCTGGACCCCACGCTATTGGTGGCGGACGAGCCGACGTCGGCCCTGGATGTCTCCGTGCAGGCCAAGGTGCTCGACCTGTTCCGCGAGGTCCAGCAGCGCTTCGGCTTCGCGTGCCTGTTCATCAGCCACGACCTGGCCGTGGTGGACCACCTCGCCAGCTGGGTGGGAGTCCTCTACCGGGGGGACCTGGTGGAGGAGGGCATCGGCTCGCAGGTGATGGGCAGCCCCCGGCACGACTACACCCGCCGGCTGGTGGCCTCCCTGCCCGTGCCGGACCCGGAGGAACAGTCACGTCGCCGGAATGAGCGCCGCACGACCGTAGGCTAGGGGGATGATTGATGACCCGGCCGCCGAGACCGGCCAGAACCCGGCCTCCGGATACGACCCGCACGCCTCATCGCTCCAGGGCGAGGCCGATCCGGCGGTGCTGGAGGAGCTGTATGCGATCCGCGGGAGCATCGACAACTTCGATGCCACCCTGGTCTACCTGCTGGCTGAACGCTTCAAGTGCACCCAGCGGGTCGGCCGGCTCAAGGCCGAACACTCCTTGCCACCCTCGGACCCGGGCCGTGAGGCTGCGCAGATCAAACGCCTGCGCACCCTGGCCGAGGACGCCGAGCTGGACCCGGCGTTCGCCGAGAAGTTCCTGAACTTCATCGTCTCCGAGGTCATCCAGCACCACCGCGCCATCGCCGCCGACCGCGCCTGATGCCTGCCGTTCGCGCCACCCTGCTCGGGGCCTGGCCGGGGATGGACCCGGTGTCCGCGTCCCGTGACCTCCTCAACGCCCTGGGTGCCCCACACCTGCCGGTGCTGCCCGAGCTGCCCGCCCGGGGTCCCGGTTCGGATCCCATCGGTCGAACCGCCGGGCTTCTCGAGGAGCTCGCCGTCGACCTGCAGCCTCACGGCTGGAGGCTCGTCCCCGAACCCGGGATGGACCACCGCCGGGCGGTCTCGGCCCTGACCACGGATCGCCACGCCCTGACGGACGTCGCCGGGGAGTCCGGTGTCGACCTGGAAGACCTGCTCGTCCGGGTCACCGGCCCGCTGACGCTGTCCGCCGAGCTGTGGCTGCCCGGAGGTGAACGTTCCCTCTCGGACCACGGGGCCCGCCGGGACGTGGCCCAGTCGTTGGCCGCCGGCCTCGCCGCACACGTCCGGGCGGTCCGGTCCCAGACAGGTGCCGAACGGTTGACCGTGGTGCTGGACGAGCCCCGCGCCGCCGCCGTCCTCTCCGGTGCGCTGCCCACCGCCAGCGGCTACCGCACCGTCCGCTCCCTGCCCCGCTCCGAGGTCCGGGATGCCTGGACCCTGGTCGCCCAGGCCGTGCTCGACGCCGGCGCCGCCGGAATCGTCCTGGCCCCCGGCCGAGCGGGCGCCGGGGAGGAATGGGCCTGGGCGGACTTGGCACTGCTGGCCTCGGAAGCGCTGCCGAGACCCGAAGGAGCCGTGCAGGAGACCCGCTCCGGGACCGGCCGGGATGAGGAGCAGAGGACGGTCGCCCTGGCCCTTCCGCTGGTTCCCCTCGAGGGCCCGGGGTCGGACAGTTCGTGCTGGGACATCGTCGCGGGCTGGACCGAGGCGGGCCGGGACATCGTGTTCCGCCTCCCGTCCGCGCAGACAGCACAGGCGGCACAGGCGTCACAGGCATCACAGTCGACGAAGGCCGTGAAGCCCGAACTCGCAGCCGGCAACGGGCACCCGTACCGGGGCACCGGGGTCACGATCGCCCGGATCTGGGAGCGGATCGGACTGGACCCGGATCTGCTCGGACGGCTGGTCCTGGCAGCACCGGACCAGTCCGCGGCCTCTCACCTGAAGGCCAATCAGGCTTTGGCCTCCGCGGTGGCCACGGCGGAGGAACTCGATCGGATCCGCCAGGACGGCGGCCTGGGCTAGGGGTGCTGCCGAGGGGCCCCCACGCCTTCCCACCGGCCCCACCCCCTTCACCTTCAGTCGAGTTGGGGTGGGTCGCGGGCCGGAAGACCCACCCCGAGTCGACTGAAAACGTCAGTGTCGCAGGGGTCAGAGGCGGCCGGCGGCCTTGAGCCGTAGATAGGTGTCCGCCAGGGCCGGCGGAAGGCGGTGGGGTGCCTCGTCGACCACCTCGACGCCGTGCATTTCCAGCTCGCGCGCGGCGGCCCGCCGTTCCAGCCCCGCGCGTTCGGCAGCCGCTGCACGGAAGGTGGTCTCGGCGTCGTTCCGGGTGCGCGCCATCTCCGCCAGCTGGGGATCGGCCACCGAGGCGACCACCACCTGGTGCCGCGAGGTGAGCGCCGGCAACACGGGGAGCAGCCCCTCCTGCAGGGACGCGGAGTCCAGGTCGGTCAGC
This sequence comes from Citricoccus parietis, assembly GCF_042433045.1. NCBI lineage: Bacteria > Bacillati > Actinomycetota > Actinomycetes > Micrococcales > Micrococcaceae > Citricoccus > Citricoccus parietis. The sequence continues at coordinate 74,850 of NZ_JBHLWH010000014.1, read as the reverse complement.
AGCACCACGAGGGAGCGCTGACGCGAGACCTTGGCGACCTCCACCGGGATGTGGGACCAGTCCGCGGCCAGCAGGGTCGGCTGGACGGGGGCCAGCGCCGTGACCATCCGGTGCAGCAGGTTGCCCTTCTCCGTGGAGGAGACCCTGGACCGGACGCGGCGGTCGAAGGCCAGCAGCTCCACGCGGTCGCCGCCGGCGGACGCCAGGGCTGCCAGCAGCAGGGAGGCCTCGATCCCGGTGTCCAGCTTCGGCTCGTCGTCCACCCGGGCCGCGGCCGTGCGGGAGGTGTCCAGCACGATCACCACGCGGCGGTCCCGTTCGGGGCGCCAGGTCCGCACCACCACGTCCTGGCGCCGGGCAGTGGCGCGCCAGTCGATGGAGCGGACGTCGTCCCCCCGCACGTAGTCGCGCAGGGAGTCGAACTCGGTGCCGCCGCCCCGGGTCTGCACGGCGGAACGCCCGTCCATCTCGCGTAGTCGGGCCAGGCGGGAGGGCAGGTGCCGGCGCGAGCGGAACGGCGGCAGGATGCTGATCTGTCCGGGGACCGGATGCGTGACCTGCCGGGCCGCGAGGCCCAACGGTCCCCAGGAGCGCACGGTGACCGTGGCGGTGCGCAGCGTACCCCGGCGGCGCGGCATCAGGGTGGTGACCGTCCGGCGTCGTTCACCGGTGGGCACGTCCAGCGCCACCGCCGCATCCGGGCGATCGGAGGCGGACGCCTGACCCGCCGAGGGCTGCCAGGCATCCCGGAGCGAGCCGCGCAGCCGGCGCCGGCCCCGGTTGGACACCAGCACCGCATTGGCCACCGGCTCGTCGAGACGGCTGGAGGCGGGCAACTCGCGCTCGAGCACCAGCGACCGGGGGGAGGCCGCCAGCGCGAGGTCGACGCCGGACACCAGGGTCAGCGCGAGCAGGCACCAGCCGATCGTGTCCAGCCCGGGGCGCAGCACCACCGGCAACAGGCACACCAGCGCCACCACGAGGAAACGGCCGGAGAAGACCATCAGCGCACCATCCTCAGCCCGCCGCCAGCCTCAACAGCATGTCCAGCGTCTCCAGCATCTCCGTCATCACCGCGGCATCGTTCCGTCACGGGATTCAGCGCGGGACCGGCACGGTGGCGAGCAGGCCGGAGAGCACCTGGTCCGTGCTGACGCCGTCCAGCTCTGCCTCCGGGCGCAGCGACACCCGGTGCCGCAGGCAGGGCAGGGCCATCGCCTGGACGTCATCCGGGGTGGTGTAGTCCCGGCCGTTGAGCCAGGCCCACGCCTTGGCGGTCTGCAGCAGGGCGGTGGACCCCCGGGGGGAGACGCCCAGCTGGAATGAGGGCGAGACCCGGGTCGCGCGGGCCAGGTCTGTGATGTAGCCGAGCACCTCAGGCCCGGACTGGACGTTCCCGACGGCGGCCCGTGCCGCCTGGATCGTGGCAGCATCGGCCACGGCGCTGACCCCGGCGGAGGCCAGGTCCGAGGCGGAGAACCCCTCGGCATGGCGGCGCAGGATCTCCACCTCGTCCGCCCTCTCGGGCAGCTCGAGGGTGACCTTGAGCAGAAAGCGGTCAAGCTGGGCCTCGGGCAGGGGATAGGTGCCCTCGTACTCGACCGGGTTCTGGGTTGCGGCCACCATGAAGGGGTCCGGCAGCGGCCGGGAGACCCCGTCCACGGAGACCTGGCCCTCGGCCATGGCCTCGAGCAGGGCGGCCTGTGTCTTGGGCGGCGTCCGGTTGATCTCGTCCGCCAGCAACAGGTGAGTGAACACCGGTCCCTCGCGGAACTCGAATTCTCCGGTCTTGGAGTCGTACACCAGCGAACCGGTGACGTCGCCGGGCATCAGGTCGGGGGTGAACTGGACGCGATGGGTGCCGAGGTCCAGGGCGGCGGACAGCGTCCGCACGAGCAGCGTCTTGGCGACGCCGGGTACGCCCTCCAGGAGCACGTGGCCCTTGCACAGCAGCCCGATCAGCAGTCCGGTGACCGCCGGCTGCTGCCCGACGACGGCGCGCGCCACCTCCTCGCGGACGCGGCCGAAGGCGTGGCGCAGCTCGTCATCGGTCCGGTGGGCTGGCGGGGTTGCCGGAGGTGCCGCGGCTGCCGTGGCTGTCGTGGCTGCCGGGGAATGCTCGGGGTACGGGGTCGTCATGGTGTCCTTCCGTCGGAGTCTGATGCCGGCTCTGCTGCGGCGCGGTCGGTGGTGAGGGCTGCATGCACGGCGTCCTCGAGGTCCAGGAGGGCCCGCCCGGCCGAGACGAGGTCCCGGGCCGTGGTCAGGTGGCTGACGTCAAGGACGGCGGCCACCTGAAGAGGGTCCCGGCCGGTGGTGCGGGCCGCCGCTGTCGCCACGGCTTCGATGGACGCACCGTGGCCGAGGCGGAGCACCCGGGACAGCCGGAGGAGCGTGGCCGAGCGCAGTGCACGCGCCGCAGAGCCGTGCTGGCCGGAGCGTTCATACAGCCGGGCCCGGCCCACGGCGGTCTCCGAGGCCGGAACGATCACGGGCAGCGGCTCCACGGCCAGGGGCCCGTGCCGGCGCCCGCGCCACAGCATGAGCACCGCGAGGCAGAGGATGAGCCAGATCCCCGCCGGGCGGACCCAGTCAGGCAACAGCTGGTCCATGGTCGGCGGGCCCGGCTCGATCGCCACGTCCGCCAGTCCGGGCAGATACCAGACCACGTCCGAGGCCTGGCCCAGGGACCACAGGGCGAGCACGGGATGGCCTTCAGCATCGGCCGACTCATTGGCGAACACGCCGACCTGACCGATCACCACGGTGCCGTCGGCCGTCTCCAGGACTGCGTGGGCCGGGTCCGTGGTGGAACCGGATTCCGTGCCGGGGACGGGGAAGCAGGCCTGCGCGCCGGCGCTCCGGTAGGCGCGGCCCGATGCCTCGATCGACTGCGCCTCCCGGCCCATCGGCAGGCCGCAGCCCTCCCCGGACGCCAAGGGGTCGCCGTCGGGCACCTGACCGGCCTGTGAGACCGCGGGGGCGAGGGCGCCGAGAGCCTGGAAGCCCGGCTCGACGAGCACCCGCCGCCCCGGGGCGACCTCCTCGGCGAGCCGGTCCAGGCCGGCCTCGGGAAGGTGGTCGGCGGCATCGTGGAACAGCACCGGGGCCTGAGGATGCTCGTCCGCCAGGGCCAGGGCCTCCTCGAGGGACTCGGCGGGGTGCACCGTGATGCCCTGGGCCTGAAGGACGCGGACCACGGCCTGGCCACCGTTCGGCGCGGGCGAAGACGGTGAGAGCTGGCGAGTGTCCGGGTTCTGGCGCAGCATCGAGGGCAGGGCCACGAGCAGCAGCAGGGCGGCCAGGACGAACCAGATCCAGGCCGTCCGCAGCCACCGGGACAGGGCCTGGCCGGTGCCCGGAACGGCGGGGCCCGGAGGGGTGGAGGCCTGCGAGGTGGAGCCCTGAGAGGGGGAGGCGGTCCGGTCGGATCGCTGGGTGGCGGCGGTCGGCGTGGCGCTCGTCGTCATCGTGGAGCCACCATCCTCCCAGCCGTTCCGGCACGATGCAGAGACCCGGATGGCGTGGTGTCCAGCGGCATTGCGGCCAACCGGGCATCGAGGTCACGGACGTCGGTGGCCCGGGCGGCCGTCGTCGGCCGATCGCCGTAGACCACGGCATTGAAGGCGTCTGCTGCGGTCTCAAGGGCCCGGCGTTCCGTGGGGAAGGCCGCCCCGAGGCCATGGGCGGCCTCGGTGGCCGTGCGTCCGGGGCGCGGGTCCAGAACGGTGCGTTCCTCGGCGTGCCGCACCAGGGCGCGGAACCAGGCGACGAGCGCCGCCCCGTGGTCGCCGGCCGCGAAGGCCGTCTCTGCCATCCGGCGGTGCTGCTCCGGCGTGACCGTCCGGTCCGAGAGCACGGCGGCGGTGCGCCGGGCCCGGGCGGCGGCGTTGGCGCGGGGGCGCAGCAGCACCAGGACGACGACGGCCACGGCCACCAGGATGAGCGGCAGGACCCAGCCGGGCAGGGAGGGAGCGGCACCGCCGAGGGTGCCGAGCCACTCCAGGGCGGCGGACAGGACCCCGCCCAGCCATTCCAGGAGGGGATTCGGCTCGGCCTGGGCGTACTCCGGACGGGCCAGCTCCTCCTGGATCAGGCGTCGAGCCTTGTCCCGGTCCGGCTCCCAGCCGTCAGGGGTCACCGGTGCGGTCATCACCGTCATCTCAGGTCAGCGCAGCGCGGATCAGTGTCCGGACGGGCCGGACGTGCCTGCGGGAGTGGACGGACCGGAGGGGTGGCGGCCGGGGACCAGCTGGTCGGTGCCGGCCGCCGCCTGCACGTCCCGCACGGTGCTGAAGCGCTCATCGTCGCCCGCCCCGGCCAACTCGGCAGCCGCGGCCAGGTCCAGGTCGAAGCTCTCGTGGCGGATCCGGTAGTCGATGTACAGCAGGGCGATCAGGCAGGAGCTGTAGACGAGGGCGAGGGCGTTGACCAGCGAGGAGACGGCCACACTGAGGAGGGTCCACCATCGCGTGGAGTCCATCATCTCCTCCATCGACGTCGTCGGGTCCAACGGAGCGAACACACCACCGATCATGGACAACGGCGTGGTGATGATCGAGGCGATGATGCCGACGATGACGGCCACGAGCAGGATGATGCCCAAGGTCCGCCACCAGTGGCCGCGGGTCAGGGACCAGGAGCGGCCCATGGCCTTGAACGGTCCCTTGAGCTCCACGGCGGAGGCCGCCGCGGCGAGCACCAGCTTGATGTAGAGCCACACGGAGATGACGACCGACGCGACGGTCAGGATGAACAGCAGGATGCCCATCAGGCCGGCCATGCCACCATCCTCGCTGACCACCGCGATGACGAGCCCCACGAAGACACCGATGAACAGGACGAAGACGATGGCCCCTGCGACCAGGTAGACGAGCGCGAGGCCCATGAGGGACCAGATCTGACGGCCGGTCAGCCTCCAGGCCTGACCCAATGAGGTCTTGAGTCCCGCGGCCGAGCGGAGGACCACCACGGCCAGGACGCCATTGGCGATGATGCCGGCCAGCGCCGCGAGCAGGGCCCCCAGGAAGAGCAGGGCGATCGATCCGAACAACTGGCCGAAGACCGGGTTGGTCAGGGGGTCGCCCAGGAAGGGATCCTGGCCGCCTTCCTCCATGAGGATGATGCTGTAGGTGGCGTCGAAGAGCACGTTGGTGGCGAAGACGGACACGACGATCTCGATCAGGGCCACGATCAGCGCGGTTCCCAGGACGGCTGCCGCATTGCGACGGATGGCGGCGAAGGAGCCGCTGAGCAGGTCGCCGAGCGCGAGGGGCGTCAGCGGGATGATGCCCGGCCGCCGTGACGGCGTCCCGTATCCGGGCTGCTGGCCGTAGGGGTTCTGCTGGCTCGCGGGCTGTCCGTAGGCCCCGTAGGGGGACTGGCTGACCGCCGGACCGTAGGGCGACTGTCCCCAGGGCTGGTGCGCCGGCGGGGCCGGCTGCTGGCCTGGCTGCTGAGGCTGCTGAGGCTGCTGAGGCTGCTGAGGCTGCTGAGGCTGCTGGGCTGGCTGCTGGTCCGGGCCCTGGCCCGGGACCTCGTTCTCGTTCATTGGAAGGTCCCCCTGATGGTCTTGCGGTCGCCGGCCGTCGGCGGGTGGATCCACCGATGTCAGTGCGGCGCGCCCACCTGCAGGGCTGACTATATCCGTCGCATCCCTCCTGGTCGGATAAGGTGGAACGGATGGCCGTTCGGTCCGGTCCGCACGGGGCCACCGGGCGGCGGCGTCGGCGGGCGGGACCCACCGGCGGGAACTTCAGTCAGGGGAGGACGAATCCGGTGAAGGCCAGAATTCTCGTAGTCGACGATGACGAGGCGCTGTCGGAGATGATCGGCATCGTGCTGCGCAACGACGGCTTCGAACCGACGTTCTGCGCGGACGGGTCCCAGGCCCTGGAGATGTTCCGTTCCACTCGGCCAGACCTGGTGCTGCTGGACCTGATGCTGCCCGGCATGGATGGAATCGAGGTCTGCCAGGTCATCCGCGCCGAGTCGGACACCCCGATCGTGATGCTGACCGCCAAGTCGGACACCTCGGACGTGGTGCGTGGCCTGGAGGCCAGCGCCGATGACTACGTGCCCAAGCCCTTCAAACCCGCTGAGCTGGTGGCCCGGGTCCGCGCCCGGCTGCGTGAAGGTGAGACCCGCGCGCCGGAGACCCTGAAGATCGCCGATCTCACGATCGACGTGGCCGGCCACCAGGTCACCCGCGGCGACGGGGCCATTCAGCTCACGCCCCTGGAGTTCGACCTCCTCGTGGCCCTGGCCCGCAAGCCGTGGCAGGTCTTCACCCGGGAGATGCTGCTCGAGGAGGTCTGGGGCTATCGCCACCAGGCGGACACCCGGCTGGTGAACGTGCACGTCCAGCGCCTGCGTTCCAAGGTCGAGAAGGACCCGGAGAACCCGGAAGTCGTCCTGACCGTCCGCGGCGTCGGCTACAAGGCCGGTCAGAGCTGAGTTGACCACGGGCACCGTCACCGCCCCCGAGCAGGCGGACACCGTCGGCTCAGACTCGGGTGCGGGGACCGGGATCCGTGCAGTGATCGGCCGGTGGCTGATGGCCCTGCGACGTCGCTGGACCGCGTCGCTGCAGCTGCGCACCGTGGCGATCACCGCCGTGTTGACCCTCGTGGCGGCCGGGGTGCTGGCCCTCTTCCTGAGCCAACAGATCACCTCCGGCCTGTTCCAGTCGCGGTTCGACCAGGTCGAGGCCGAATCGAACCGGGGGCTGAACCAGGCCCGGTCCATCTTCGACAACGCCGTCACCAACGACTCCGAGTCGACCGACCTGCTGGTCACCAACACGCTGAACCAGCTGGCCGGGGACACCGGCGCCACCGTGGTGAGGGACATGCTCCTGGTCCCGTTGGAGGAGGCCCAGAACCTCTTCGTGGGGCCCAAGTCCAGTTCCGGGCTGTCCACGGAGGTCATCCCTGAGGAGCTGTCCCAGGCGGTCCAAGAGGACAACGGCACCTATTGGCAGTCCATCAGTCTTCCGGCCGAGGACGGCGGGACGAGTCCAGGACTGGCCTTCGGCACCCAGGTGACCCTGCCGCCGGGCAACATCTATGCGCTCTACATGGTGTACGACCTCTCGGGCGTGCAGGACACCCTGGACTACCTCATGCGCGTCCTCGTGGTCGCCGGGGCCATGCTGGTGATGATGAACTCCCTCATCGCCGTCTACGTCACCCGGTCCGTGGTCCGCCCGGTGGGACAGGCGGCCTCCGCCGCGGAGTCCCTGTCCTCCGGGGACCTGACCGTGCGCATGCCCGTCCACGGCGAGGACGAGATGGCCCGGCTCGGCTCATCCTTCAACCGGATGGCGGACAACATCCAGGACCAGATCACCCAGTTGGCGGAGCTCTCACAGATGCAGCAGCGGTTCGTCTCGGATGTCTCGCACGAGCTGCGGACGCCCCTGACCACGGTGCGCATGGCGGCGGAGGTGCTCTACGACTCCCGGGAGGAGTTCGACGCCATCAACCGCCGCTCCACCGAGTTGCTCTACCACCAGGTCGAACGATTCCAGGCCCTGCTCGCCGACCTGCTGGAGATCACCCGTTTCGATGCCGGAGCCGCCACGATGGCTCCGGAGGAGACGGACATCCTGCACCTGGCGACCGACGTCGTCCTCACGGCACAGCCGCTGGCCCACAAGGCCAACACGGCCGTCTTCGTCGTCCCGATGGACATGGAGGTGACGGCCGACGTCGATCCCCGCCGCATCGAGCGCATCATCCGCAACCTCGTCAACAACGCGATCGAGCACGGCGAGGGCCGTCCCGTCGACGTGATCGTCGGGGCCGGGGAGGACACGGTGGCGGTAGTGGTCCGTGACCACGGGATCGGCATGTCCGAGGAACAGGCCTCCCGCGTCTTCGACCGGTTCTGGCGGGCGGATCCCGCACGGGCCCGCACCACGGGCGGCTCCGGGCTGGGCCTGTCCATCGCCACGGAGGACACCCGGCTGCACAACGGGCGCCTGGACGCCTGGGGTGCGCCGGGGGACGGTTCGGCCTTCCGCCTGACCATCCCGCGTCGCAGCGGCGGCACGGTCGGGGACGGCGCGCCGCTGGACCTGCCGCCCGTCTACACCGAGTCCCAACGTCGGCTGCCGTTGGAGTTGGAGAACCCGGAACCCGCGCAGCTCCAGGGCGAGGCGATGCCGGACCGGATCCATGAGCAGTCGTTGTACCAGCCTCGCCCGAATACCACGCAGCCGGAGGTCGAATCCTGATGACGGATCCCCAGCACACCGTGGACGGTGGTCATCCGGCCCGCACCCGAGGCCCGATGGCCGCGCTCTGTGCCGCACTCGTGGCCGGGCTGCTCCTGCTGAGTGGCTGTGCCCACCTGCCCCAGAGCGGCCCGGTCGGCACCTCGGACCCCCTGCCGGGTGCTGAGAACCAGGTGAACTACTCCTTCACCCCGGCTGGTCCAACGGAGGATGCCAGCCCGGAGGACGTCATCCGTGGCTTCCTCACCGCCGGGACCGGCGTCCAGGACGATTACGCCACTGCCCGCGAATTCCTGACGCAGGAGGCTGCCGAGGCCTGGAACCCCGAGGCCCGGACCTTGGTCTACAACGAGACACCCACCGTGGTCCCGTCGGCCCAGGACAACCAGTACGAGGTCCAGATCGAGGTGGACTCGGTGGTGGATGAGCGCGGCATCATGAACCGGATGCCGGCCAACACCTCCGAGGCCGTGGGCTTCTCCCTGGCGCAGGAGGACGGTCAGTGGAGGATCGCGGAGGCGCCGGGCGGCACGATGCTGGAATCCGCCCAGTTCCGTGCCCTCTTCGCCTCACATGAGCTGTACTTCTACGACCAGTCCTATTCCTACGCGGTTCCGGACCTGCGGTGGTTCCTCAACCGGTCGGGTTCGGCGGCGGACATCGTCGGCGCCCTGCTGGACGGGCCCGCCCCGTACCTGGACGGCGCCGTGCGGACGGCGTTCCAAGCCGGTTCGGAACTGTCGCGTCCCTCCGTTCCGGTCGACGCGGGCTCGGCCAAGGTCGACCTCACACAACAGACGGTCGAGAGCGCCGATCCGTTGATGCGACAGCGGATGCAGCAGCAGCTCGAGTTGACACTGGACGGCCTGAACAACGTCTCCAGTGTGGAGATGTCCGTGGATCTGAACCCGCTCGACCTGGGGCCGGTGGCGGACAACTTCGAACCGGCCCAGATCAACCCCGGGGTGGGCTCCACCCAGGTCGCCGTCGCCAACGGAGAACTCGTCTATTTCGAAGGCGACGCCACGGTCCCGGTGGGTGGGCTGCAACTGGACATCGATGGCGGGCCGGTGGACCCGGCCATGAGCCTGGACGGCACCCGTTTCGCGTTCCTGAACAGCGACAGGACGCAGATGGTCTCCGCCGGTACCGACGGGTCGCAGGAACTCGAGTTGGAGGGAGAGAACCTGACGCGGCCGAGCTTCGACTCGTCCGGTTGGATCTGGACCGTGGACCACGCCAACGGCACCCGCATCATGGCCCTGCAGACCTCCGGCCAGGACGAGGCGCCCCTGGAGATCAGCGCAGAATGGCTCGGCGACCGCACCGTCCAGGCTCTGCGCATCTCCCGCGATGGCACGCGGGCGGCCATCGTGGCCGGGGCAGGGGAGTCGTCCCACCTGTACCTCTCCGGCGTCATCCGCGATTCGGAGGGCGTCCCCCGTGGACTCGGCTCGCCGGTCCGGTTGGAGCCCACGGTGCCCGTCAATGACGTCAACTGGGTCTCCGACCAGAAGCTGCTGGTGGCCGCCACCAGCAGCACGTCCTCGGTGGAGGCACAGCTCGTCGGACTCGACGGCTCGCTCGACACGCTGCGGCCGTTGCTGGGCATGACGGGATTCTCCACCGGTCCCGGTGACAATCCGATCTATGCGGAGACCGCTGAGGCGGTGCACACCCTGGCCGGATCCACGTGGCGGTCCCAGGCCGGGGCCGTGGCCCACGACATGGCCTTCCCCGGCTGACTGGGGTCTACCCGGGCGTGTCATCCACAGCGGACCCCGACTGGTGTCCCCGGCGTCGGTCGCGAGGAGCAGGCTGGGATCATGAGGATCCCCTCTGGATGTGCGGTTGGACTGGACCGGCTGGTCCATGCCCCGGCGGCGCGTGCACTGGGCCGGTCGGGACGCGAGCTGGCGGGACTGCTGATGCCCAGCCTCTGCGTCCTCTGCGGACGGCAGGACGGCACGGTGTGTCCGGAGTGCGCCCCCGGACTGGTGACCGAACTGCTCCACCCCTTCCGGGCGGAACAGGACGCGGCTGCCCTGCCGCTCTACCCCGTCTGGCCTGCCCGGACACCGGCTCGGCACCGGCCGGCCAGGTCACCCGGCGGCGTGATCCTGCCCGCGGCCCGTTCCGGGGACGGAGATCCACCGCAGCCCCTGGTCGGTCCGGAACCGTCCCTGCACCCGGTGCCCGTGGTGGCGGCCGCGCGCTACGGGGCGGAGGCCTCGCGGGCACTCCTGGCCTTCAAAGACCACGGCCGGACGGCCGTGGCCGGGTACCTGCGTCCGGCCGTCCACCGGGCACTGGCCGCCGCTCCGCGGTTGCTGGAGGCACAGGGCCCGTTCACACTGGTGCCGGTTCCGTCCAGCGCAGCCGGATTCCGCGGCCGGGGTTATGACCCGGTGGAGGAACTGCTGACCGGCGCCCTGCCACCCGGTTGGCAGGTGGCCCCCGGCTGGCTGGCGCACCGGAGGAGGCCCCTCGTGGCCGCCTTCCGCCCCCGCAGCAGTCATGCGGGCACCGGATCGAGGCAGCGGCGCCATCGCGGACGGGACCGGTTCCGGACCACCCGGCGTCTCGTCGCGGAGGCCCACCGCGATCCCGGACGCAACGTGGTGGTGTTCGACGACGTCATGACCACGGGCGCCACCCTCGCGGCCACGTGGCACGCCCTCGAGCAGGCCGGAGTCCGGCCGGTGGGCGCGGTGGTGGTGGCCGCGGTGACCGCACCGGGTACGGCGCCTGACGAAGGTCTTAACTCGGCGTGAAGAAAGTACTAGGGTGAGGGCAACGGACCCCTCGGGGATCGTCTTCGGCGGCTGGAAGGAGGAGTTCTTCCCGCCGCCGAGGTGCATTAAGGGGCCGGCGCAGGGCCGGCTGCACGGTGCACGCACATGTTCGAATAGCCGTCAGGCTCCTAGGAGGACATCATGACCATGGACGTCAGCTACGTCGCCCGCAACGTCTCCCTTCCGGACCGGTTCCGGGACTACGCCGAGGAGAAGTTCAGCAAGATCGAGCAGCTGTCCACACGCGCTCAGGGGCTGGAGATCAAGGTCACCAAGCAGACCAACCATCGTCATTCGGATGAGAAGCTCACCGTGGAGTTGACCGTCCACGGCAAGGGCAAGGTCATTCGCGCGGAGGCCCAGGCTGACGACAAGTTCGCCGCCTTCGATCTTGCCTTCGGCAAGCTCCTGGAGCGGTTGCGGCGCCTCCGTGACCGGCAGAAGGACCGCCACCAGAAGCGGGTCTCGGTGGCGGATGCGACGGCGGCGTTGCCTCTGGTCCAACCGGGGCAGTCACTGGTGTCGCAGGTCATGGCGGACCAGGCTGCGGAGAACCATGCCGCCGAGGAGGAGAGCGGCGAGGCCCCCGTGCAGATCCGCAAGAAGGTCTTCCCCGCCAGGCCCGTCAGCGTTGACGACGCCGTCGATGCCATGGAGCTGGTGGGACACGATTTCTACCTCTTCATCGACGAGTCCACCGGCCGGCCCTCCGCCGTCTACCGCCGCAAGGGCTGGAGCTACGGCGTCATCACCCTCGATGCCGACCATCCTGACGCTGAGGTCCAGGAAGAGGACGTCCACTATCGAGCCGCAACCGTCTGAGTCCCTGGCATCACGCCATGGCCGCCGACCGCCCGGCCCTTCGGGGCCGGGCGGTCCGGTGCTCGGCTACTCCGAGGCCCGCCGGACGGCGCTGGCCGCCCAGCTGATCCACCAACGACGCCGGCCGGCCCCGCCGGGCGCCCGGAAGATCAGATCGACCCTGGACCGGCTCGGCGTGCTCCAGGTGGACTCCGTCAACATCCTGGCGCGCGCCCACTACGTGCCGCTCTTCAGCCGGCTGGGTCCCTATGATCCGGCTCTGCTGGACCGGTTGTCCCATCAGGTGTCCCACCAGAGGCAGCCCCCGTGGACCGAGTACTGGGCCCACGAGGCCTCCCTGGTCCCGGTCCGGTTGCGACCGGCGCTCGTGGCGGTCCAGCGTCGCACCTGGATGACCGCCACGGACCTGGACACGCAGATCAGGGCAGAGCTGTCGCACCAGATCCTCACCTTGCTCTCGGCTTCCCGCCCGCTGACGGCGCGGCAGGTCGAGGGCCGGCTGGGGCACCACGGCGGCCACCAGGGACACTGGGGCTGGAATTGGTCCGTGGTCAAGCGCGTCCTCGAGGACCTCTTCGCGTCCGGGCAGATCGCGAGTGCCGGCCGCAATCCCCAGTTTGAACGCCGCTTCGTGCCGGCCTCGGCCATCGATCCGGCGGTCGAGGTGCCGGACCGGCACGCGGCGGCACTGGAGCTGGTGGACACCGCCGCCCGGGCCCTGGGGGTGGCCACCGAGGCCAGCCTCGCCGACTACTACCGGATCACCGTCAAGGCCGCCCGCGCCGCAGCGGTGCAACTGAACCACGAGGGCGTGCTGGAACCGGTCCGGCTGCCGGGTCTCCGCGGGACGACCGTGGCGGCGTGGCGCCATGCCGAGGCGGTGACACCCAGGGCCGCGACGGGCCGGGCCCTGGTCAGTCCCTTCGATCCACTGGTGTTCCACCGGCCGCGGGTCGAGGCACTGTTCGGCGTCCGGTACCGCCTGGGGATCTACACCCCCGCTCCGAAACGGACCCGTGGTTACTACTCCCTGTTGTTCCTGCTCGGGGAGAGGCTGGTCGCGCAGGTCGACCTCAAGGCGGACCGTGCCGGCAAGGTGCTGCTGGTGCGCGGTGCCTGGTCCGAGGATCCGGCCGCGGTACCCGGCGGCCCAGGGAAGGCGAGCGGGTCAGGGGGCCGGGCGGCCGGCGTCGGGCCGGTGGTGGTGGAGCTGGCCGCCGAGCTGGGCGAGCTGGCTGGATGGCTGGGCCTCGAGGGCGTGGTGGTGGAGGGGAATGCCGACGGGGACCTGCCAGTGGAACTGCGGCGGGCATGGAGGAGGCTCCCAGAGATTAGACCGTAGACTGTCCGGGTATCCCCGAGGCCGCTGGCCGAACCGGGGTACCCGAGCGCAACGCATACCGACGCACCCGGTGCACCGGGGAACAGGGAGTCTAGGCACGTGGCATCATTCATCGAACGAATCCTGAAGACCGGGGACAAGAAGGTCCTCAAGCGCCTGAGGGGATTCGCCGACGCCATCAATGTCCTCGAGGACGAGTTCCGCGAGATGTCCGACGCCGAGCTGCGCGGCGAGACCGATGCGTTCCGTGAGCGGATCGCCGGCGGCGAGTCGCTCGACTCACTGCTGCCCGAGGCCTTCGCGGCTGTCCGCGAGGCGGCCGGACGCACCCTCGGCCAGCGTCACTACGACGTCCAGCTGATGGGCGGGGCGGCCCTGCACCTCGGGAACATCGCCGAGATGAAGACCGGTGAGGGCAAGACCCTCGTGGCCACCGCCCCGGCCTACCTCAACGCCCTCTCCGGCCAGGGCGTCCACATCATCACGGTCAACGACTACCTCGCCAGCTACCAGTCCGAGCTCATGGGCCGCGTCTTCCGGTTCCTCGGCCTGGAGACCGGCGTGATCATCGCCAACCAGGACCCCGCCACCCGGCGTGCCCAGTATGCCGCTGACATCACCTACGGCACGAACAACGAGTTCGGCTTCGACTACCTGCGGGACAACATGGCCTGGTCCAAGGACGAACTCGTCCAGCGCGGCCACCACTTCGCCATCGTCGACGAGGTCGACTCCATCCTCATCGACGAGGCCCGTACTCCGCTGATCATCTCCGGTCCGGCCCAGGGTGACGCCTCCCGCTGGTACACGGAGTTCTCCAAGCTGGTGCGCAAGCTGACCCTGGACGAGGACTACGAGGTCGACGAGAAGAAGAAGACCGTCGGGGTACTCGAGCCGGGCATCGAGAAGACGGAGGACTGGCTGGGCATCAGCAACCTCTACGAGTCCGCCAACACCCCGCTGATCCAGTACCTGAACAACGCCATCAAGGCCAAGGAACTGTTCAAGAAGGACAAGGACTACGTCGTGCTGGGCGGCGAGGTCAACATCGTGGACGAGCACACCGGACGCGTGCTGGCCGGCCGCCGCTACAACGAGGGCATGCATCAGGCCATCGAGGCCAAGGAGGGCGTGCAGATCAAGGCGGAGAACCAGACCCTGGCCACCGTCACCCTGCAGAACTACTTCCGCCTCTACGAGAAGCTGTCCGGCATGACCGGTACCGCCGAGACCGAGGCCGGCGAGTTCATGTCCACCTACAAGCTCGGCGTGGTGGTCATCCCCTCCAACAAGCCCAAGCAGCGCGCGGACCAGACCGACCTCATCTACAAGAACGAGGTGGCGAAGTTCGACGCGGTGGTCAAGGACATCGCCGAGCGGCACGAGAAGGGCCAGCCCGTGCTGGTGGGCACCACCTCGGTGGAGAAGTCCGAGTACCTCTCCAAGCTGCTGGCCAAGAACGGCGTCCGGCACGAGGTGCTCAACGCCAAGAACCACGCTCGTGAGGCGTCGATCGTGGCCCAGGCCGGCCGCAAGGGGGCCGTCACGGTGGCCACCAACATGGCTGGCCGCGGCACCGACATCATGCTGGGCGGCAACGCCGAGCACAACGCGGTCGATGAGATGCAGAAGCGTGGCGTGGATCCCGTCGAGGATGCCGAACGCTACGAGGAACTGTGGGACGAGGTCCTGGCTGCCGCCCAGGAGGGCGTCAAGAAGGAACACGAGGAGGTCCTCGCACTCGGCGGGCTCTACGTGCTCGGCACGGAGCGCCACGAGTCCCGGCGCATCGACAACCAGCTGCGCGGCCGTTCCGGTCGTCAGGGTGATCCGGGCGAATCCCGTTTCTACCTCTCACTGACCGACGACCTGATGCGCCTCTTCAACCCGGGTGCCGCGTCCCGCATCATGAACTCCGCGTCCGTTCCCGATGACATGGCGCTGGAGTCGAAGATGGTGTCCGGCGCCATCCAGAACGCCCAGCAGCAGGTCGAATCGCGCAACACCGAGCAGCGCAAGAACGTGCTGAAGTACGACGACGTGATGAACCGCCAGCGTGAGGCCATCTACACGGACCGCCGGCACATCCTGGAGGGGGAGGACCTGCGGTCCAAGATCCAGAACTTCCTCGAGGATGCCGTCTCCACCGTGGTGGATGAGGCCACGGGTGCCGGGCACGCCGGCGACTGGGACCTGGACCAGCTCTGGACGGATCTGAAGCAGATGTACCCGGTGGGCGTCACCGTGGACGAGGTGGTGGAGGAATCCGGCGGCTTGACGAAGCTCAAGGCCGAGGATCTGAAGCGTGAGCTGGTTTCCGACGCCCGGCTGGCCTATGAGGACCGCGAGAAGGCCATCGGGCCGGACACGCTGCGCGAACTGGAGCGCCGCGTGGTGCTCTCGGTTATCGGCCGGAAGTGGCAGGAGCATCTCTACGAGATGGACTACCTCAAGGAGGGCATCGGGCTGCGCTCCATGGCCCAGCGTGATCCCCTGGTGGAGTACCAGCGTGAGGGCTTCATCCTGTTCGAGGCCATGATGGAGGCCATCCGAGAGGAATCGATCGGCTACCTGTTCAACCTCGAGGTGCAGACCGCTCCGGCCCCGACCTCGTTGCCCGGTGTCCAGGACGCCCGGTCGGCGACGATGACGCCGGTCCTGAACGTCAAGGGCCTCGACGCGCCTCGCCAGCCGTCCACCCTACGATTCTCCGCGCCGTCCGACTCCGGTGAGGTCACCACGCAGGTGCGCCGCACCGAAGGGGCGGGCAACGGTCAGACCTCTGCAGGGGCCGCTGATGCGGCCGGCCAGAGAGACTCCGGTAACGGAGCCGGCGGGGCGAAGGGCGCTCCGCGCGGTGCCAAGAAGTCCAAGAAGAGCCGCCGCTAGCCGAGTTCCAGCGCCGTGACCTTCCACCGGTTGCGGTGTTTCTCGATGCGCAAGGCCATGGCCCGGGCGCGGTCGGGCAATTGGACGGTGGCACTGGCCTCGTAGACCTCCTGGCCCAGGCGGCAGGCCCGGGCCCCGAGGGCCTTGGGTGCCGCGGCGGGACCATCGGTCCGGGTGGCGCGGATGCGTTGGGCCAGGTCGGCCCGGCGGATCATCTTCTGGTAGGTGGCCAGGTCGAGCCACGCGGACAGCTGACGTGCCGGCCGAAGCCCGAGTTCGGCCTCCACACAGGCCAAGGCCACGATCCGCGCCAGGGAACGGACATGGCGTTCTTCCTCCCTCCGGCGTTCGGCCTGGGCACGCTCGGTCGTCGTGGTGTCGTCGAGTGGTCGCTGCCGGGGCGTCCATGCCGGGTGCTGCTGACTCCGCGGTTCCCGGGAGGCCAGCCCCAGGCGGGAGCCGGCCACGTGGTCCAGGGGCGGCAGGGTGGCGGGAACGGTGGTGACGGTCAGGGCCGGAGTCCGCTCCGGGGCCTGCTCTGCTGCCGTGGTCAAGGTGGTCATGGTTCCTCCGGTTGTACTGGAATAGAGCGTGTTCGGGTTCGGTGGGGGCTTCGGTAGGTCGGGCGCGCGGTGCGGGGTGCCGCCTAGCTCAGGGGCGGTGCCGTGAGGACGGTGCCGGGGATGAGTACGTCGGCATCGGCCCCGATGACGGTGCGGTTGTGGTCATGCCACTGTCTCCATCGGCCGTCCACCTCCAGATCGGTGGCAGTGGGACCCAGTTCATGCGCTGCGATGTCCCACAGGCAATCACCCCGGCGTACCGTGACGGTCTTGACGTCGTCCGTGGCATGCTGGTCCGAGCGCGGTGCACCGGGCGCGGACGGTACCGGGGCCGAGGGCTTCCACGTGGGTGTCGGCAGGGGCTGCTCGTCCGGCATGGATGCGGAGGCGGCCGAGAGCCAACCCGGGTGTGGGAGGGCGGTGGGCGTATACACCGAGGCCGCCCGCGCTGTGGAGACGTGGGCTGCCGGGAGTGGCTCGACGGTGGAACCCGGCGTGGCCCAGGCCCCTGGCGCCAGCAGCAGGTTGACTCCCAGGACTGACGCCGCCACCCGGCGAAGGAAGGTGGGGGAGAGGGTGCTGCCGCAGCGGATGAGGCGGAGCGACCTGGTCCGGTGACCCAGAGCCACCAATGCGGTGCCCAGCACCGCCAGGAACCACCATGCGGCGACCACGGCGCCCGCTCCGGCACACAGGGAGGCCACCAGCCGCTCGACGAGGGGCAGGCCCGCGCTGGGAGCGGCCCCTCCCAGCCCGGTGGAACCGAACCACCACAGCAACGGTCCGGCCACGGTGCACAGCAGGGTCAGGATTAGGTCCTCGCCCCGGAGTGCCGGGCGGCGGTTCTCAGACGATGCACTCACGTTGTGCCCCTTCAGCCACGCGGGCGTAGGACGCCCGTCGTTCTTCCTCGATGCACTAAGGCAACAATAGTTGGCTGTGGATGTCAATAGGATGAAGTAGTAAATGTTTGAGGTCGTGTGATCTCGTTTGATGCAGTTTGGTGTTCATAGATGCTTGTGCGACGTCAGATCCTGGACCGTGCCCCACGATGGCCCGTTCAACCCTTGAGGCGGGTGAGGCCGGTTCCCCCGTCTAGGCTGGGGAGATGAGATGGGATGGGCTGTTTGCCGATCTGGAGGCCCAGCTGGCCCAGGGACACTGGCAGGACACGGAGGCCGAGGCGGCCGAGATGACGCGCGGTGAGCGATCCGCGATCGCCCTGGTCGATCGACTGCGCGGTGCGGTGGGGACGCCGCTGGCGCTTCAGCTGGCGGACGGACAACGGCTGGAGTTGAGCCTCTCCACAGTGGGGTCCACCTGGATCGGCGGGACGGACCGGAGCGGGGGCCTGGTGGTGAATCTCGCCGCCGTGGCGGCCGTCGACAGCCCCCTGGCCGTGGTGGCCCAGGAACCGTCCCCCGGGCGGCGGCGGCTGGGCATCGGCTCCCTGTACCGGCAGTTGTCCCGGGCCCGCGTGGCTCTCGTGGTCACCGGCCGGGACGGGCGGCTGCTCGGGGAGGGGACCATCGACCGGGTGGGGCTGGACCACCTCGACCTGGCGGTCCATCCCCGGGACGAACAGCGACGCGGGCGCAGTGTCCGCGGGCTCAGGGTGATTCCCTTCGACGCCGTCCACCTGGTGCGTTCGGCTCAGGCGTCCTCGGTCTGAGGTGCACCGGCCTTCCGGGCCTCGGCCTTGGCGACCTGCTGCACGTAGAGGTCTTCGATGTACTCGTCGAGCTTGACCTGCTCCACCCGCCACTGGCCACGGCCGCCGATCTGGATGGCCGGCAGTTCCCCACTGCGCACCAGCGCTCGGGCCTGCGCCATGGAGACCTGGAGCTCCTCGGCGACATCGGTCAGGGTCAGGAAGCGGGGCATGGGTCCTCCGGGTCGAGAGCGGGCATCGGTCACCTCCATTCTTCCACGGTCACCTTCCGTGCAGGGGTTGTCCACAGCAGCGTCCCTGTGCACTCGGTTCACCCCGTGTTGTCCACACCCTGACATGGGCGGGGCCGGCCTTGGCTAAGGTGGTCGAGGACGTCAGCGGCGAATGGGGCTGCTGGAACGGAGAGGGAGGACGCCCGTGGAGGGGACGAACACGGCGGAGGCTCCGCGGCTCACGCGGCCGGGGTGGAAGGATCCCCGGCTGCTGGCCGGGCTCCTGCTGGTGCTGTTGTCGGTGGCCGGCATCGTGGCACTGGTGCAGTCACTGGACCGATCAGAGGGCTATTGGGCCGCCGGGCAGGACCTGGTTCCGGGCAACGTGGTCGAGGCCGACCAGTTGACGGTGGTGCAGGCGCGGTTGGGAGACGCGGCCGACGACTACCTCCGTGCAGACGAACCGTTCCCCGGGGACAGCGCGGTGGTGGGCACGGTACGCCAGGGTGAACTGCTCCCGGCCGGTGCCGTGGCCGTGGTGGATCCGCAGTCCCGGCAGGCTGTGTCCCTGACGGTGGCCGACCCGCTCCCCGAGGGAACGGCCTCGGGGTCCCGGGTGGATGTGTGGATCGCTGCCAAGGACGGCAATCAGGGCTTCAGCGAACCGCAACTGGTCGCACCGTCGGCCGAACTGGCCGAGATCACGGAGGCCACCGGATCGTTCGGCTCCACTGGCGGGATGAACGTGCAGATCCTCGTGGGCCCGGAGCAACTGCCACAGGTCCTGGACGCCAAGGGCAATGGCGCGCGCATCAGCGTGGTCCCGTCGCTCGCCGGACAGTAGGAGTGCACGTGCGCAAGGTCTCGGTGGCCACCACCATCATGCCCGGCTTCGACCACGTCTCCGGACTCGAGCGACTGCGTGGACCCGTGACGGTGATCCGCCGCTGTGAGAGCCTCGCCGAACTGATCTCGATGGCCCGCACGGGTCTGGCGGACGTCGTGCTCGTGGCCGGAGACACCGATCAACTCACCCTGACGTTCTTGGAGTCCCTGAGTGCCGGAGGTGCGGGTTCCCGGACCGCTGCAGTGGTGGCGCTCAGTGAGGTGGCCGCTGAACGCGACCGCGTCTCCGGCCTCGGTATCCCGGTGGCCTCCCCGGATCTGGACCCGGAGGAACTGGCCGCGCTGCTGGCCGACGCGGCTTCCCAGGACCAGCAACGCCTACGCGTCACGGCCGGGCCCGGGGCACGTGGCCGTGGGCGCCGGGCCGCCCAGAACGGCGCTGACGACCCGACCGAGGCCGAAAACCTGACGACGCCGGCTCGCCCGGCCGACGACGAGGTGTTCACCCCCGGCCCCGGAGCCGATCATGCCCACGCTCTGTCCTTCTCCGTCACGGGAGCTGACGCCGTCCGGGACGGCGCAGAACCGGCTAGCGCAGAGCGGGATGGAGCAATCCGAGGCGACGCCGGCCCGGCCGTGCCGGGCGTTCTGGCGCCGGACCCCGGCGACGATCCGGCCATGGAAGCCCCGTCCGATCGGCACGGCGAGCCGGAGCCCCTGGTCCCCGAGGGAATTGTCACCGAGCCCGCGGCACCGCCCCGGGTGACCGCCGTCTGGGGCCCCGCCGGGAGCCCGGGGCGCACCACGGTGGCCGTCAACCTGGCGGTGGAGCTGGCCCTCGCCGGACGCAGGACCCTGCTGATCGATCTGGACACCTATGCGGCCTCCGCCGGCATCCACCTCGGCCTGCTGGACGAATCCGCGGGCATCGCCCAAGCGTGCCGGACCGCCGACCAGGGAGGGATCTCCCCGGAGGGGGTCGGACGAGCAGCGCTCCGGGCGCGGGTGGCCGGAACCACCCTCCAGGTACTCACGGGACTGACCCGTGCGGACCGGTGGCCGGAACTTCGCCGCGCCGCCCTGGACGGCGTGCTGTCGGCAGCCGCAGCCGGCTGGGACGAGGTCGTGCTGGACTGTGGGTTCTGCCTGGAGGAGGACGAGGAACTGAGTTTCGACATCCCCGCTCCACAGCGCAACGCGGCCACGTTGGCCGGATTGGCCGCCGCGGACCGCATCCTGGCCGTCGGCACCGGCGACCCGGTGGGACTGCCCCGGCTCATCCACGGCCTGGACGAGCTGGGCCTGCACGTGGACACCGTGGAGCGAAGCCGGGTCGAGGTGGTCGTCAACCAGGTCCGGACGGACGCCTCGGGGGTGGCCCCACAATCGCAGATCACCGGTGTCCTCGAGCGGTTCGGCGGTTCCTGGACCGTCGGAGGGTTCCTGCCCTGGGACCGCCGGGCCTTGGACCGTGCGCTGCTCGGCGGGCAGGTGCTGGCCGAGGCCGCACCGAAGTCGGCCCTGCGCCGCGCCGTGGCCCGGCTGGCCGGTACGGCTGCCGGAGGCCTCCAGACGGGACCCGCCACGGCCGCCGTCGGACAGGGTCTGCGGACGTTGCTGCGGCGCAGCTGAGCCCCGCGCCGCTCTGCAGCGGGCACACGTCGTTCACGCTTTGACCTGCGGGCCGTTAGGCTCGCCCTAGTGGACCAAGGACGTTCCACTCATCCGGTTGCACCCGGCCCAGGCCCGGTGCCCCCGGTACAGCTGCAGCGATGGAAGAGGACACCCCCCAGATGTCGTCGTCAACCCCTTTGTGGACCGATCAACAGGCCGCCGGCACCCCGGACGCCCCCCTCGGTCTCGAGCACCTCGCCCGCGCGTACTTCGAGCACGTCTCGGAGGCGGACCTGGCCGAGCTGGACCCGCCCACGCGTGAGAGGCTCGTCGCCACGCACGTGGAGATGGCCGCCGGGCGTGGCACCAACGAAGCGGTCGTGAAGGTGACACCCAGCCGGCCCCACGGCTTCGTCCAGATCGTGCATGCGGACATGCCCTACCTCGTGGACTCCGTCACGAGTGAGCTGACCCGCCAGGGGCACGCGATCCGCATGGTCGCCCACCCGACCGTGATCACCCATCGGGCCAAGGACACCGGGACGCTGACCGCCGTCCACCGCGTCCCCACCCAGCAGGGCACCGCCAGCGGTGACACCACGGCAGCGCTCGCCGACCTCGGCCCCCTGGTAGCCGGTGATGGCGAACGCACCGGCGTAGAGTCCTGGATCGGCGTGCAGACCGTCGGCCCGTTGGACGATGAGGAGGCCGCCCGGCTCGAGAAGGGACTCGGCCACGCACTCGCGGACGTGCGCGCGGCCATCGCCGATGCTGACCGCATGCGCGCGGCCGCCTTCACCGCCGCCCGCACCCTGACACACGATGCCCCGGCGAACGTGCAGGGCGTGCGCGAGAGCAGTGAGCTGCTCAACTGGATGGAGGACGGCCACTTCACGTTCACCGGCTACCGCGAGTACGTGCTGCACAGTGGGGACAACGGTCAGGTCCTGGTCCCGGTGGAGGACACCGGCCTGGGCATCCTGCGCCGACGGCCCACCACGCCGCCGGCGCCCCTGTCCATCGCCGGTCGCAACCAGATCGAGCGCCCCATCCCGCTGATCATCACCAAGGCGAACTCGCGCTCCCGGGTGCAGCGTTCCGCCTACATGGACTACGTGGCCGTGAAGACCTACGACCGTGACGGCAAGGTCACGGGTGAACGCCGGTTCGTGGGGTTGTGGGATCCCAAGGCGTACTCGGTGTCACTCGAGGACATCCCGCTGGTGCGGGAGAAGGCAGCCGAGGTGCTGCACCGGTCCGGTTTCCCGCGGGACTCCCACTCCGGTGCCGAACTGCAGCAGATCCTCGAGACCTACCCGCGTGACGAACTTTTCCAGGTGGGTGTGGACGAGTTGTGGGAGACCTGCCGGCAGATCCTGCAGCTGCAGGAACGCCGCCGCACCAGGCTGTTCCTGCGGCCGGACACCTACGGCCGTTTCATGAACGCCCTCGTCTTCCTGCCCCGCGACCGCTACAACACGGATGTGCGCGGCCGTATCCAGAACGTGCTCCTGGAAGCCCTGGGCGGGGAATCCCTGGACTTCCAGGTCAGGCTCACCGAATCCGTGCTGGCACGTCTGTACTTCCGCATCCGGCTGCCGCGCGAGCGCGAACGCGCCGCACCGGTGGACGCCAAGGACCTCGAGAACCGGCTGGTCCGGGCCGTCCGGTCCTGGAAGGAGGGGGTGGACGAACAGGCGGTCGAGGCGTTCGGCGCCGATTCCGGCGTGGACGCCGCCCGATTGTGGGACGAGGCCTTTCCGCCCGCCTACCGGGTGGCCTACGAGATCGACAACGCCCTCGAGGACATCGGCCGGTTCAACGGGCTTCCGGGGGAGGGCGCGCCCGTGGTGCACGTCGTCCCCGAGCACCAGGACGAGCGATCACGGATCGCCGAGGAACGGTTCACGGACCTCACGATCGGGCGGATGAAGGTCTATGCGGACCGGCCGCGCACGCTCACCGAGATCCTGCCCGTGCTGCAGAACCTCGGCCTGTCCGTGCTGGATGAGCGGCCCTTCGAGGTGGAACCCGCAGACGGACGGAAGTTCTACCTCTACGACTTCGGGCTGGGCTACCCGGTGGGCACCGAATCCGAGGACACAGCCGGGCTGCTCGAGGACGCGGTCGTCGCCGCCACCACCGGCGTCGCCGAGTCCGACGCCCTGGATCGCCTCGTCCTCGCCCACGGCCTGGACTCCCGGACCGTGAGCGTTCTCCGCGCCTACGCGAAGTACCTGCGACTGCTCGGGGTGCAGAACTCCTTCGACTTCATGGCGGACGCACTCCTGGCCCACGAGGCCGTGACGCGGGCCCTGGTCGACTACTTCTTCACCCGCTTCGATCCCACGACCCCCTCGGCCGCAGACGACGACGGCCCGGATGCCGGCGTGACCCGGCGGCAAAGCCTGGAGCAGGTTCGTGAACAGGCCGAAGAGGCGCTGGAGGACGTCGTCACCCTGGACGCCGAACGCGTGCTGCGAGGCTTCCTGACCGTCATGCAGGCCACTCAGCGCACCAACTTCTTCCAAGGGCATCGGCGCCTGAGCTTCAAGATCGCGACCTCGGAGATCGACTTCGCCCCGCAGCCCCGGCCCGCACGGGAGATCTGGGTGTACGACCCGGAGGTCGAAGGCGTGCACCTGCGGTTCGGTCCCATCGCCCGCGGCGGATTGCGCTGGTCGGACCGCCGGGAGGATTTCCGCACCGAGGTCCTCGGACTCGTCAAGGCACAGCAGGTCAAGAACGCGGTCATCGTCCCCACCGGGGCCAAAGGCGGATTCTTCGCCAAGCGCCTGCCGGACCCGGCCGTGGACCGCGGTGCCTGGGTGGAGGCGGGCCGGGAAGCCTACCGGACCTTCATCCGCGGGCTGCTGGACATCACCGACCAGCAGTCGCGCAGTGCCGACGGAACCGAGATGGTCTTCTCCACCCGGGAGCGGATCGTGCGCTATGACGAGGACGACGCCTATCTCGTGGTGGCGGCGGACAAGGGTACGGCGTCCTTCTCCGACACCGCCAACGCCATCTCCGCGGAGTACGGCCACTGGCTGGGCGACGCATTCGCCTCCGGCGGTTCGGTGGGCTACGACCACAAGGCGATGGGCATCACCGCCCGGGGTGCTTGGGAGTCGGTCAAGAGCCACTTCGCGTCCCTCGGCCGGGACACCCAGACCGAGGACTTCACCGTGGTGGGGATCGGGGACATGTCCGGCGACGTGTTCGGCAACGGCATGCTGCTGTCCGAGCACATCCGGCTGGTGGCCGCCTTCAACCACCTGCACATCTTCCTGGATCCGAATCCGGACCCGGCCGTGTCCTTCGCCGAGCGCCGGCGGCTGTTCGACCTGCCCCGGTCCTCGTGGTCCGACTATGACGCGTCGCTGCTCAGCGAGGGCGGTGGCGTGTATGACCGCACTGCCAAATCGGTCCCGGTGAGCCCCCAGGTCCGGGAACTGCTCGACCTGCCGTCGAGCACTACCGAGATGAGGCCCAACGAACTGCTCCAGGCCGTCCTGAAAGCTCCCGTGGACCTGCTGTACAACGGTGGCATCGGCACCTACGTCAAGGGCGAGTCAGAGGTCCACGCCGAGGTCGGGGACCGGGCCAACAATGCGATCCGCATCAACGGCAGTGAGTTGCGTGCGGCCGTCGTGGGGGAGGGCGGCAACCTCGGTTTCACCCAGCGGGGCAGGATCGAGGCCAGCCTGTCCGGGGTGCTGATCAACACGGACGCGATCGACAATTCGGCCGGCGTGGACTGTTCCGACCACGAGGTCAACATCAAGATCATGGTGGACCAGCTGGTCTCGACCGGCGCGTTGGACGCAGAGGACCGGTCCGGCCTGCTGGAGTCCATGACGGAGGAGGTCGCCGAGCTGGTCCTGACAACGAACGTCGACCAGAACACCCTGTTGCGCAATGACTCGCAGAAGGTGTCCGAATGGTTGCCGAGCTTCGAGCGGCACATCCAGTGGCTGGTCGAGAACGCGGACCTGAACCGTGAGCTGGAGGACCTGCCCAGTGACGACGAGCTGGGAGAACGCCTCGAGCAGGGCCAGTCCCTGGCCACGCCCGAGCTGGCCGTGCTGGTGGCCTACGCGAAGACGAACCTGTCCGACCAGTTGCTGGACTCCACCTTGCCGGACGATCCCTGGTATGACCGGACCCTGGACGCCTACTTCCCCTCCGCTCTGCGGGACCGCTATGCCGAGCAGATCCAGCAGCATCCGCTGCGCCGGGAGATCATCGCCACCGTCGTGGCCAACGACGTGGTCAACACCGGCGGTACCACCTTCGTGTTCCGGGCCATGGAGGAGACGGGGGCGGATGCCGCGACCGTGGTCGCCGCCTACTCGGCGATGAAGGAGATCTACGGCTACGGCGACTACTTCGAGTCGATCCGGGCACTGCCCGCCAGCGTGGACGGCGAGGTCAAGGCCCGCGTCTACCTCGATGCCCGCAGGCTCCTCGACCGGGCGGTGCGCTGGCTCGTCAACCACCGGGCGGAAGGCGAGGGCATCGGCGCGGTCGTCGAGTACTACGCCGCCCCCCTTCAAACCCTCGTCGAGGACCTGCCCCAGCTGATGCAGGGCCAGGACGCCGAGCGCTTCGCCGAATGGCGGGACGCCTCCCTGGAGGCCGGCCTGCCCTCAGAGCTGGCCAGCCGGCGCTCCATCCTGTTCGAGTCCTTCGGTCTGCTGGACGTGGTCCGCCTGGCCCGGCAGACCGGACGGGAACCGCGGCGCGTGGCGGACGTCTACTTCCGTCTCTACGACCGGTTCGACGCCGAGGACATGCTCAACCTGATCACGGACCTGCCCCGGAGCGGACGCTGGGAGGCGCTGGCCCGTGCCGCCTTGAGGGATGACCTGTACGCCCTGATCGTGAACGTCACCACCGACGTCCTGGCCGGCGGGACCGAAGCGGACACGGACGACGGGGCCCACCTGGTCGAGGCCTGGGAGAAGGACAACACCACCCGGCTGGAGAGGGCCGAACGCTTCCTCGAGGAGATCCGCGAGTCGGGGTCGGACGATCTGGCCTCGCTCTCCGTGGCGTTGCGCCAACTGCGATCGGTGACGGCCCAGTAGAACTGTTCCATGGCCTTGTTCACCGACCCCCTCCACGACGACCCCGATCTGGCGGAGGGCGATGTCGACTGGCTGCACATGGTGGTGGGTGAGTGGCAACTCATCGCGGATCTGGACTTCGCGGACCTGGTGCTGTGGTACCCGGTCGCGGGTTCGGAGGCCACCGGCCGCGGCTTCGTGGCCCTGGCCCAGGCCCGGCCCTTCACCTCGCAGACCTCCCTGCACCGAGACATCGTGGGCAGCCGGGTCCGGACCGACCTGAAGTCCCT
The DNA here is from genome assembly GCF_042433045.1 of Citricoccus parietis. NCBI lineage: Bacteria > Bacillati > Actinomycetota > Actinomycetes > Micrococcales > Micrococcaceae > Citricoccus > Citricoccus parietis. The sequence continues at coordinate 48,494 of NZ_JBHLWH010000014.1, read as the reverse complement.
GGTGGACCAGGCCTGGACCACCGGCGAGCCGACGGCCACGGCGCCCTCGGTGCACGGCCCGGACAGCTCCATGCGGGTGGCGGTGTGGCCCGTGGTCCGCCACCACCGGAGCATCGGGGTGGTCACGGTCCACCAGAACCTCACCGGCCAGCGCACGCCGTCCCGGCTCGAGTTGGTCTACCGGGAGAGCGCCACGCAGCTGCTGACCATGCTGTCCCGCGGCCAGTGGCCGGAGACGGACGACCCCGTCAGCGGCTCTCACCGGGGTTCGCCCCGGGTCGGGGACGGTGTCCTGCGCCTGACGGCCGAGGGGCTGGTGGACTTCGCGACGCCGAACGCCGTCTCGGCCTTCCGCCGGCTGGGGGAGACCGAGCCCCTGGAGGGGCGGTCCTTGGCGAGGATCGTCACGGACCTGCAGGATGAACGCCGGCCCGTGGACGAGTCCCTGCCGTTGGTCCTGACGGGCAAGGCCGCAGCCCGCGCCGAGCTGGACGTCCGCTCGGTCAATCTCACCCTGCACACGGTGCCGCTGCGCGATGAGGCAGGACGTTTCGGGGCGCTGGTACTCCTGCGGGACGTCACGGAGTTGCGCCGGCGGGAGCAGCAGCTCATCGGCAAGGACGCCACCATCCGGGAGATCCACCACCGCGTGAAGAACAATCTCCAGACCGTGGGGTCCCTGCTGCGGATGCAGTCGCGGCGGATGCACTCAGAGGAGGCGAAGAAGGGCCTGGAGCAGGCCATGCGCCGGGTGGACACCATCGCCCTGGTCCACGAGACGCTGTCCCGGGGCCTGGACCAGCAGGTGGACATGGACTCCCTGCTGGGGCGCCAGTTCCGGCTCGCCGTGGAGGTGGCCGGCGACGGACGGGAGATCAGCACGGAGTTCCGAGGCGGTTTCGGCCAGTTGCCCTCCGACCTTGCGACCCCCTTGGCCCTGGTGATCAATGAACTCGCCATGAACGCGGTGGAACACGGGATCGGTCCGGAGGGTGGCCATGTGGGACTCTCGGCTCGCCGGAGGCAGACGCCCTCCGGCGAGCGGCTGGAGGTCCGCCTCTGGGACAGCGGAATGGAGGGTGCGGGAGGCCATGATCAGATGTCCGACGCCGGCAGCGAACCCGGGCGGGCCGCCGGCGGTCTGGTGACGGGCACCGGAGCCGGTCCCCGGAACGCCCGAGGTGAGTCAGCCGGCGTCGTTCCGGCACCGGGGCAGAGCCCCGGACTCGGACTGCACATCGTCCGCACGCTGGTGGCGGGGGACCTGCGGGGCACCATCGACTGGGTGGTGCTGGAGTCCGGTGGCACCGAGGTGGTCATCCAGGCGCCGGTCCCGGAGCACTGATCACTGGTGGAGTGCCGAGAGTCTTGACGGGACACGTCACAGGCCCTGACCCCACGGGGTCAGGGCCTGTGACGTGGCTGTGGTGTTCGAAGGGTTCCCGGTCTGGCTTCCGGACTAGGAGGCGCGGCGCGCGCGGGCGGCCCGGCGCTTGAGGGCGCGGCGCTCATCCTCGCTCATACCGCCCCAGACGCCGGAGTCCTGTCCGGACTCGATGGCCCATTGCAGGCACGTGTCGACCACTTCACAGGTGCGGCAGACAGCCTTGGCCTCTTCGATCTGGAGCAGGGCCGGACCCGTGTTCCCCACCGGGAAGAAAAGTTCCGGGTCCTTGTCCAGGCACGCTGCCCGGCTACGCCAATCCATGCTGATCGTTCACTCCTTCGCTGCCGGGCACACGGGTGGCCCCGGCAATACTGTCTCGGGTCATCGGACGGTAGTCCTCATGCGGGGGTTGATCTGCAGCATCCTGTCGACGGCAACAAAAAAGGGCCGTTGCGACGACCCCCGCTGAACTTCGTGAAATATCTTTTCATGTCGATTACGAGTAAACAAGAGGCCCAGCAGGTTAACTTGCGGTTATCATGCGATGTTGATCACAGCGCGGAACGGGTGCCGTAGACTATTCCGGCCCGCCGTCACCACTGTCAAGGGTGCGGCCATCAGCCCGCAGAGCAACAGAAAGCCGGATGCCGTGCCCACGCCAGAACACCAGGCCGACCCCCGGTCGTCCACCCCTCGCGAACGCGCGCACCGGCCGCCGGCGGTGGTGGCGCTGACCTCGCTGTTGCTCCTCCAGGCCCTCGCGGTCCTTGGTGTCGCCGTGGTGTTCGCCCTCGAGATCGGCAGCGGCGTGTTGAACCTGGGCGCGCAGATCTTCCTGGTGGTCCTGGTGGCGGCCGCGGGAATCTGGATCGGTGCTGCCGGCCTGAGCCTGTGGGCCGGCAGGGCCTGGGTCCGGGCCGCCGTGGTGGTGATCGAGCTGTTCGCCGTGATCCTGTCCGTCAGCTTCTTCTCCGCCGGGAACGTGGCGACCGGGCTGCTCTTCCTGGTGCCGGCCGCCGGGATCCTGTTCTTGATGTTCAGCCGCCAGGTTGCCGAGCACCTGGCGGGGCTCCACCGCTGAAGGGCGGCTCCGGGCCAAAACATGCGGGCCCGGCACCGTCCGAGGACGGGGCCGGGCCCGGGGGTCTGTTCAAGAGGTGGCCGTTGGTGCGGCCGGGGTGCATGTCAGTTCACGGCACCGGTGTACTTCTCGCCCGGCCCCTTGCCCGGGGCATCCGGGAAGGTCGAGGCCTCGCGGAATGCCAGCTGCAGCGAACGCAGTCCGTCGCGCAAGGGGCCGGCGTGCTGGCTGCCGATCTCCGGGGCAGCGGACGTGACCAGGCCGGCCAGCGCGGTGATCAGCTTGCGCGCCTCGTCCAGGTCGATCAGTTCCTCGGCGTTCGGCATGTCAGCCAGGCCGACCTTCACCGCAGAGGCGGTCATGAGGTGCACGGCGGCGGTGTTGATGAGTTCCACGGCCGGGACCTCATGGATCTCCCGCACCCGATCGTTGACGGGATCGTCCGAGGGGGAGGGATTCTGCTGTTCGTCATTCATGCTGGTAAGCTTGTCACAGACCAGCTGGTCCCGTGTCCCATTCCACTGCAGTACGTGTGTGAGATGGGTGACGAGATCAGCCATCGAAGTGGAGGCCCTCTCCCACCCGCGTCAGCAGTACGTCCGCCTCGGCGGACCGAGTTGCCGGGTCACCGGTCGGATGGCCCCGGAAGGGGACCAGTCGGCCGATGGGTCGGCGGATACGTCCGTCGGCCAGGCCTCCGTCTGCGTTGAGCACGGAGGCCTTAGTTGTCTCCGGATCTGCGCAGGGAGCCGCACCGGGATGGCGGCCCCGCATCCACAGCGTCCAGAAACAGGAGTTGCAAGATTAGCGAGCCAAGAATCAACGAACGGATCCGCGTGCCCGAGGTGCGCCTGGTCGGCCCCCAGGGCGAACAGGTGGGAATTGTGCGCATCGAGGATGCGTTGCGTCTAGCCGCCGAGGCCGATCTGGACCTCGTTGAAGTGGCCCCCACGGCCAAGCCGCCGGTCTGCAAGCTCATGGACTTCGGCAAGTGGAAGTACGAGGCCGCTGTCAAGGCCCGTGAGGCCCGGAAGAACCAGACCAACACGATCCTCAAGGAAGTCCGCTTCCGTCTGAAGATCGACAAGCACGACTATGAGACCAAGACCGGTCATGCCCGCAAGTTCCTCACCGCTGGGGACAAGGTCAAGGCCATGATCCAGTTCCGTGGACGTGAGCAGCAGCGCCCCGAGCTGGGCATCCGCCTGCTCCAGAAGTTCGCCGAGGACGTGGCCGATGTCGGCATGGTCGAGTCGAGCCCGCGCCAGGACGGCCGCAACATGGTCATGGTGATCGGTCCGCTGAAGAACAAGTCGGAGGCCCGTGCGGAGGCCCGCAAGCACCAGGAGCCGAAGCAGGAACGCGTCGGTTCCCGCCGTGACGTGGCGGCCCGCGAGGCGAAGCAGAAGGTCGCCGAGGACACGTCCTCGGCGCCGCTGTCCAGCACGATGTCGGATGCCATGCCGGAAGAGCTGAAGAAGCTGGCCCAGGCCGGTACCGAGGCTCCGGCCGCGGAAGCTCCGAAGGCTCCGGTGGAGAAGCCGGCCGAGAAGCCTGCAGACCAGCCGGCTACTCCGGCCAAGGAGGCTCCGGCAGACAAGCCGGCTCCGGTGAAGGCAGCCCCGGCCGCCAAGCCGGCGACCGCGAGGCCTGCCGCCGCCAAGCCTGCGGCGGCACCGAAGCCCGCGGTGGCCAGGCCTGCCGCGGCACCCAAGCCTGCGGCGGCCAAGCCCGCCGCGAAGCCGGCACCGGCTCCCAAGCCGGCCATGCCGAAGCCGTCTGCGGCACCCAAGCCCGGTGCAACGCCGAGGCCCGGCCCCAAGCCGGGCGGAAGCAAGTAGACCAGCACCACCCTTTCGTCACCGGCTTCAGGCCGGTACGGACCAGATCGGCCCCACCTCCGGGAGGGTCCACGTAGCACTGTCCGCCCGACGGGCGGACGGCCAACATGAAGGAGAACGGCAGCCATGCCGAAGATGAAGACCCACAGCGGAGCCAAGAAGCGCTTCCGCGTGACCGGTTCCGGCAAGCTGATGCGTCAGCAGGCCAACCGCCGCCACTACCTGGAGCACAAGCCCTCCACGCTGACCCGCCGTCTGGCCTCCGACCAGTTGGTCTCCAAGGCCAACGTCAAGACCATCAAGCGGATGCTGGGCATCTGACATTTCCCCGTGGCCTTCTCGGCCGCACACAGCTAGCCGCCGCGACTGACGAAGAACGCGGTGGGCATCGAATCGAAGGAGTACGCACGTGGCACGTGTGAAGCGGGCAGTCAACGCCCACAAGAAGCGCCGGGTGGTCTTGGACCGCGCGGCCGGTTACCGCGGACAGCGTTCCCGCCTTTACCGCAAGGCCAAGGAACAGCTGCTGCACTCGTATGTCTACAACTACCAGCACCGCAAGAAGCGCAAGGGCGACTTCCGCCGGCTGTGGATCACCCGTATCAACGCGGCCTCGCGCGCCAACGGGATGACCTACAACCGCTTCATGCAGGGCCTCAAGCTGGCCGGCATCGAGGTGGACCGCCGCATGCTCGCCGAGCTGGCCGTGTCCGACTCTGCCGCGTTCGCCGCCCTGGTGACGGCCTCCCGCGCAGCCCTGCCGGCTGACGTCAACGCCCCGGCAGCCGCGAAGTAAGTACGCGCACCCGGTGACGGTGGCGGCCCAGGGCCGCCACCGAACTCGGAACACCATGAACGAGCGCCCCGATCAGGACGTGATGACCAACCCCCGGGCAGACCGGGTCAGGAAGGTCGCACGCCTGGCGGGGCGCTCGTCGCGTTCCCGGGACGGCCTGTTCCTCGCCGAGGGGCCGCAGTCCTCCCGGGAGGCGCTGCGGGCTCACCTCGGGATGCTGGGCCCTCATCCAGACCACGACGCCGGACCCGCCCATGCCGCCGGCGGTCAGCCCTCTCGTCCGGAGGGCTACACCCAGTGGATTCCGGGCCGGGTCGTGGAGTCCGTCTACCTCTCCACCCGGGTGGCAGACCGTGACCCGGAGCTGGCGGAGCTGGTCCGCCGTGCCGTCGACCGGGGTGTGATGGTGCGGTGGGTGACCGACGAGGTCCTGGCCGCCATGGCCGATGCCGTCACCGGGCAGGGCATCATCACCGTCTGTCACATCCCGGACACCGGCGCCGCCACCGTTCTCGCTGCGCTTCCGGAACCACGGCTGGCCGCCGTCCTGTGCCGAGTCCAGGACCCCGGCAACGCGGGGACCATCCTGCGGGCGGCCGATGCCTCGGGGGCCGGCGCGGTGGTGCTGACGGCCGGTTCCGTGGACGTGTTCAACCCCAAGGTGGTGCGCTCCACGGCCGGCTCGCTGTTCCACGTACCGGTCGTGACCGGGGTGGAGGCCGCCACCGCCGTGGGCGCTCTTCGCGACCGTGGTCTGGCGGTGCTGGCAGCGGACGGCTACGGGTCCGTGGTGCTGGACCGGCCGCCGTCGGGCCTGCTGGCCGGTCCGACGGCCTGGTTGTTCGGCAACGAGGCCCAGGGCCTGTCCGCCGATGAGCTGGCCCTGTCCGCCGAGAGGGTGGCGGTCCCGCTGTACGGTCGGGCCGAATCACTCAACGTGGCCACGGCCGCCACCGTCTGCCTCTATGCCTCGGCCATGGCGCAGCACGCGCCAGGCGGCACCCCGGCCTGAGGTGATCCGGGCCGGAATCACGGCCGCAGGCACCACCACGAGATGACGAAGGGCGCCCCCTGTATCAGGGGGCGCCCTTCGCGGTCGGGGAGGTCGGGTATTGAGGTTTGCTGGGTTGCCCGGGTGATCAGGCCGTCGTGCGGTCTCGCCGGCCGGTGATGGCCTGCCAGATGAAGGCAACGATGATGCCGCCGATGATGGCGAAGACCCAGGTCCAGAAGTCGAAGAAGCCTTCGTTGAGGTCGAGGTTGAACAGGGCGCCGCCGATCCAGCCACCCAAGATGGCGCCGATGATGCCGGTGATCAGGGCCCCGATCCAGCCACCTCCCTGCTTGCCCGGAAGGATGAGCCGGGCGATGGCGCCCGCTACGAGGCCCATGATGATCCAGCTGATGATGCTCATGTTGTCTACCTCTTCGTGCTCGTGAAGCGATACGGATACGGATAGTGTCCGTCTGCGGCGGGCCCCCGTCCACTGTTGATGGACGGGCTGGGGCCGCGCCTGTGCACAACATAGCAAGCCGGAGCGGAATTCTCAGGTGTTGCGGGACCGGAGCAGGACCAGGGAGAGCAGGAACCCGACGCCGGCCAAGGCCGCTCCGGCGCCTGCCGGCACCTGCAGGCCGAGACCGGCCTGGATCACGGCGGCTCCCACCCAGGCACCCATGGCATTGGCGAGGTTGAGGGCCGAATGGTTCAGTGCCCCGGACAATTGGGGCGCCTGCGGGGCGGCGTCGACGAGCAGGACCTGCAGGGACGGGACCAGGGCTGAGGCGGCCATGGCGGCGGCCAGCAGCGGCACCAGCGAGAGGATCCACCACGGGGCGGTGAAGCTGAAGCAGGCCAGGGCCACGGAAACGATGGCGAGCATCCACTGCAGGGTCCGCCGCGCCGAGCGGTCGGACAGGGTCCCGCCGACCAGCGTGCCCACCACCATGCCGACCCCGTAGAGGGCCATGATGACCGGCACCAGCTGCGGGGCCATTCCACCGACGTCCGTGAAGACGGGGGCGATGTAGGTGTAGAGGGCGAACATGCCCGCGAAGCCAATGATGCCGACCACGATCGCCCGCCAGAGCGCTGGAGATCTCAGGGCCGTGAGCTCACTGCGCACGGAGGCGCCGGGAGGAGCCGGGACGCGAGGAACCAGCCACGCCACCGCGGCCAGGGTGGCGGCGCCGAAGAGGCCCGTGACGATGAACATCCACCGCCATCCGGAGTTCTGTCCCAACCAGGTGGCCAACGGGACCCCGATGAGGTTCGCGACGGACAGTCCCGCCATGACCCAGGCGATGGCCTGGCCGCGGCGGGCCGGTCCGGCCAGGTGGGCGGCGGCCAGGGCCGCGGCCGAGAAGTACGCGCCGTGTGGCAGGCCGGAGATGAACCGGGCCACGAGCATGGTGGTGAAGTCCGGGGCGAACAGGCTGGCGGCGTGGCCGATGACGAACAGTGCCATCAGCCACAGGGCGGAGGTGCGCCGGTCGATCCGGGCCATGCCGGCGGCCAGCAGCGGCGCCCCGATGACCACGCCGAGGGCATAGGCCGAGATGAGGATGCCGCCGGCGGGCAGGTCGACGCCCAGGTCTGCGACCGCCTCGGGGAGCAGGCCCATGATGGCGAACTCGGTGGTGCCGATCGCGAAGCCGCCGAGGGCCAGCGCGAGGATGCCCGGCAGGATGGCGCGACGACCAGGCGGGTCGGAGCGCCGGGCGGCAGGTGAGGAAGATGAGGCAGATGACGCGGATGGGGAGGCGGGAGATGACGTGGATGGTGAGGTGGAGGATGAGTCGTCGGCAGCGGTGTTCGGCACTGATCCAGACTACGGTCCCCTCGCTCCCACGGCGCGCTATCGGAGCGATCCCCACCGGTGGGGATCGCCCGGAAAGCGCAGGGGGAGGTGGGTAGGCTCGGGGGATGAGCGACATCACCCCGGAGACCCCGGCCGTGCCCCTCCACGTGGATCCGGATGCGGTGTCCCGTCCAGTCTCCCGCCCCGCCTCCGGAGCTCCCCGGCCGGTCGTGGGAGCTGCCGTGATGGATGAGGAGGCGGCCCCGACGGTGCTGCTGGCCGCGCGGCGAAGCGCACCGGAGGTCCTGGCGGGCCTGTGGGAGTTCCCAGGCGGCAAGGTGGAATTGGGGGAGGACCCCCGCGCCGCGCTGGTCCGGGAGGTGCGCGAAGAGCTCGGGGTCCACATCCGGCTGGACCGCGAGGTGACCGCCGACCATCCGGAGGGTTGGCTGCTGGGCAACGGGGCCAGGATGCGGGTGTTCACCGCGGTGATCATCGAGGGCGACCCCCAGCCGCTGGAGGACCACGACCTGCTCGAGTGGCGTGCCCTCGACCGGGCTGCGTTGCAGGAACTGGACTGGATTCCGGCGGACCGGCCCATCGTGGATGCGCTGGTGGAGCTCGTGCGCCCCGAGGGCTGAGACTCTAGAACAGGGCCGGCTGCGGGGCGGGAACCGGCTGGGCAGGGACCGTGGTCCCGGCCGGAGCCCGGTGGGCGCCCACTCCGGGGCGATGGACAGCTGGACTCGGTCCGTCACCGTCCGGGCGGGTGATGCGGTGGGCCCCCTCGTGGTGCAGGCCATGACGACGGGCTGCGGCGGAGGCTCGGCGTCCGAGTGCCTTGCGGTAGGAGGTGGGGGCGTAGGAGCTGCGGCCGTAGAGCTGGCGGTATCCGTCCAGCAGGTCCGGGTGGTCCTCCTCGATCCATTGCAGATACCACTGCCGCGCCCCGGGCCGCAGGTGCAGGGCCCCGGCCAGTACGGACTGGGCGCCGGCACCGGCCAGCGCGGTCATGAGGTCCTCCAGCTGGCGGTCGGAATCTGTGAGCCAGGGCAGCAGGGGCATGGCCATGACCGTGACCCGGGCGCCGGCCGCGGACAACTTCTCGATGAGCTTGAGCCGTGCAGCCGGGGTGGGGGTGCCCGGCTCGACCCGGTGGGTGAGTCCCGCGTCCAGCATGGCCAGGGAGACGGAGACCTGCACCGGCACCTGGCGAGAGGCCGAGGCCAGCAGGTCCAGATCCCGCCCCAGGAGGGTGCCCTTGGTCAGGATGGAGAAGGGGGTGCCCGCATCCGCCAGGGCCGTGATGATGCCGGGCATGAGCCGGTACCGGCCCTCGGCCCGCTGATAGGGGTCCGTGTTGGTGCCCAAGGCCACCAGCTCGCGGTTCCAGCTGGGGCGTGCCAACTCCCGCCGGAGGATCTCGGGGGTGTTCACCTTGACGACGATCTGCTGATCGAAATCGGCGCCCGCGTTGAAGTCCAGATACTCGTGGGTGTTGCGCGCGTAGCAGTACCGGCACGCATGGGTACAGCCCCGGTAGGGATTGACGGTCCAGCGGAAGGGCATGGGGGAGGAGTCCGGGACCTTGTTCAGGGCCGACTTGGCCACGACCTCGTGGAAGGTGGTGTCCGCGAACTCCGGCGTGGTGATGGAACGCTGCAGACCGGAGAGCGGGAGCAGAGCGGCCGGTGCGGCTGGAGTGCCGCCGTCGCCCTGCTCGATCCCGTCCCCGGCCTGCAGAGTCTGCGCTTCCCATCGCATGCCTCGATTAGAACACATGTACTAACGGTGGTGCAAGGGGGCGCTACGCTGAAGCCATGACCGGTACTGGCCCCGCCATCGCAGCCCACCACGCCCCTGGCCTCGCACCCCTCCTGTCACCCATCCTGCTCACCGGCTTCGAGCCCTTCGCAGGGGATGGGCACAACCCCTCCTGGCCCGCGGCGCAGGAGGCGGCCCGTCGCCTCCGGGACCGCGGCTTCGACGCGGTCGCCGTGAGGCTGCCCTGTTCCTTCGCCGGATCCACCGAGGCCCTGGAGCGGGCACTGGCCGAGCACCGCCCCGGGACCGTCATCGCCTGCGGCCTGGCCGGCGGCCGGACGCGGGTGGCCGTGGAGAGGGTGGCCGTCAACCTCCAGGATGCCCGCATCCCGGACAACGCCGGGGCCCAGCCGGCAGGACAGGCCGTGGACGATACCGGCCCCGCCGCCTATTTCTCCACCCTGCCGGTCAAGCGCATCGTCGCCGCGCTGCGCGAGGCCGCGATCCCGGCCGAGTTGTCCCTGAGTGCGGGCAGCTTCGTCTGCAACCACCTCTTCTACGCGCTGATGGCCCGGGCCGAAGCCGGTTCCGTGCGAACCGCCGGGTTCATCCACGTGCCGTGGGACGAGAACGCGCCGAAAAGGACAGCACGGGCGGGAGCCCACGCCGATGACGGGCACGGTCCGGAACCGTGGCCGACCCTGCCGGGCAGCCGGCTGGCCGAGGCGCTCGTGATCGCCGCGCTGGAAGCCGCGCGGCCGGCGTCGGACCTCGACGTGCCAGAGGGCTCGCTGTACTAGCCGGACCTAGGCGGAGGGCCGCTGCACCGAGGCCCGGGCGGCCAGCAGCCCGGCGATGCTGAAGGCCAGGGTGGCGGCGAGGACCAGCAGGATCGGCGCGGTCCAGCCGTCGGTGGCGGTGTGCAGCCAGCCGGCGAACGGAGGGGCGATCGTGGCGGCCAGGTAGCCGCCTGTCTGGACGAAGGCTGAGCCGGAGGCGGCCTCGGAGTCATTGCCGGCCATCCGGGCGATGATCGAGAAGATGGCCGTGAATCCGCCGCCCTGCGCCACTCCGCCGGTGAGAGACCAGAGCGTGTAGGCGTCGGGTGCCAGCAGCAGGCCGAGCGGCAGGGACAGCCACAGGGCCGCCACCACCGCCATGGGGACCCAGGGCCTCGTCCGGGCCGCCAGGAGCGGGACGCCCAGGGCGCCCACGATGGCGGCGACCTGGAACAGGGACGCCGTGGCACCGGACCCCGCCGTGTCCAGACCCTGGGAGTCCGCCAGGATCGTGGGCAGCCAGGTGGTGGTGGTGAAGTAGCCGGCCGACTGGCCGCTGAAGGCGATGACCAGCAGCCACATGACGCGGCGGAACTGCGGCGCGGGTCGGCCATCGGAACTCCGGGCTGTCGGAGCTTTCTGCCCGGAGCCTGGGTCAGTCTCGGAGGAATCAGACCGTCCGCCGGGGGCCTGCCGCAGGCGCCGCCGGACCAGGGTCAGCCAATAGGCCATCCCGACGACGGCGAGCACGCCCCAGAGCGCGAGGGCCCAGCGCCAGCCGACGGCGGCGGCCAGGGGGCCGGTGCCGAGCAGGGTGGCCATGGAGCCCACGTTCATGCCGGCGGAATACAGTCCCGTCGCCAGGGAGACCCGATCCCACGGAACCTCCCGGCGGATGATGACCGGCACCACGATGTTCCCCAGGGTCAGCGACAGGCCGATCACCACGGTGCCGGCCAGGACCATCCACGCCGGCCCAGCCGAGCGCAGCAGGGTGCCGGCCAGCACCCCCGCCAGGCAGGCGAACACCGTGGCCTCGGAACCCCACCGGCCGATGGTCCGGGTGGCCAAGGGGGTCGCCAGGGCGAAGAGCAGGATCGGCAGTCCGGTCAGCAGTCCGGCCCCGACGGCGTTCAGTCCGGTATCGTCCTGGATCTGCCCGAGGATCGCGGTGGGCGCGATGATCGGCGCTCGGAGGTTGAGGGCGAGGATGACGATGCCGACGATGATCCACGGCAGGATCGGGCTGGTGACCGGAGGGCGGCGCGAGGTGACTCCTCGGTTGGAAGGGCGTGGGGGCCGGTGGGGGCCACCCCTGATCCTAGCGAGCGGGTGCCGAGACCGGCCGAAGCCCCCGAACCGTCCACCGGCCCCGTCAGAGCGTCCCGGGGCCGGGAGAGCGGGGCAGGACCACGGGGTGTCCGGTGTCCGGATCGGGGATGATGCGTGCCCGCACCCCGAAGACCTCGTGCACCAGGTCCTCCGTCAGGATGTCCGCCGGTGGACCCTGGGCCACCACCGCCCCGGAGCGCATGGCGATCAGATGCGTGGCGTAGCGGGCGGCCATGTTGATCTCGTGCAGCACCGCCACCACGGTGCGGCCCTCGGAGCGCAGGGTCGCGACCAGGTCCAGCACCTCGAGCTGGTGGGCGATGTCGAGGAAGGTGGTCGGTTCGTCCAGCAGGATCAGCGGGGTCTGCTGCGCCAGGACCATGGCGATCCAGACGCGCTGGCGCTGGCCGCCGGAGAGCTCGTCCACGTGCCGTGCGGCCAACGAGGTGATGTCGGTGGCCGTCATCGCCTCGTTGACGGCCCGCTCGTCCTCGGCCGACCAGCCGGAGAGCAGGGACTGGTGCGGATAGCGGCCCCTGGCCACCAGGTCCGCCACGGTGATCCCCTCGGGTGCCACCGACGACTGGGGCAGCAGCCCCACCCGGCGGGCCACCTCCTTGGTGGGCCACCGCCGGATGTCCTGGCCGTCCAGCACGATGCGTCCCGAGGCGGGCGGCAGCAGCCGGGCCATCGATCGCAGGAGCGTGGACTTGCCGCAGGCATTGGGGCCCACGATGACGGTGAGCTCCCCGTCCGGGATCTGCAGGTCGAGGCCGGACAGGACCGTCCTGTCGTCGTACCCGGCGGTGAGTCCCTCGGCGGACAACCGGCTCATGCTGTACTCCTTTCACGGCGGCTCTCGCGCACGAGCAGCCAGACCAGGTACCCGCCCCCGATGCAGATGGTCACGGCCCCCGTGGGCAGCGGGACCCCGGGGACGGCGTGCAGGGCGATGAGGTCCGCACCGAGCAGCAGGGCGGCGCCCACGACGGCAGAGCCGGCGAGATCCACGGAGGCCCCCTGGCCGGTGAGGCGGCGGGCGATCTGCGGTGCGGCGAGGGCGATGAAGGCGATGGGTCCCGCCGCGGCGGTCACCAGGGCCGTGGCGGCCACCCCCATCAGGATCAGGGCCAGCTTGGTGGGTTCCACGGGCACACCCAGGGCGGCCGCCGCGTCGTCACCGAGTTCGAGCCGCCGCATCCGGCGCTGGGCTTCCGGGGCCACCACGAGGAGGACGGCCAGTACCGCGGAGCCGATGCCCACGGAGGTCCAGTTCACCGCTCCGAGGCTGCCGGCACCCCAGACGGCGGCATGCAGGGCCAGGTCCACGTCCACCTTGGCCGTGAACCACGTGTTGATGCCGTCGAGGAAGGCGCCCAGGGCGATGCCGATGATGATCAGCCGGAATCCCTGGATGCCCCGGCGGAAGGCCAGCAGGTAGACGGCGAGCGCGGTGAGCAGTCCGCCGATCAGGGCCCCGGCGCCCATGGCCACGTACCCCGTGGCGCCCAGCAGCAGGGTGACCACCACGCCGGTGTACGCACCGGAGGCGAAGCCGATGATGTCCGGGCTGCCCAGCGGGTTCCGGGTGAGCGACTGGAAGACGGCACCGCTGATCCCCAGGGCGATGCCGAAGACCACGGCGGCGACGATGCGCGGCAGCCGCCACTCGACCACCACGGTGTGGACGCGCTGCGGCGCCGTCCCCTCGACCAGACCCCACAGTTCGGCGGCGCTGATCGCGTAGCTGCCCAGGGTGGTGGCCCAGACCATGAATGCCACGACCCCGGCGGAGATGACCGCGATCGTGGTCACGGACCGGACCGAGGCCCGTGCACTGAACCGGCCGCGGCGGATCGTCAGGGTGCCCTTCGGTGTCCCGGCCCGGGCCTGCAGACCGCTCACAGCGCCGTCGCCCGGGTCCGGCGGACCAGCAGGATCAGCATCGGGGCGCCCAGCAGGGCGGTGACGATGCTGACCTGGAGCTCGGCGGGCATGAGCACCAGGCGCCCCACCACGTCGGAGGCGAGGACCAGGGCCGGCGCCAGGAGGGCCGAATAGGCGAGGATCCACCGCCAGTCGGGGCCCGTGATCCAGCGGACCGAGTGCGGCATCATCAGCCCCACGAAGGCGATGACGCCGCTGGCGGCCGTGGCGGCACCGCACAGCAGGGTCACCGAGAGCACGACGCCGGCCCGGGCCCATCCGAGGCGCGCCCCCACGGTGCGGGCCAGGTCGTCACCCAGGGCCACCGCGTTCAGCGGTGTGGCGCAGAGTGCCGCGAGCACCAGGCCCACGAGGATGAACGGCAGGATGGCCTCCAGCGTTCCCGGCGGGCGGTCCGCGATGGTGCCGGCACTCCAGAACCGCATCCGGTCGAAGGTCTCGGCGTTGAGCAGGGCCAGGGTGCGGGAGATCCCCATCAGGACGGCGCCCAGGGCCACGCCCACCAGGGTGAGGCGGACCGGCGTCGGGGTTCCGCGCACGCCGCCGGCCACGAGATAGACCGCCACTGTGGCCGCGATCGCCCCCAGGAAGGCGAAGGGCAGGTACTCGCTGATGCGAGTGACCCCGAAGAAGGCCACCGCCAGGGCCACGGCGAATCCGGCGCCGGCGTTGACGCCCAGGATGCCGGGATCGGCCAGGGGATTGCGGGTCAGGGCCTGGATGAGCGCACCGGAGACGCCGAGGGCCGCGCCGACGGTGATGCCGAGCAGGGTGCGGCCGACCCTCGCCTCGGACACGGTGACGTGGGATGCGGAGCCGTCGTTGGCGGTCAGGGCCGCCCAGACCACGTCCAGGGGCAGCATCGCCGCCCCGACTGCCAGGCTGGCCAGCGCGCACGCCGCCAACAGGGCCGCAGCCAACACGAGGCCTGCCGTGCGGCGAAAGGTCACGAGGCCACGGGGACGGCCCCGGTGCGCAGGGCCCCGTCAGGGCGGGCCGTGAGATCGGCCATCGGGATCCCGGTCTCGCGGGCCAGGGCCCGGAGGAACCCGGTGCGGGTCCCATAGCCGGCGATCATGGCCGCGGCCGGAATGCCGCCACCGATCAGCAGGTGGGCCACGGCCGGGTTGAGCCGGGCGCGCACCCGCCACTGATGGAAGGGCAGTCCGGTCTCCTCCACGAAGATCCGCAGTAGTTGCCGCTGGCTGATGCGGTACTGCGCTGCCAGCCGGTCGAGGGTCCGCTGGGTGGCGGCGGCATCCCGGGCCACCGCGGCCGCCACCGGGTGACGCGGGTGGACCAGGGGGAAGTAGTCGAGCGCCTGCGCCCGCAGCAGGGCACCGATCGCGGAACGGAACGGCGCCACATGGTCCGTTGACGAGGGGGCCGCCACCAGGACGGTGGTCAGGAGGTCCACCAGGTCCGGGATGACTCCGAGCGGGCGGACCCGCTCGGGCGGGGCGCACCCGGGTTCCAGCAGCGGGCCCAGGACCATGCCGCCGGAGCGGGTCTCCACGGCGTGGGGGACGCCGGGCGCCAGCCAGGCTGCCTCGTGGCGGTGCAGCAGCAGGTCGCGGCCGTCGGCCACGAGCAGGGCCTGGCCCGTGACCACGAAGACCAGGTGTGGTTCCGGGTGTTCGTGGGTGGGATGGCCCACGAACCGGATGGCGTGTTCCGGCACTACGGATTCCCATGACGTCATGGGGACGGACCTCCAGGTGAGACGGTGCGGTGGGCGGCTCGGCGTCGAGGCGCGGCAACCTGCCCAGCGAATCACCTCGCTCCGGCCGTGGCCGGGCAGATGTCCGTTGGGGCGAGCACCGCGTCCGGATCGTCACCGGAATCCTGCCACATTAGGTAAGGCTTGCCTTAGGATTGCGTGCGGCTACTGTACCAATCCCCGAAGAGGACCGATGAACACCACCGCCCGCTACACCCGCACTGCTGTTGCCGTCCTGGCTGCCCTGTCCCTGGCGGGATGCGGGGGCGCTGGCGAGGCCGGTGACGCCTCGGGCTCCCCGGCCGGGGTCAGCTCCGGCGCCGCGCAGGCCGCCGGCCCGGTCTCCGTGGAGACCGACTACGGCACCGTGGAGGTCCCGCAGGATCCCCAGACGGTGGTGGTACTGAACTACGCCCTGGCCGGCTACCTCTACGACCTGGACATCCCCGTGACCGCGACCATCCCGGAGGACACGGAGGCCGGCGGCGAGCACTCGGAGTTCTGGGCCGAGGAGGCGGAGGAGGACGGCACCGTCTACCTGCCGTGGAGCGCCGACGGCTTCGACCTGGAGGCAATCCTCGCCCTTGAGCCGGACCTGATCATCGGCGGCGGCATCGGCTTCCCGCTGTTCCAGGCCGAGGAGGCCTACGAGGACCTCTCGGCGATCGCCCCGACCCTGCTCGTGGGCCGTGAGCTGACCTCCTGGCAGGATCAGTTCTCCTTTCTCGCCGAGGCCTTCGGCAAGGGCGACCTCTACGAGAAATACGTCCAGGCCTATGACGAGCGAGAGGCGGAGGTGCGCGAGGCCATCACCCCGCCCGAGGGCGAGGTCGCGTTCCTCTCGCTGACCGCAGACGGCACCCCCTACGGCCTGGTCGAGGACGTCGGTTTGCCCACCACCTTCACCGATCTGGGTTTCGAGGTGGCCCCGGTCTTCGCTGACGGCGGCTTCGAGGTCTACGGCCCGGGCGGTGACATGTTCGAACTCTCCACGGAGAAGGTCGGCCAGGTCATGACCCAGGAGACCCTGTTCATCGCCGGCTTCAATGCCGAGACCACCTCGGTGGAGGACCTCCGCGAGAACCCGGTCTACGCCGCCCTGCCGGCGTTCCAGGACAACCAGGCCCAGGAACTGCCGTACTGGTCGATCCGCGGCGACTATGACGAGGCCCTGGCGCTGCTGGACCAGATCGAGGAGCTGTACGGCTGAGATGGCCCAGCACGAGTTCGTCTCCCATCCGCTCACCGTCCGCCGGGTGCAGGTCCTGCGGACCACCGAGGTCACCCCGCGGATGCGGCGGGTCACGCTGACCGGCGACCAGCTCGGTGCCTTCGCGGTCGGCGGCCTGGACCGGCCGGGCTTCGCGTCGCCGACCTTCGACGACCACGTCAAGCTGATCTTCGCCTCGGACGGGGATATCGCCTCCGCCCTGCCCGAGCAGGTGCCCGGCGGCATCGAGTGGGGGCCGTCGTCCACGCGCCAGGGCCGGGACTACACGCCCCGCCGCGTGGATCCCGTCAGGCGGGAGGTGGACCTCGACTTCGTGCTGCACGGCCACGGTCCCGCCGCGAGCTGGGCCCGTGACGCGCAGCCGGGCGATGACCTCTGGTTCGTGGGACCGAAGTCCTCCACGGTCCTGCCCGAGGGTCTCGACTGGATCGTGCTCGCGGGAGACGAGACGGCGCTGCCCGCCATCGGCCGCTTCCTGGACGAACGGCCCGTGCAGGTTCCCGCCTACATCGTGGTGGCCGTCGCCGCTGACGAGGCACGGCAGGAGCTGAATCTCGGCCCGGAGGACCGGATCGAATGGGTGGTGTCCGATGATGCGGCTGCCGCCGCCGGCCTGCTCACCCCGGCCGTCCGCGGCCTCGACCTGCCGCCGGGGGCGGGCCAGGGGAGCGGATACGTCTGGGCCGCCGCGGAAAGCCGCGCCCTGATCCCCCTGCGCCGGTACCTCCAACGCGACCTGGGCATGCCCAAATCCCATCTGAACATCACCGGATACTGGCATGCGGAGGTCCCGCGTACGACGCCGGCCGGGCCGCCTCCCGCGGAAAGCGCGGCCCCGTCTCCGATGGACACGGAGTCCGCGTCCGCGCAGTGCGCGCCCACGGCGGAGTCACTGGAGCCGCCGGTGGCCTGGTTCGCGGCCCGTGCCGCCCTGCAGCTGGGCCTGATCGAGGCCGTCGCGGACCATCCGGGCGCCTCGCGGGGCAGGCTCGCCGGCCTCCTCGGCGTCCCCGAGGAGCCGCTGGGACCGCTGACGGCAGTCCTGGTGGACAGCGGCATCCTGACGGGGGACGACTCCACCCTCGACCTGGGTCCGCTGGGCGAGGAACTCCTGGTGGACGATCACCTGCAGGGTGACCTGACCGGGCTGGAGGCAGAACTCGTCCTGGCCCTCGATCAGCTCGCCCCGGCGCTGCGTGATCCTGGCACCGGGGCGTCGGCGTGGTCCCGGCGGCACGGAGCCAGCCTCTGGGGCGGCGCCCTGGCCAGCCGGGACCGCTACGCCGAGCTCCTTGCGGAGGGCGACATCCTCGACTACCTGCTCGACGTCGCCGTGGAGGACCCGTTCTGGACCAGCGTGGAGACCGCCGGCATCAGCG
This sequence comes from Citricoccus parietis, assembly GCF_042433045.1. NCBI lineage: Bacteria > Bacillati > Actinomycetota > Actinomycetes > Micrococcales > Micrococcaceae > Citricoccus > Citricoccus parietis. Next base: position 30,436 of record NZ_JBHLWH010000014.1, on the reverse strand, counting down.
GTCCCGGAGCGGCCGCCGTCGTCCGGGCCCTGGTACGGCGTGACGCCCACCCGGCCCTGACCGTCTACGAGGACTGCGCCGGCCTGGAGGTCCTGCGAGCCGAGCTGGCCGGCAGGGAGGCCGTGCGGTTCAGCACCCTGACGGTCACCGATCCTCCGGTACCGGCGGACGTGCTCGTCGGTGGACTCGCCCTGGCCTACCGCACCGACGCCGAAGCAGTTGATTTCCTGCGGCGGGCGCACCAGACCGCCCCGTCACTCGTCCTGGTGGAGGCCTCGCGCCCGGACGGGCTGGATGCGCAGGCCCGCGAGCACGCCCTGCTGTCCCTGGCCGGCACCGGAACCGCGCACCGCGGGCGGGAGGCCATCGTCGCCCTGGCTGCCGGCTCCGGGTGGAGCCTGGACCGAGTGCTGCCCCTGGGCTGGGGCATCGAGGCCTTGTTCCTCACGGCCGGGTCGGACTCACCCGTCTCACCCGATCGGATCATGTCAGGGGAGTCTTCCGTGGAATAGAAGGGCCGTCAGCGGTGGTTGTCCCTGACGTACGCACCTGCTTCTGCCAACGTGAGGAACTTCGACAATTGTCTGTGCCCCTGAGCATCCTTGACCTGGTCTCCATTTCCGAGGGATCCACTGCCCGGGACGGTATCGCCGCCTCGATGGATTCGGCCCGCATCGCTGATCAGCTCGGCTTTCACCGGATCTGGTTCGCGGAGCACCACAACACCCCCAATCTGGCGTCCAGCGCCACCGCACTGCTGATCTCCCAGGCAGCCTCGGTCACCGAACGGATTCGGCTGGGCTCCGGCGGAGTCATGCTGCCCAACCATGCCCCGCTGATGGTGGCCGAGCAATATGGGACCCTGGCCAACATCCATGGGGACCGGATCGACTTGGGCCTGGGGCGTGCTCCGGGAACGGACATGATGACCGCCCAGGCCTTGAGCCGCTCCTCAGCCGAGCCGCAGGCCTTTGCCCAGAGCATCTACGATCTGCAGGGCTGGTTCAGCGAGACCGGAACCGCCCACAGCGTGCCCATCGTCTCCGCCGTGTCCGCTGGGACCGAGGTGCCCATCTGGGTCCTCGGATCGACCGTCAACGGAGCGTCCATCGCCGGCCAGCTGGGCCTACCGTTCTCCCTGGCCTCGCATTTCGCACCCGACCAGCTCGATCAGGCCATCCAGGTGTACCGGGACTCCTTCACGGCCGATGCACCCACCGCGCAGATCGACGAGCCCTACGTGATGGCGGGCATCAACGTGATGGTGGCCGCCACCGACCAGGAGGCAGCACGGGAACACACGGTGATCGAGCAGATGTTCCTCGACATCCAGCGCGGGCAGCGCCGCAAGCTCCAGCCGCCCGTGGACCCGGACACCCTTGCCGGTCCTGGCGGAGAGGGCAACCCGATGCTGCGGATCAAGGCCGTGGGCGCCCCCTCGACGGTGAAGGCCCAGCTGGAGGAATTCGTGGAGCGTACCGGCGCCGATGAGCTCATCACCGTCACCTACGCCTTCGACCCTGCCGTGCGGGACCGCTCCCTGGAACTGCTGGCCGAAACCTGGCTCTGAGTCCCGCAGGACACGGCGGACAGGCACCGGCCGACCAGCCCTCTACCGCCGCCGTGGCCACCGGGCCGGGCGCTCGCGGTAGCCGCCGGCCACCAGGCCGGCATGGCGCTCGAAGGGATTCCGCGAGGCCGGATCGCCGGTACGCAGCAAGGACCAACCGGCCGCGGTGAAGTACAGCACCAGGAACGGCAGCCCCAGGCACCACGCATACTGGGTGGCATGCCGGGACTCGTGCTCCAGCAGCCGGGCGGTCGGAGCGGTGTGGGGCCGGAACAGGACCACGTTGCCCACGGTGAAGGCGCCGCCGTCGGGAAACGCCCACCGGTAGCCGAACGCGAGGACCAGCCCCTCCGGGCCCCGCTGTATCCGGCAACCGGAGGCCAGGGCCAGCACGAGTCCCAGGGGCGTGGTCAGGTTCGCGGCGTTCCACAGCTGGCGAAACCGCAGGCGGAGGGGCATGGGCCCATTCTGCCCGGACAGGCCCAGGCGTCGTCGGTATGCCGTGCCTGCCCTCCGGCCATTAGACTGGCCGAGGCCTTCCGCCGGGTGCGGGTGGCCACACCCGAGGTCAAACTCGTATCTCTACGCTTTTTACATTCGCAACCTCAGAACATGAAGGTCGTTGCCCACCATGACGGAAACCCCCCAGTCGGACCCCAACAGGCCGGAGATCTCCCCGGCCGACGAGACCGCGGTGCACGCCGCCGTCGAGCAGGCCCTGGCGTCCTTCGCCGCCGCCGCCGACCTCGATGACCTCAAGGCGGCCCGACTGGCCCACACGGGGGAGAAGGCGCCACTGACGCTGGCGAACCGGGGGATCGGCAAGCTGGCCAAGGACCAGAAGGCCGTGGCCGGCAAGCTCATGGGCGGGGCCCGCAAGTCCATGGAACGGGCGCTCGCGGCCCGCACCGAGGTCCTCGAGGCCGAGCACGCCGCCCGCATGCTCGTCGAGGAGACCGTGGATGTCACCACGGCCGTGCGCCGCCGGCGTGTGGGCGCCCGGCACCCGCTGTCCGTGCTGCAGGAGCGCGTCTCGGACATCTTCATCGGCATGGGCTGGGAGATCGCCGAGGGGCCCGAGGTCGAGTCAGAGTGGTACAACTTCGATGCGCTGAACTTCAAGCCGGACCACCCGGCCCGCGAGATGCAGGACACCTTCTTCGTGGACCCGGCCGAGTCCCACCTCCTGCTCCGGACGCAGACCTCGCCCGTGCAGATGCGCGCCATGCTGGAACGTGGCGTCCCCGTGTACGTGCTCTCGCCCGGCCGGACCTTCCGCACCGATGAGCTGGACGCCACCCACACCCCGGTCTTCCACCAGTTCGAGGGCCTGGCCGTGGACAAGGGCCTGACCATGGCGGACCTGCGCGGCACCCTCGAGTACTTTGCCCGCCAGATGTTCGGGCCCGAGGCCACGATCCGGCTGCGCTCCAACTTCTTCCCGTTCACCGAGCCCAGCGCGGAGATGGACATCTGGCACCCCGGCGCCAAGGGTGGCCCGCAGTGGATCGAATGGGGCGGCTGCGGCATGGTGCACCCGAATGTGCTGCGTGCCGCCGGGCTGGACCCGGAGGTCTACTCCGGGTTCGCCTTCGGCATGGGCGTGGAACGCACCCTGATGTTCCGCAATGAGGTCCTCGACATGCGAGACATGATCGAAGGCGACGTCCGCTTCTCCCAGCACTTCGGAATGGAGATCTGATCACCCGTGCGCATCCCGCTGTCATGGCTACGTGAATATGTCCCGGTCCCGGCGGACGCGACCGCCGAGGATGTCATGGCCGACCTGGTGAGGGTCGGCTTCGAGGAGGAGGACGTCCACCGTCCCCTGGATGAGCTCTCCGGCCCCCTGGTGGTCGGCGAGGTCCTGGAGATGGTGCCCGAGCCCCAGAAGAACGGCAAGACCATCAACTGGTGCCAGGTCCGCGTGGTGCCCGAGGGCCAGGAGCAGACCCTGTCCGGCGAGGGCATCGACCCCTCCGGCGTGCAGGGCATCGTCTGCGGCGCCCACAACTTCCAGGTGGGGGACAAGGTCGTCGTCACCCTGCCCGGCGCTGTGCTCCCCGGTGACTTCCGCATCACCCCGCGCCAGACCTACGGCCACCTCTCCGCCGGGATGATCGCCTCGGCGCGCGAGCTCGGCCTGGGCGAGGACCACGACGGCATCATCGTGCTGTCCTCCCTCGGCTTCTCGCCCGAGAACGGCAACGACCCGGAGCCCGGCACGGACGTGTACGACCTCCTGCACCTGCGGGACGAGGCCGCCGAGATCAACGTGACCGCGGACCGCAGCTACGCCTTCTCCATCCGCGGCGTGGGCCGCGAGTACGCGCACGCCACCGGGCTGCCCTTCACCGACCCGGCTTCACTGGTCACGGCCCCCGAGCCGAACGGCCAGGGCCACCCGGTGCGCCTGGAGGACGAGCGCCCCATCTACGGCGTCCCGGGCTGCGACCGCTTCGTGACGCGCACCGTCACCGGCATCGACCCGAGCCGCCCCACCCCGCCGTGGATGGCCCAGCGACTGCGCCTGGCCGGCATGCGGTCCATCTCCCTGGGAGTGGACATCTCCAACTACGTCATGTGGGAACTCGGTCAGCCGCTGCACTTCTATGACGCGGCGAAGCTGCAGGGCCCGATCGTGGTCCGCCGCGCCGCCGAGGGCGAGACGCTGACCACCCTGGACGGCAAGTCGCGGACGCTCTCCTCCGAGGACCTGCTCATCACCGACGACCGTGGACCGATCGGCCTGGCCGGCGTCATGGGCGGCGGTGAGACCGAGGTGTCCGCGTCCACCACCACGATCGTCATCGAGTCCGCGCACTTCGACCCCGTGTCCATGGGCCGCACCCGCCGCCGCCACCGCCTGCCCTCCGAGGCCTCCAAGCGCAACGAGCGTGGCGTGGACTGGGAGATCGCGGACGAGGCGGCCGAGCGCGCCGTCCAGCTGCTCGTCGAGTTGGCCGGCGGCACCGCTGAAGCGGGGATCACCGAGGTGGGCACCCGTCCGGAGTCGATCGTCATCGAGCTGCCGGCCTCCTACCCGGGGGCCCGCATGGGCATCGAGTACACCGAGGACCAGATCGAGACGACACTGCGGGATCTGGGCGCCACGGTCGAGCGCGGCACGGCACCGGAGGCGGGACTTCCCGACGCCGGCCCGGCCGGGACGGTCTTCACCGTCACCGCCCCGACCTGGCGCCACGACCTGGAGATCCGGGATGACCTGGTCGAGGAGATCGCCCGCCTGATCGGGTACGACCAGATCCCGTCCACCCTCCCGGTGGCACCTCCGGGGCGCGGGCTGACCCGGGAACAGGCGGCCCGGCGCCGGGTGGTCCAGGGACTGGCCGACGCCGGACTGACCGAGGTGCTGGCCTACCCCTTCGTGTCCGAGGCGCAGAACCGCTTCTTCGGCTCCGCCACCGGGGACGAGGGCGCCGCGCAGAGGATGGTGCACCTGGCCAACCCGATCTCCGCCGAGTTCGGGTACCTGCGCACCTCCCTGTTGCCCGGGCTGCTGGACATCGCCCGCCGCAACCACTCCCGCGGCTTCCGGGACCTGGCCCTCTACGAGTCGGGCCTGGTCTTCCTGCCCGGTGAGCAGGTGGGCTCGGCCACGATCCCGCCGCTGGGGGCCCGCCCCGCGGACGAGGTGCTGGCGGATCTGGAGGCCGGCATCCCGGACCAGCCGCGGCACCTGGCCGCCGTCCTCACGGGACACGACTCCGCACCCGGTGCCGGCCACCAGCCCCGTCCGTACGACTGGCAGGACGCCCTCGGTGCCGCCCTGGACGCCGCAGCGATCCTCGGCGTGGACCTGCAGGTCGCCCAGGGATCCCATCAGGCCTTCCACCCGGGCCGCACCGCCGAGCTGCGGTTGGCCGGTTCTGCTGGTTGCGCTGGTTCCAATGGTGCCGACGGCATCGTCATCGGGGTGGCCGGGGAACTGCTGCCGTCCTGGCTCGAGGACGCCGACCTGCCCGCCCGCATCGTGGCCATGGAGCTCGACCTGGACGCCCTGATCGCCGCAGCAGCCGACGTGGTGGTGGCCCGGCCGATGTCCACCTTCCCGCTGACCAGCCAGGACGTGGCCCTCGTGGTCGCGGACGACGTGGTGGCGGGAGATGTCCTGGAGACCCTGCGTGAGGGGGCAGGGGAGCTGCTCGAGGACGTCAGGCTCTTCGACGTCTACTCCGGGCAGGGCGTGGAGGACGGCCACCAGTCGCTGGCCTTCTCGCTGCGCTTCCGTGCCCCGGACCGGACCCTGACCGCGGACGAGGCCTCCGCGGCCCGCACGGCCGCCACCGACCTGGCCGCCCGTCGCCACGGAGCCGTCCAGCGCTAGCGTGCACTCGGCCACCAGGTCGGGGACTCCGCCGGCAGGGCAGTCAGGGAAAGCCGGGAACCGAGGGTAGGCCGGGAACTCAGGGCAGGCAAGGCAGGCAGAGAAAGTAGGGACCATGGGCACAGGTGACGGGCCGGCGTCGGGCCCGGGATGGCACGTGGTGGTCACCGGCCCCCGGACCGGTGACCAGCGCCGTGAGGCCCTCGACTTCCTCGCCGTGTCCCTGGGGCACCGGCCGGGGACCTTCGAGGTCATCCACCGCTGTTCCCACTGTGGGTCCGAGGACCACGGCCAGCCGGAGCTGCGTCACAGCCGGTTGGCCCGGCGCCGGCGGGGTCCCGACGCCCTCGCACCGGGGGACCTGGCCGCGCCGCTGCCGGCCGTGAGCTTCAGCCGGGCCGGAGGCTGGCTCGCCACCGCCTGGCTCGGGGTCCCGGACACGGTGGCGGGCTGGCGGATCGGGGTCGACCTCGAGCAGGCCGGCTCCGCGGCCTTCGCCGAGCCCTCCGAACTGGCCGGCGTCGGCTTCTCTGCGGAGGAGGAGCGGCTGCTCGGTGCCCTGGAGGACCACGTGCGCCCGGGAACCCGCGGCCTGCTGTGGTGCGCCAAGGAAGGCCTCGCCAAAGCCCATGGCACCGGATTCATCGGCGACCCGGCAGACGTGGCGGTCACGCTGCCCGGGACCCTGGAACTGGCGGTGCCGGACCGGCCCGGTTCCGTCATCGTCCCAGACCGCGACTGGCCAGGGGGCCCTGCCCCCGATCACCTGCTCGGCGCCGTCGTGCTCCTGCCGCCGGCCGGGCCAGGGTCCGAAGGGACTCCCGCGGCGTCAGCGTGACGTGGGGAAGGCCGGCAGTGCGGGCTCGCACAGCCACGGCAACATGACCGCACGCGCATGACCGGCCGGGTGACCGGCCGCCTCGGCCTGGCGGTCGGCGTGGTCCAGGAACATCCCCGTGTCCACGGAGGAGTGCCGGTGCTCAGCCACCCAGGAGCGGATCAGGTCCGTGAACACCTCATCGCCCACGGCCCGGTTGAGGGCGAACAGGGTCAGGGCCCCGCGCTTGTAGATGCGGTCGTCGAACATCAGCTCGGGCCCCGGGTCCGCCACCACCAGGTCCTTGGCCTTCAGCGCCAGTCCTCGCCAGGCGGTGCGGGCCAGCGAGGCCAGCGTGCCATGCCCCGATTCCGCGCCCCACAGCCATTCGCTGTAGCAGGCGAACCCCTCGTGCAACCAGATGTCCTGCCACCGGCGCAGGGTCAGCGCGTTGCCGAACCACTGGTGCGCCAGCTCGTGGGCCACCAGCCGCTCGGCGGCCCAGGAACCCGTCAGGTGATTGGACCCGAAGATGGACAGGGACGCCGCCTCCAGCGGGATCTCCAGCACGTCGTCCGTCACCACGGCCGTGTACCGGTCGAAGGGGTAGGGGCCGAAGTGCCAGCTGAAGCACGCCATCATCTCGGTCTGCCGCCCCAGGGCCTCCAGGGCGCGGTCCTGCAGGGCCGGGGAGACCGCCAGGAACACGGGAGCCGGCTCGTGGTCGGTCACGCCCGCGAGGCCCGTCTCGCCGTGGCCCTCGCCCCCGTGCCGGCTGTGGTTTTCCTGGCCGTCTCCGGCCTCCGGGACATGACCTGGCCGCCATTCCCCGTCCGTGCCCGGCAGCAGGTCCTGCACCAGGCCCCGCACCCGCTGGCGGAAGGAGCCGGTGGCGCGGTGGCGCCCCGTGGGGTGTTCCGGCACGGCGACCAGCTGGTACCGGCCGATCTGCAGGGTGACCAGGTAGGTGGGGGCCGGGTCACGCAGCTCCCAGGTCCACTCCTCACGGGAGGACCGGCGGCGGTGACCGGTGGGCAGGCCGTTGCAGACCGGCAGGTATCCGGCGTCCGTGGCCACGGTGAAGTGGTAGGTGGACTTCACGGACGGGTGGTCCACGCATGGGAACCAGGTGGCTGCGCCGTTGGGCTGGCCCGCCACCAGCACCCCGTCGTCCAGTTCTTCCCAGCCGATCTCGCCCCATGGCCCGTCCAGTATCTTCGGCACCCCGGCGTAGGTGACCTCGAGGGTCAGGGGGGCACCGGCGTCGAGCCTGGTGGCCAGGTCGACGACCAGCCGGCCCCTGCGCACAGCGGACTTGGCGACCTTCACGGTACGGCTCTCCGAGGCAGCGGTGACCTTGCTGACCGAGAGCTCATGCAGATCGAGCTCGATCCGCTTGGCCGGCCGCAGGACGGTCCCCTCGAGGCGGGCCTTCCCGGCGATCCGGTTGGCGGCCAGCTTGACCTCCAGCTGCAGATCGTAGTGGCCCACCGTGAAGTCCGGCGTCCCCGATCCGGGGATGTACGGATCGGGTAGAACCGGGGTTTCCACACTCACGGGCGGCTGTGCTCCTCAGGGTCTTCGGCCGCAGTCGCGGCTGTTGTCTCGGCGTCTCGCTCGGCGGCTCGCCTTTCGGCGGCCCTCTCGGCTGCCTTCTCGGCCTTCTCCTCGAGCCGTTCCAGTCTAGTGATGGCCGCAGCGCGGCCCTTCACCTTCGGGCCCTTCCACGGGGCCACCGGGTTGCCGGTCCACCAGGAGTGGCCCGGGACCATCTCACCGCGCATGATGAGCGATCCCGCGCCCACCGTGGCGCCGTCGTCGATGGAGGCCGCAGGCAGGATCACCGAGTTGGGCCCGAGGGTCGAACCCTCGCCCAGCTGCACGGTGTCCAGGGACATGACGCGGTCATGGAACAGGTGGGTCTGGACCACGCAGCCCCTGTTCACGGTCGAGGAGTCGCCCAGGGTCACCAGGTCGGCCTCGGGCAGCCAGTAGGACTCGCACCACACGCCGTGGCCGATCCGGGCTCCGAGGGCGCGCAGCCACCAGACGAGGGAGGGAGTGCCGGAGGCGATCCGCCCGAACCACGGGGCGGAGACCACCTCGACGAAGTTGTCCACCACCTCGTTGCGCCAGATGAAGGAGCTCCAGAGGGGATGCTCCCCGGTCTTGATCCGGCCGACGAGGACCCTCTTGGCCAGGACGGAGGAACCGGCCGCCAACGCGCCGGCGGCCATGAGCACCACTCCGCCGAGCACGACGGCGAGCCACCAGCCCCCGGGCCCGGCCCCCTCGGCCGCGCCTCCGCCGAGGTGGGCGAGCCCGTCGAGGGCGACCACCACGAGCACCGCGATGACGCTGGAGACCCAGACCGCCAGCAGGCGCAGGGACTCCCAGGCACTGCGGACGCGCTTGAGGCGGGCCGGCGGATCATAGGTCAGGGCGTCGTCGGCCTCGACCTCGGTCCGGCGCAGGCGCACGGGCGGGGACCCCAGCCAGGAGGAGCCGGCCTTGGTCTTCTTCGGGGTGGCGGACAGCACGGCCACGAGGGCGTTCTTGGAGAGCTTGCGTCCGGCCGCGACCATACCGGAGTTGCCGACGAAGGACTTCTTGCCGACCTTCGCCTGGCCCACGTACATCCAGCCGCGCTGCAGCTCATAGGAACCGATCATGGTGTCATCGGCCAGGAAGGCGCCATCGCCGATCTGGGTCAGGGCCGGTTGCAGGATGACGGTGGACGCCTCCACGTTGGCGCCGACCTCGGCCCCCAGCCAGCGCAGCCACACCGGGGTGAACCGGGAGGCGTACAGCGGGAAGAGCAGGTCACGGGCAGTGTCCAGGACGCGTTCCGTAGCCCACAGTTGCCAGCCGATGCGGGAGCGGACGGCGTGGTAGCCCTCGGCGACGCCGAGGGACAGCAGCCGCACGGACACCACGGTGAACAGCATGTTCGCGCCGAACCACACGGCGGCGATCAGGGGGCTGGCGGCCAGCAGCCGCCAGGCGGAGCCGAGTGCGGTCTCGGGGGCCGCGCCGGCCCCGCCGGACTGCCAGTCCGGCCACCAGGTCAGGGACCACAGGCCTACGAGGGCGGCCGCCACGGCCGCGGCAAAGGGCAGCAGGGCCAGGACGCCGGAGCCGATGGCGGACAGCACGAGCCAGCCGGTGGCCCGCGGCGGGTCGATGTTCGGGCCGTCGTACTTGGCCTTGCCGAGGCGCTGGGCGGGGGAACCGGCGTACTCGAGGCCGTCCTTGGCCTTCCCGGTCACCGTGGAGCCCGGCTGGATGACGGTCCCGGTGCCGATGACGGCGCCGGGCATCAGCGTGGAGCGGGAACCGACCACGGCGTCCTCGCCGGCAGTGATGGCGCCGATGTGCACCACGTCACCGTCGATCCAGTAACCGGACAGGTCGACCTCGGGCTCGATGGAGCTGCCGGAGCCGAGGTCCAACAGCCCCGTGATGGGCGGGACCGAGTGCAGGTCCACGTGCTTGCCGATCCGGGCACCGAGCAACCGGGCGTAGGTGGGGACCCACAGGGCGCCGCCCAGGGACACCGGGTCCACGAGGTCGGAGATGTGCTGCGCCAGCCACAGGCGCAGATGGACCTTGCCGGACCGCGGATAGGAGCCGGGTTGGATCCCGCGCAGCAGCAGCCGGGCCGCCACCACGGAGATCGCCATGCGCCCCGGCGGGGAGACGAAGACCAGCCAGCCGGCCAGCACCCACCACCAGGAGACGGTCGGTGCCCCGGGCAGGACGCCCCAGGCAGCGGCCAGGTTGGACCCGGCGGCCAGGTAGACGACCCAGCGTAGGGCCACGAGGATGACCAGGGGGATGCCCATCAGCGTCTGGAAGACCTGGGCCTTGCGTGCGGTGCGCACCACGGGGCGCGGTTCCACGGGCTCGGCCGGTTCCACCGGCCGGCCGTCGTTGCCGGTCACGGCCTCCAGCAGGGCGCCGGCACGGGGGTGGGCGTAGATGTCCCGCACGGTGACGGAGGGGTAGCGGGTGCGCAGGCGGGAGACCAGCTGTGCGGCCGCCAGGGAGCCGCCGCCGGAGGTGAAGAAGTCGGTGTCCAGGTCCTCCGGGGCTACGCCCAGCACGTCGGACCACTGGGACAGTACCCAGCCGCCGGGGGACTCGGGATCCAGGGGGAGGTCGGAGTTCGGGCCGGAGCCGCCGTGGCCGGAGCCCTGTCCGGCCTGACCTGGCAACGGCCACGGCAGGGCGTTGCGGTCCACCTTGCCGGAGGTCTTGGTGGGCAGGGTCTCCACCGTGACCAGGCGGGGGACCAGTGCTCCGGGCAGTTCCTTCTCGAGGAGCCGGCGGAAGGCCTTCAAGTCGGGTTCGCCGTGTTCCGTCGTCGACGCCGGCACCGCCAGGTACCCGATGAGCAGTTGGGTTCCGGCTGGGGTCGTCTGGACCGCGGCGGCCCCGCCGGCGACGCCCGGCAGAGCCTGGAGGGCCGCATCGATCTCTCCGAGTTCGATGCGGCGGCCGCCGAGCTTGACCTGCTCATCGGCGCGGCCCACGAACAGCAGTCCGTCCGGGTCCCAGACCACGAGGTCCCCGGAACGGTAGGCGCGGTCCCACCCGAGGGACTCCATCGGGGCATACTTCTCGGCATCCTTGGCCGGGTCGAGGTAGCGGGCCAGGCCGACGCCGCCGATGATGAGCTCTCCGGTCTCGCCCTCGGCCACGGGGATTCCGGTGGCGGGGTCCACGATGGCCAGGTCCCAGCCGTCCAGGGGCAGGCCGATGCGCACCGGTCCGGTGCCGTCCATGGGGGCTGCGCAGGCCACCACGGTGGCCTCGGTGGGTCCATAGGTGTTCCAGAGCTCACGGTCGTCCTCAACCAGCCGGGCCGCGAGCTCCGGTGGGCAGGCCTCGCCGCCGAAGATCAGCAATCGGACGTTCTCCAGGGCCTCCGGGGGCCAGAGGGCGGCCAGCGTCGGCACCGTGGAGACCACGTTGATGGAGCGGGAGACGAGCCAGGGGCCGAGGTCCATGCCGGAGCGGACCAGGGAGCGTGGGGCGGGGACGAGGCAGGCGCCATGGCGCCAGGCCAGCCACATCTCCTCGCAGGAGGCATCGAACGCGACGGAGAGCCCGGCCAGGACCCGGTCGCCGGGTCCGAGGGGGTCGTTCTGCAGGAAGATCCGGGCCTCGGCGTCCACGAAGGCCGCGGCGTTGCGGTGGGTGACGGCCACGCCCTTGGGCGTGCCGGTGGACCCGGAGGTGAAGATGATCCAGGCATCGTCCTCCGGCCCGGGTGGGCGGGGGCTGGGGAACGGCTTGGGACGCTTCGAGGACGTCTGCACCCGGCCCTGACCGGAGAGGATGGCGGCCACCTTGGCCTCGGAGAACACCAGCCGGGCCCTCTCGTCCGGGTCGTCCGCGTCCACCGGGACGTAGGCGGCGCCGATGTACAGGGTGGCCAGGATGGAGACGTAGAGCTCCACCGTTCCGGAGGGGATACGGATGCCGATCCGGTCCCCGGCGCCGAGGCCGGCACCGTGCAGGGCTCGGCCTGTTACTTTCACCTCGTCCAGCAGTTCCGCGTAGGACAGGACGGTCTCGCCGTCGTCCAGGGCCGGCGCCTCGGGGTGCTGCTGGGCGGTGGCCTCCAGCAATTGGACCAGGGTCCGGACCGGAGGGGCCTTCTCGGCGGAGGGCAACTGGGGCACATGGGGGGACACGGTGGTGTTCGGCCTACTTCCGACTCAGGTTCAACGGGATCGAAACGGGATAAAAGTGCGGATCGGAAAAAGAATGCCTGTCATCCTATCGTGATTCCTGTCCGTCGGTCCGGAGATGTCGGCGCCTGACGGCCGCCCGACGATGCGCTCGGCCGGTGTCCCGGCCGCCGGCTGGTCTACGGCAGCAGCAGGGACTTTCCGGTGGTGCGGCGGGATTCGAGGTCCCCGTGCGCCCGGCCTGCCTCGGCGAGGGGATAGGTCGCTCCGATCCGGAAGTCGAGGGTGCCGGCGTCGAGGGCGGAGAACAGCTCCCGGGCCCGCCACCGGGTCTCCTCGGCGGTCAACGTGTGGTGCACCAGGGTGGGGCGGGTGAGGAACACCGAGCCGGCGGAGTTGAGGCGCTGGGGATCGACCGGCGGCACCGGCCCCGAGGCGCCACCGAAGAGGGCCAGGGTTCCACGGATCCGCAGGGAGGCCAGGGACTCGTCGAACGTGTCCCGGCCGACTCCGTCGAACACAGCGTCCACGCCGCGTCCGCCGGTGAGGTCCCGCACGGCGTCGGCGAACCCCGAGTAGTCGAGGACGTGGCTGGCGCCCGCCGCGCGGGAGAGCGCCCTCTTCTCCTCGGTGGAGGCCGTGGTGATGACGGTGGCGCCGTGGGACACGCACAGCTGGGTCAGCAGCAGGCCCACGCCCCCGGCGCCGGCATGGACGAGGACCGTCTGGCTCGGCTGGACCTCCACGGTGGACCGGCACAGGTAGTGGGCGGTCATGCCCTGCAGGGGGATGGCCGCGGCCTCCGCCGGGTCCACTCCGCTCGGCACCGGCAGCAACTGGTCCACCGGGGCGGTGAAGTACTCGGCGTAGGTCCCGGAACCGGCCGCCGTGGCGACCACATCGCCGACCGCCGCGGACGCACCGTCGGCCTCGGGGCCGAGGGCGATCACCGTCCCCGATCCCTCGGAGCCGGGAGTGAACGGGTGGGGCATCCGGTACACACCCGAGCGCTGGTAGGTCTCGATGAAGTTCAGGCCGGCGGCCGCCGTTCTGACCAGGACCTCTCCGGGGCCCGGCGAGGGGACGGGGACCTCCGTCCACTGCAGGGTCTCGGGCCCCCCGGAGGCGTGGACGCGAACGGCATGCTGGGTGCTGGGGAGGGGAGTCTCGGTCATGGTGCCTACCGTAGTCGCGCCCGGCGGCCCGAGGGGCGGTGGCGCGTAGACGGTGCGTGGTCCCACGGTGACCGTCGGGTGAACAACCCGCCGGTGCCGGACCGCCCGGCGAGGGTGTGCACGCGGCCCGATCTTGCATAAATATTGGCAACACTGCATATTTCACCTAGCATGGGCGCATGAGTCTCACAGTTGCCGTCTCCGGTGCCAGCGGATATGCCGGAGGAGAAGTCCTGCGCCTTCTCCTCTCCCACCCCGAAGTGGAAATCGGGGCCATCACGGCCCACTCCAACGCCGGGGAGCGCCTGGGTGCTCTCCAGCCTCATCTGCATGCCCTGGCCGATCGCATCCTGCAGGAGACCACGGCTGAGGTGCTGGCCGGCCATGACGTCGTCTTCCTGGCCCTGCCGCACGGCACCAGTGGGGCCATCGCCGCCGAACTCGAGCTGCTCTCGCCCGGAACCCTCGTGATCGACGCCGGCGCGGACCACCGCCTGCAGTCACCGCAGGCCTGGGAGAGGTTCTACGGCTCCGACCACGCCGGGACCTGGCCCTACGGCCTCCCCGAACTGCCTGGACAGCGGGCGGAGATCGCCGGGGCGTCGCGGATCGCCGTCCCGGGCTGCTATCCGACCACGTGCCTGCTCGCCCTCGCCCCCGGTTTCAGCGCCGGGGTGCTCGAGCCCGACGACGTGGTGATTGTGGCCGCCACCGGGACCTCCGGTGCCGGTAAGTCCCTCAAACCCCACCTGCTGGGCAGCGAGATCATGGGCTCCATGAGTCCCTATGGCGTGGGTGGTGGACACCGTCACACCCCCGAGATCGAGCAGGGGCTCACCCAGGCGGCGGGGGAACCCGTCACGGTGTCCTTCACCCCGACGCTGGCGCCGATGCCCCGCGGCATCCTGGCCACCGCCACGGCCCGCCTGAAGCCCGGCGTGGACCCCACCGAGGTCCGTGCTGCCTGGGAGCGGGCCTACGGGGAGGAGCGGTTCGTCCACCTGCTGCCCGAGGGGCAGTGGCCTACCACCCAGTCCGTGTTGGGCTCCAACCACGTGGTCATGCAGCTGGCCGTGGACGCGCACGCCGGCCGCGTCATCATCACCGCCGTCCTGGACAACCTGACCAAGGGGACTGCTGGCGGCGCCATCCAATCCATGAACCTCGCTCTCGGCCTGGCCGAGGAGACGGGCCTGACCCAACAGGGGATCGCACCATGAGCGTCACCACAGCCCAGGGTTTCCGCGCCGCAGGTGTGGCCGCCGGACTGAAGTCGACCGGGAAACCGGACGTGGCCGTCGTCGTGAACGACGGACCGGACCGCCACGCGGCCGCCGTCTTCACGTCCAACCGGGTGGCCGCCGCCCCCGTGGTCTGGTCGCGCCAGGTGATCGCGGACGGGCGGGTGGATGCCGTGGTGCTGAACTCGGGCGGGGCCAATGCCGCCACCGGCCACCAGGGGTTTCAGGACACGCACGCCACCGCGGAGCATGCCGCGGGACAGCTGGGGATCTCCGCCGGGGACGTGCTCGTGTGCTCCACCGGCCTGATCGGGCTGCCCCAGCCGATGGACCGGTTGATCCCGGGCGTGACCGCCGCCGCGGAAGCGCTGGGCGCCGACGGTGGTGCCGATGCGGCCGAGGCCATCATGACCACGGACTCGGTGCCCAAGACCGCGGTCCATCGCGGCCCCGGGTACGTGATCGGGGGTATGGCCAAGGGAGCCGGCATGCTCGCACCGGGAATGGCGACCATGCTGTGCGTCATCACCACTGACGCGGTCGTGGACCCTGCGGACCTGGGCGCGGCCCTGACCGAGGCGGTCCGGACCACGTTCAACCGCACGGACTCCGATGGCTGCATGTCCACGAACGACACCGTGGCGCTGCTCGCCTCCGGCGCGACCGGGACCCGACCGGACGTAGCGGAGTTCCAGGAGGGACTGCGCACGGTCTGCGCGGACCTGGCGCGGCAACTGATCGCCGACGCCGAGGGTGCCGCCCACGAGATTTCCATCCAGGTGGTCAACGCGAGCACCGAGGAGGCCGCCGAGGCGGTGGCCCGCGCCGTGTCCCGGTCCAACCTGTTCAAGGCCGCCGTGTTCGGCCAGGACCCGAACTGGGGGCGTGTCATCTCCGCCGTCGGCACGGTGCCGGAGGAACTGGCCCCGTTCGACGCCGAGCGTCTCGACGTCCACTTCAACGGCGTCCAGGTCTGCCGCGACTCCGGGGTGGGCGAGGACCGCGAGCTCGTGGACCTCTCCCCACGCGAGGTGAGCGTGGTGATCGACCTGCACGCGGGCGAGGCCACCGCCACCATCTGGACCAACGACCTCACGCACGACTACGTGCATGAGAACTCCGCGTATTCGAGCTGAGAGCCACCATGAGCGAGATGACTGACACGACCGGTGTTACTGACACCACCGGTACCCCCGACAGCAGCGGGACCACCGACGTTCCGGGTTCCCCGGAGGGTGCCGCCGCCAAGGCCGCCGTGCTGGTCGAGGCCTTGCCCTGGATCAAGCGCTTCGCCGGCACCACCATGGTGATCAAGTACGGCGGCAACGCCATGGTGTCGGAGGAGCTGCGCCGGGCCTTCGCCGAGGACATCGTCTTCCTCCACCACTGCGGCATCCATCCTGTCGTGGTGCACGGGGGCGGGCCGCAGATCAACACCATGCTGAACCGGCTCGGAATCGAGTCGGAGTTCGCCGGGGGGCTGCGCGTCACCACGGCCGAGGCCATGGACGTGGTCCGGATGGTCCTCACGGGCCAGGTCGGCCGGGAGCTCGTAGGCCTGGTCAACGGGCATGGACCCTATGCCGTCGGGATGTCCGGCGAGGACGCCGCCCTGTTCCAGGCCCAGCGGACGGGTACCGAGGTAGGCGGCGAGCCGGTGGACCTCGGGCTCGTCGGCGAGGTCACCCAGGTCAACCCCGGTGCCATCCGTGACCTGGTGGAGAACGGGCGGATCCCCGTCGTGTCCTCGGTGGCCCCCGAGATCAGCGCCGACGGCCTGGCCACGGGGGAGGTGCTCAACGTCAACGCGGACACCGCCGCTGCGGCCCTGGCCGTGGCGCTCGGTGCCTCGAAGCTCGTGGTCCTCACGGACGTGGAGGGCCTGTACTCCCATTGGCCGGACCGGACATCGCTGGTCTCGTCCCTGTCCGCCGGCGAGCTGCGTGAGCTGCTGCCCACCCTCGAGGCCGGGATGATCCCCAAGATGGCCGCGTGCCTCCATGCCGTGGACGGCGGAGTGCCCCAGGCCCACATCGTGGACGGCCGAGCGCCGCATTCGATGCTGCTCGAGGTCTTCACCACGGCCGGGGTGGGGACCCAGGTCCTGCCCGATGACCACACCGACTGAGGGAACATGATGAACGATTCGACCCCTGGCGTCTCCGCCACCGCTGCCCAGGCGGAACTGCTCGGGCGCTATGCCTCCTCGCTGACCGGAGTCTTCGGTGCCCCCAGCCGGGTGCTGGTCCGTGGCGAGGGCGTGCATGTCTGGGATGCCGACGGCCGCCGGTACACGGACTTCCTCGGCGGCATCGCCGTCAACGCGCTCGGCCACGCCCACCCGGCCCTCGTCGCGGCGGTGACCGAGCAGCTCGGCACCCTGGGCCACATCTCCAACCTCTTCACCTCCGGCCCGCAGATCTCCCTCGCCGAGCGACTGGTGGACCTGGCCGAGGCCCCCACGGGGTCCACCGTGTTCTTCGCCAACTCCGGGTCCGAGGCCAACGAGGCCGCCCTGAAGCTGGCGCGCCGTCATGGCCGCGAGGATCCGTCCGGGCGCCGCACCCGTGTCCTGGCGATGGAGCACAGTTTCCACGGCCGCACCCTGGGCGCCCTGGCCATGACCTGGAAGCCCGCCTACCGCGAGCCGTTCGAACCCCTGCCCGGCGGCATCGAGTTCATCCCCGCCGGTGATGCGGCCGCGCTCGAGGCCGCTCTCGATGAGACCGTGGCCGCCGTCATCATCGAACCCGTGCAGGGCGAGTCCGGCGTGCACGGCTGGCCGGCCGGCTACCTGCAGGCCGCACGGGACCTCACCCGCCGTCACGGCGCGCTGCTGATCTTCGACGAGGTCCAGTCCGGCACCGGCCGCACCGGGACCTGGTTCGCCTACCAGAACCCCGCTGTCACCGGACAGGATGAGCCGGTGGTGCCGGACGCGATGACGCTGGCCAAGGGCCTGGGCGGTGGCTTCCCGATCGGTGCCATGATCAGCTTCGGCCCGCAGGTCTCCGACTTGCTCACCGCCGGTCAGCATGGCACCACCTTCGGCGGCAACCCCGTGGCCACCGCCGCCGCGCTGGCGGTGCTGGACACGATCGCCCAGACCGGTCTGCTGGAGCACGTCCGTGACCTCGGCGCCCGGTTGGCACGCGGGCTCGGCGCCGTGGACGCGGTCACCGAGGTGCGCCAGTACGGCCTGCTCATCGGCGTGGACCTCACCGTGCCCGCCGGCGCGGAGGCCCCGGTGCCCGACGGCGGCCTGGCACCGGCCGTGGTCCGCGCCGGTCTCGAGGCGGGGTACCTGCTCAACGCCACCGGACCCTCAACCCTGCGCCTTGCCCCGCCCCTGGTCCTGGGGGAGGAGGAGGCCGACCGCCTGGTGGCCGACCTCCCGTCGCTCCTGGACTCGGCCCTGCGGGCGCACCAGCAACAGCACGATCAGGAGAACTGAGCATGACCCCCAGCACCACGCCGTCCTCGGCGCCACTCCGCCACTTCCTCGTCGACACCGACCTCACCGCGGCCGAACAGTCCGAGGTCCTGGACCTGGCGCAGGCCATGAAGGCCGACCGCTACCTGCACCGGCCCCTGGCCGGACCCCAGACCGGCATCGTGTTCTTCGACAAGACCTCCACCCGGACGCGGGTGTCCTTCGCCGCGGGTATCGCCGACCTCGGAGGGCAGCCCCTGATCGTCAATCCCGGTGAGGCCCAACTGGGCCACAAGGAGTCCATTGCGGACACCGCCCAGGTGCTGTCCCGGATGGTGTCCGTCATCGTCTGGCGCACGTACGCGCAAGCGGGACTCGAGGAGATGGCCGAGCACGCCACCGTGCCCGTGATCAACGCCCTCTCGGACGACTACCATCCCTGCCAGCTGCTGGCCGACCTGTTGACGGTGCGCGAGCACAAAGGGCGCACCGAGGGCTTGGTCATGACCTACCTGGGGGACGCCGCGAACAACATGGCCAACTCGTACCTGCTGGCCGGCGTGACCGCGGGGATGCACGTGCGGGTCACGGGCCCTTCGGGGTACCTGCCGGACGCGGACGTGGTAGCGGCCGCCGAGGCCCGGGCCGCCGAGACCGGGGGGTCGGTGCTGGTCACGACCGATGCCGCGCAGGCCCTGGACGGCGCCGACGTCGTGGTCACCGACACCTGGATCTCCATGGGCCAGGAAGAGGAGAAGGAGGCTCGGCAGACCCTGTTCCGTGACTACGCCGTGGATTCCCGCGCCATGGCGAAGGCCGCACCGGACGCGGTGTTCCTGCACTGCCTCCCGGCCTACCGGGGACTCGAGGTCTCTGCCGAGGTCATCGACGGACCGCAGTCCGTGGTGTTCGATGAGGCCGAGAACCGCCTGCATGCCCAGAAGGCCCTGATGGCCTGGCTGCTCTACCGTTCCGGTCTGGCCACTGCACCGGCCGCCTCACCGGCCGGCGCGGCGCTCGGTGACGGAAGTGTCTCCACCGCCGGTTCTGACGTCCGATGAGTGCTCCGGCCACCAAGACAGCACGTCAGGCGGCCATCAAGGACGTCCTCGCCGCCACCGACGTGCATAGCCAGGCCGAGTTGCTGGCGGAGCTGAGCGCCCGGGGGGTCTCGGTGACGCAGGGGACGCTGTCCCGTGATCTCGTCGAGCTGGGCGCCTACCGGGTGCGCGCTGACAGCGGACAGCTGGTCTACTCGGTTCCGCCGGAGGGGCCGGTGCCGGGCGAGCTCGCCGCGCGGCGAGCCCCGGAGGCCCTGGAGCACCGGCTCTCCAGCCTGTGCCGGGACCTCCTGGTGGCGGCTGAATCCAGCGCCAACCTGGTCATTCTGCGGACCCCGCCTGGCGCGGCGCAGTTCCTCGCCAGCGTCATCGATCAGTCACGCCAACCGGACATCCTCGGCACGATTGCCGGGGATGACACGATCATGATCGTGACGCGTGCGCCGGACGGGGGAGTCGCCGTCGCCGGACGGTTCCTCGAATACGCGGGGTAGCTCCGCACGGTCCCGACGGGCGGCCGGGACCGTGAAGCGGCGACCTAGAGGCCCGGGACGGAGAAGATCGTGTCTTCGGCGGGCATCTCCACCGTCTCCACGGCGTCCCACTCGGAGAAGTCGATCGTGCCGGTGCCGGACGAGGAGTCGGTGGAGGCCGAGGGGGAGGCGGACTCGTCGTCGGAGGGTGCCGCTGCGGCCTCGACGCGGACCAGCTTGTTGTCCTTGGACACGTAGAGGCTCACGGGTTCATCGGAGTCCTCGGTGCTGCCGGTGTACTTGTAGACCTCTTCGCCGTTCAGATCGACGGCCTCGGAGGTGTACTCGGAGTCGTTGAATTCATCGGACGAGGGAATGTCCTCGGTGAAGGCCTCCCACAGGGTGGACATGGTGAAGCCGCCCTGTTCGGCGGGCATCTCCAGCCACTTGTCGCCCACCATCTCCTGCAGCTGGGCGCCGCCCCCGTTCTCCTCGTAGAACGCGGTGTTCGGTTTCATGTAGGTGTACTCGTCATTGCCGAGGACCTCGACCGCGACGTCCCCCATGGCCACGTTGCCGGAGTAGGACGAATCGTCGATCTGACCGGAGATGGCCACGGTCATGTCCTGGCCGCCCTGGCTCACGCTGCCGTCGATGGCCACGGAGGTCGCGTCCTCGATCGAGGCGTGGGCCTCGGGCCACACGTCCTCCAGTGCCGGAACGCCGGAGCCGGCGCAGCCGGCCAGGGTCAGGGCTGCCGTGGCGCCCAGTGCGGTGATGCCCAGGACGCGGAGCGGCTTGCGCTGGGTGGTGGTGATGCTCGTCGGCATAGAGGTCCCCCTCGAGACTGTTGAACCGGTGATGTCCGGCCGCAGGGTGCGACAGGGCGAAACGATCACGGGTCACGTCAGCCTATCGGCGTCCGGCACCAACGCAGAACGCGTTGGATGGGGAGTTCTCCCCATCCAACGCGTTCGTTGTGCTGCTGGCAGCCGGCGGACCACTGGTCCGTCCGGTGCCGTCAGCCGGTGCTACACATCTGAACCGTCAGGATCAGGCCGGCAGGTGCAGGGTCTGGCCGACGAAGATCAGGTTCGCATCAGCCACGGTGTCCGCGTTGGCCGCGTACAGGGCCTCCCAGCCGCCGTCGACCCCGTGGGCGTCGGCCAGCTTGGAAATGGTGTCGCCGGCCTGGACGGTGATGGTCTCGTCCGACTTCTCGACCGGGGACACGGAGGAGGCGCGCTCCTCCTGGACCGGGGCCTGCTGCTGAGGTGCCTGCTGCTGCGGCTCGGCCTGCTTCTTCTCGGCCTTCGGAGCAGCCTCCTGGGTCTGGGAAGAGGTCTCGGCCGACTGGGTGGTCACCTCGGCGCTGCCGCCGTTGCCGTAGAGGCCCAGCTTGGCGGAGCAGGCGGGCCAGGCGCCCCAGCCCTGCATGGAGAGCAGGTTCTCGGCCACGCGGATCTGCTCGGCCTTGGAGGCCTGGTGCGGCATGCCGGAGCCGCCGGCGGCGCTCCAGGAGCTCGCCGAGAACTGCAGGCCGCCGTAGTAGCCGTTTCCGGTGTTGATGGACCAGTTGCCTCCGGACTCGCACTGAGCCAGGGAGTCCCAGCTGGAGGCCGGGGCGGCGGTGGCGGGTGCGGAGAGGGCGGTCAGGCCGGCGCCGGCCACGGCAACGCCGGCGAGGCCTGCGGCCGAGCGGCGGATGATGGTGCGGCGGGTGGACTGGGAGGCAGTGGAAGTCTTCTGCATGGTTTCTTGGGGTTTCGGCCCACCACTGCTCAGGTCGTCCCCGACCGTCCATGCAGCACCGTCCGCCGTCCGCGATGGATTTCACGGCACGGGGTTCCCAGGGGACGGTGCAGGTGGGGGAACCCCGCAGGCTTCCTGCCAGATCACGAAAAGATCACGAAGCAGGACTAGGTCTAGTGAAATGCATCAGAACGATAACGTCAAATTATCCTCGGCGTTCGGGGTGGATTCTCATCCTGCTCTCATGCGCGGAGCTCCGGATCGTCCAGGAGTGCCCGCATCGATTCGAGCCCGAACATGTCGACGGCGGCGCGGGCGCTCACGGGGCCCTCGTCCGGGTCCGCGCCCGCGGCCAGGAGTGCCCGCACCGACTCCTCGTTCTGCACGAAGACTGCGCAGGACAACGCTGACTGTCCGCGGCCGTTGAGCCGGTGCACGTCGGCGCCCCGCCCGATCAGGGCCGTCACCAGCGCCGGATGGTTGTTGTAGGTGGCGAGAATCAGCAGGGTGTCGCCCTTGTGGTTGGCGAGATCGACCGGGACGCCCTGGTCGAGGACGGGTAGCAGCCGGTCGCCGTCCCCGGCGCGGGCCAGATCGAAGAGGGAGTTCAGGAACTCCAACTCCTCGTCGGTCAGCTCCGGCGTGCCGTTCACTGTCGGTTGGTCGTCGGACTGGCTGGCGTGTGGGGTATCGCTCGTCATGGCACCAGATTACGGTGAGGGCACGGCGTCGTGGAGAAGTCCCGGGGAGAGAACGGCGCGGTCTGTCCGGCGTCGAGGGGTGGTTCGGCATGCGCTGCATAAATATGTAGACTCTTGCATAGAGCAGGCCGGCCGTTCCGTACGCGGTGCGCGGCCCCGTGGCAGGCACCATCGCAGGCGGCAACGCCGGCACTATCGCAGGCAACAGAAGGAGTATGCAATGACAGAGCGCATCGTCTTGGCCTATTCGGGCGGACTGGATACGTCGGTGGCCATCGGTTGGATCAGCGAGGCCACGGGCGCCGAGGTGATCGCCGTGGCCGTGGACGTGGGCCAGGGCGGCGAGGACCTGGAGACGATCCGCCAGCGCGCCCTCGACTGCGGCGCCGTCGAAGCCTATGTCGCGGATGCCCGGGACGAGTTCGCCGAGCAGTACTGCATGCCCACGCTGAAGGCCAACGGCCTGTACATGGACGCCTACCCGCTGGTCTCGGCCATCTCCCGGCCGGTCATCGTCCGCCACCTGGTCGCCGCCGCCCGCCAGTTCGGGGCCTCCACCGTGGCCCACGGCTGCACCGGCAAGGGCAATGACCAGGTGCGCTTCGAGGTCGGCATCCAGACCCTGGGCCCGGACCTGAAGTGCATCGCGCCCGTCCGGGACCTCGCCCTGACCCGGGACAAGGCCATCGAATATGCGGAGCGCCATGAGCTGCCGATCGTCACCACGAAGAAGAACCCCTTCTCGATCGACCAGAACGTCTGGGGCCGCGCCGTGGAGACCGGCTTCCTCGAGGACATCTGGAACGGACCGACCAAGGACGTCTACGACTACTCGGACGACCCGGCCTTCCCGCCGGCTCCGGACGTGGTCACCGTGACCTTCGACCAGGGCGTTCCCACCGCCCTGGACGGCCGCTCTCTCACTGCGTTGCAGATCATCGAGGAGATGAACCGCCGCGCCGGCGCCCAGGGCATCGGCCGCATCGACATCGTCGAGGACCGCCTGGTCGGCATCAAGTCCCGTGAGATCTACGAGGCCCCCGGCGCCATGGCACTCATGACCGCCCACCGGGAGCTCGAGAACGTGACGCTCGAGCGCGAGCAGGCCCGCTTCAAGAAGACCGTGGACCAGCGCTGGACCGAGATCGTCTATGACGGCCAGTGGTTCTCCCCGCTGAAGAAGAACCTGGACACCTTCGTGGACGAGACCCAGAAGTACGTCTCGGGCGACATCCGCATGGAGATGCACGGCGGCCGCGCCACCGTGCAGGGACGCCGCTCCGACACGGGCCTGTACGACTTCAGCCTGGCCACCTACGACGAGGGCGATGCCTTCGACCAGTCCTCGGCCCGCGGGTTCATCGACATCTTCGGCCTGTCCTCGAAGGTGGCCACGGAACGCGACGAGCGCGTGGCCGGTGACGTGGACTCGCTGGCCGACGTCGCCCAGCTCTCGAACGAGAGCTGAGCCGTGCCCGAGAACGTGTCGGAGAACCACCAGGGCTCCGAGGCCGCAGGACGGTCGGGAGCGAGGGAACGCCACGGCACCAACGAGGGCTCGTTGTGGGGCGGCCGGTTCGCCGGCGGTCCCGCCGATGCACTTGCGGCGTTGAGCAAGTCCACCGACTTCGACTGGCGGCTGGCCCGGTATGACATTGCCGGGTCCCGGGCCCACGCCCGGGTGCTGCAGGAGGCCGGCCTGCTCGACGACGGCGAGCTCACAGGCATGCTGGCCGCCCTCGACCGCTTGGAGGACGATGTCGTCTCGGGCGCCTACGTCGCCTCCGAGGCGGATGAGGACGTGCACGGCTCCCTGGAGCGTGGACTCATCGAGCGGGCCGGGCCGGAGTTGGGCGGCAAGCTCCGCGCCGGCCGGTCCCGCAATGACCAGATCGCCACGCTGGGTCGGATGTTCCTGCGCGACCACGCTCGTGTGATCGCCGCCCGGCTGGTGGAGACGATCGACGCGCTGGTGGCCCAGGCCGAGGCACACCCGTACGCGCCGATGCCCGGCCGGACGCACCTGCAGCACGCGCAACCGGTGCTGTTGAGCCATCACCTGCTGGCCCATGCCTGGGCGATGGCCCGGGACGTGGAACGCTTCGTGGACTGGGACCGCCGTGCCGCCGTGTCGCCCTACGGCTCGGGTGCCTTGGCCGGGTCCTCGCTCGGGCTGGACCCGAACGCGGTCGCCACTGAGCTCGGATTCGACTCCGCGGTCTGGAACTCGATCGATGGCACCGCCGCGCGGGACGTCTTCGCTGAGTTCGCCTGGGTGAGTGCCATGGTCGGTGTGGACCTGTCCCGCATCAGCGAGGAGATCATCTTCTGGGCCACCAAGGAGGCCGGCTTCGTCACCCTGGACGACGCCTACTCCACGGGCTCCTCGATCATGCCGCAGAAGAAGAACCCGGATGTCGCCGAACTGGCGCGCGGCAAGTCCGGGCGCCTGATCGGCAACCTGACCGGTCTGCTGGCGACCCTCAAGGGGCTGCCGCTGGCGTACAACCGTGACCTGCAGGAGGACAAGGAGCCGGTCTTCGACGCCGCGGACACCCTGGAGCTGTTGCTGCCCGCGGTCTCCGGGATGATCGCGACGCTGACCTTCAACACGGAGAAGATGGCAGAGCTGGCGCCGCAGGGATTCGCCCTGGCCACGGACATCGCGGAATGGCTGGTCCGCCAGGGCGTGCCGTTCCGTGAGGCCCACGAGCTGTCCGGTGAGGCGGTCAAGCTGGCCGAGTCCCGTGGCGCGGAGTTGTGGGACCTCACCGATGAGGACTATGCCTCCATCTCCCCGGCCTTGACCCCGGAGGTCCGCACGGTCCTGTCCACCGAAGGCTCACTCAACTCCCGCAGCGCGCAGGGCGGTACCGCCCCGGTGGCCGTTGCGGCGCAGCTGTCCGAGCTCAGGTCCCAGCTGGAACCGCTGCGCGCCTTCGGGGACTCATCGGTCCTTCCGTGACCCCGAGAGGACTGGAGCCACTGGAACGCGGGAGCCTGCACGCGGCACCGCTGCTGCTGGGCTCCACTCTGACCGTCGCCCGTCAGGGGGCGGCGGTCAGCGTGCGCCTGACGGAGGTCGAGGCCTACGAGGGGGCCCGTGACCCCGGCTCGCACGGCTTCCGGGGACGCACCGCCCGCACGGCCACCATGTTCGGGCCGGTCGGTCACATCTACGTGTACTTCACCTATGGGATGCACTGGTGCGTGAACATCGTGTGCGGTCCGGAGGGAACCAGCTCGGGCGTGCTGTTGCGCGCCGGCGAGGTGGTCGCGGGGATGGACACCGCACTCGTGCGCCGCGGCGCCGGTGCCGTGGCCGGGACTGCAGTCCGTTCCCGACCGGCCAGGACGGCCCGTCAGCTGGCCTCAGGCCCGGCCCGCCTGGCCCAGACCCTGGGCATCGGAGCCGGCGACGACGGCTCAGCACTGCTCCTCGGGCCGGCACCCGGTGAGGTGCTGGACCCGGCCCCGGAACAGCCGGCGCCGGACGGGATCTGGTTGTCCGGCCTGCGGTCCCGACGCCGGCCCGGGACCCTGAGCGGTCCGCGCACCGGGGTCTCAGGCGAGGGTGGCGGACCGGACTACCCGTGGCGCTTCTGGCTGCCGGATGAGCCCTCGGTGTCTCCCTACCGGGCGGCCCAGCCACGGCGCCGGCGGGAGAGCCGGGAAGAGAGACGGGATTAATATGGCGTTCACCCCAACGGCTGTACCATGGATGGTCACTCGTTCCGAGGTGCCCAGGGGTTCTGGCGGATTCGTCGGACCCTTCGGGCGCCATCGATAGCCCTAAGGTGTGCAAGGCATGACTGATGTGGTTCCGATCCACCAGACCGAACTGGAGCATGAGCGCGAATACGTCGCCGGGCTCTATGAGCGCCTGGACGAACTGCGTGCCGAGAAGGAACGCCAGCTGGCCCGTGTCCGCAAGGACGGCCCGCAGGGCTCGGTGCAGAACGTCTCCGAGCGTGATGCGTTCGCCAGCCTCTACGAGGACCGCCTCGCCCAGCTCTACGCCGTTGACGACCGGCTGGTGTTCGGCCGGCTGGACATGGACGAAGGCGACGAACGCTACATCGGGCGCATCGGCCTGACGGACGAGGACCAGGTCCGGCTCATGGTCGACTGGCGGGCGCCGGAGGCCGGCGCCTTCTACCAGGCCACCGCCCATCAACGGCTGGGGGTGCGCCGCCGCCGGCACCTGATGTTGCGCGGCCGCACCGTGGCCGATCTCGAGGACGACGTCCTGGACGCGACGCTGCTGGACGATGAATCGACGCACCACGGCGCGGGTGCCCTCCTGGCGGCCGTCACAGCCCGGCGCACCGGCCAGATGGGTGACATCGTCGCCACCATCCAGGCCGAACAGGACGCCATCATCCGCTCGCCCCTCAAGGGGGTGCTGGTGGTCCAGGGCGGGCCCGGCACCGGCAAGACAGCCGTGGCCCTGCACCGCGCCGCCTACCTGCTCTACACCCACCGCGAGCGGTTGAAGACGGCGGGCGTGCTGCTCGTGGGGCCGTCCCAGTCGTTCATGCGCTACATCGACCGCGTGCTGCCCTCCCTCGGCGAGACCGGCGTGGTCATGTCCTCCCTCGGCCGGCTGATGCCCGGCATCAAGGCCGTCCCGGAAGCTGACCGGCGGGTCGCGAAGGTGAAGGGCCGGCTGTTCATGGCCGAGGTGGTGGCCAACGCCGTGGCCAACCGCCAGCGCCTCCCGGACGGGCCGCGCCGGGTGGACGTCGGCGGGACCACCCTGACCATCCGCCCGAAGCAGGTCCGCCGGGCCCGCGACCGGGCCCGGGCCACGGGGAAGCCGCACAACGAGGCGCGCACCACGTTCGTGAAGATCATGGTGCGCGAGCTCGCCGACCAGCTGAAGGACAAGCTGGAGAAGTCCTCCGGGGCGGGCAACAACATCGACCGCTCCTACCTCTCCGAGGACGTCCGCACCTCTCGGGACGTGCGCATCGCCCTGAACCTGTGCTGGATGCCGCTGACTCCGGAGAAGCTCCTCTCTGACCTGTTCTCCAAACCGGGACACCTGGAGATGGCCGCCCCGTTCCTCAAGGCGAAGCAACGCCGCCGCCTGTTGCGTGCGGCCGACGCGCCCTGGACCGAGGCGGACGTCCCGCTGCTGGACGAGGCCGCGGAGTTGCTGGGGGAGTGGGACGCCAGCGCCGGCCGTCTCCAGGCCACTCAGCAGGCCGACCGCAAACGGGACGTGGCCAATGCGGAGGCCACCCTGGAGAACGTCCACGCCATGCTCGAGGACTTCGGGGTGGACGGCGTGGTCTCCGCCGAGGCCCTGGCTGATGCCAACCAGGCCGGGGACCACCATGTCTCCGCCGCCGAGCGGGCCGCCACGGACCGCACCTGGACCTACGGACACGTGGTGGTCGACGAGTCACAGGAACTCTCGCCCATGCAGTGGCGGTTGCTCATGCGCCGCTGTCCGCTGAAGTCGTTCACCATCGTCGGGGACATCGCCCAGGCCTCCTCGGCGGCCAACGTGACCTCCTGGGCTGAAGCCCTCGAGCCGTTCGTCCAGGACCGCTGGCACCTGGAGGAGCTGACGGTGAACTACCGCACCCCGGCCAAGATCACCCGGCTGGCCGCACGCGTGGCCCAGGAGGCCGGCCTGCCGGTGTCCAACCCGCAAGCCGTGCGCGAGGGTGACTGGGAGCCGACGGTCACCCGCGTGGCCACTGCGGACCGTCAGGACGCCCTGCTGTCCGGCATCGCCGAAGACCTGGAACGGATCGACGGCGGCCTGCTCGCAGTGATCGCACCGGTCTCCCTCGAGGGCCAGGTCGCCACCCTGCTGCGGGCCAAGTATGGCGATCGGGTCGGCTCCGGCGGCGGGGGACTGGGCCAGGACATCGTGGCCACCACCCCCGGCGAGGCCAAGGGCCTGGAATTCGATGCCGTCGTGCTGCTCGAGCCGGCCCAGATCGTGGCCGAGGCCGGCGGCATCGTCGGCGACCTCTATGTGGCCATGACCCGGTCCACCCAGACCCTGCGGATCCTGGCCACCGGCGAACTGCCGGCCGGACTGGACTAGCCACCGGGCCGGCGTCGGGCCCTCACCGCCACCGACGTACCCGCTGACCCTGACGCATCGACACTCCCCGAGAGGCCCTCCCCGTGACCAGCACGTCCACCACCGGTGCCCCCACCGTGAACCCGGCCCTGGCCGGACAGACCAATGACCCGTCCTTCCCCACCCTCTGGCAGGAACTGCAGTGGCGCGGTCTTGTCCACGTCTCCACGGACGAGGCAGCCCTGGAGGAGTTGCTCGACGGCGAGCCGGTCACCTACTACTGCGGTTTCGACCCGACGGCTCCATCCCTGCACCTGGGGAATCTGGTGCAGATCCTGCTGCTACGCCGGCTCCAGCTGGCCGGCCACAAGCCCCTCGGACTGGTGGGCGGCTCCACCGGGTTGATCGGCGACCCGCGGCAGACGGCCGAACGTGTGCTGAACGACCGGGACACCGTCACCGAATGGGTCGGGTATCTGCGCGGACAGATCGAGCGCTTCCTGTCCTTCGAGGGGGACAACGCCGCGCGCATGGTCAACAACCTGGACTGGACCGGTCAGATGAGCGCGCTGGACTTCCTGCGGGACGTGGGCAAGCACTTCCGGGTGGGCACCATGGTCAAGAAGGAGACCGTGGCCAAGCGTCTGAACTCGGACGAGGGGATCTCCTACACGGAGTTCTCCTACCAGGTCCTGCAGGGCATGGACTTCCTGAACCTGTACCGCGACTACGGCTGCCTGCTGCAGACGGGCGGCTCGGACCAGTGGGGCAACCTGACCTCGGGGACGGACCTGATCCGCAAGGTGGAGGGCGTCTCCGCCCACGCCATCGGCACTCCGCTGATCACCAATTCGGACGGGACCAAGTTCGGCAAGTCGGAGGGCAACGCCATCTGGCTGGACGCCCGGATGTGCTCGCCGTACACCTTCTACCAGTTCTGGCTGAACACCGCGGACGCGGACGTGCTCGACCGCCTGAAGGTCTTCACCTTCCTGACCCGCGAGCAGATCGGGACGCTCGAGGCCAAGGTTCGTGAGGAGCCCTTCCGGCGGGAGGCACAGAAGACCCTCGCCTGGGAGGTCACGTCCCTCGTGCACGGGGAGGACGCCACCCGCAAGGTCATCGACGCCTCGGCGGCGATCTTCGGCCAGGGGGATCTGGCCTCGGTGGACGAGCCCACCCTCGCTGCAGCCACCGCCGAGCTGCCGACCGCAGCCGCGGGCCTGGGAACGCACGGTCCCGTGGGCATCGTGGACCTGCTGACCTCCACCGGGTTGTCCGCCTCCAACTCGGAGGCACGTCGCACGGTCAACGACGGCGGTGCCGCGGTGAACAACGTCAAGGTCACCGACCTGGAGGCCACCTTTGGCACGGACGACGCCCTGCACGGGAAGTACCTCCTGGTGCGCCGCGGCAAGAAGAACATGGCTCTGGTGGATCTGACCGCCTGAACATCTGACCACCGGCCCGCCCGACCACCCGCGCCTCGGACGCGCGGCGGGCCACCTCTCGAATCACAGCACGGTGCCTCACCGACTGGCCGCTCCCCTCACCGAGGGGGCGGCCAGTTCCGTCTCGGCTCAGTCCTGGACACCGGGGGAGACCTGCCTCACAACCTCATGGCACGTGGGGTCGCAACCCTGGAAAAACCGCGGAATCACGCGCATCCGAGGCCGGTGGGCGACGCCTGAGGCTGATTTTGCGGCCACGCGAATCCGTGTGTATAGTTCTTCAAGTCGCCAGCCGCGAAAGCGGAAAACAGGTGGCCACCCCGAACAGAAATGCAGACCTAGACTTCTGCGCCCTTCAAGGTGTAGCGTCAGGGTCCCGCACGAAGTACGGGCCATGCAGGAAGAAGTGATTGAGCCCCTAAGCGGCCGTCATGGATCACCTGGATGGATATAACCGAAGAACTGAGATTTGATTCGAAGAAATCGCCGGAAACGCCGATTTGACGGGATGAAATCGAAGGGATAAGGTTGAGAACCGCGGATGAGAAAAGCCGGAAAGCGGCCCAAAGAATTGGGTTTATCTGGTCAGTATTTATTACGTACCTGTTGTTTGAGAACTCAATAGTGTGCCAAGTTTGTTGATGCCAATTTTTTGAATTGGTTGATTGG